>JAHCHD010000068.1 GCA_026129915.1 Bryobacterales bacterium
TGCTCAGGCATCTCGGAATGGATGAGGCCGGCTCCGGCGGTCATCCACTGCGCCCCGCCAGTTTCGAGCAGTCCCGAATTGCCCTTGTTGTCGTGATGCCGCATGCGGCCATCCAGCATATAGGTAACGGTCTCGAAACCGCGATGCGGATGGTCTGGGAAGCCCGCAACGTAGTCAGAGGCGCCGTCCGTGCGGAATTCGTCAAACAACAGGATGGGGTCAAGGTCCTGCAACTCCGTGGCTCCAATGTAGCGGCGCAATTGCACTCCGGCTCCATCGGATGCCTTTACTCCCTCCAGGATCTGAGCGATTGTTCGTTGATTTGTTTGCACCCTCATTGGATGCAGCCAGTCACTAAAACGCTGCCGGCGCCAGTAGACAACAAGGGGCTTGGAAATCGGCATGAAGGCTTGATACCTTAGAGCCAACTATGAAACGCATACTGTTCTTCGCCATACTCCTGACGTTGGCTTCCGCCATGCTGTTTGCCCAGGCGCCCGATGGGAAACTGCGCATCATCGCGATTGGCGCGCATCCCGACGATTGCGATATCAAATTCGGCGGCACAGCCGCCATGTTCGCCAAACAGGGGCACCTTGTGAAGTTCCTATCCGTCACCAATGGCGACGCCGGGCATCACGAGATCGGGGGCGGCCCGCTGGCTGTTCGTCGATACAAGGAGACGCAGGAATCCGCGCGCCGGCTGGGCATCGCCGAGTATGAAGTGCTGCCCAACCATGACGGTGAGTTGATGCCCACCCTGGAGGTCCGAAAGGAGATCATTCGCCGCATCCGCAGTTGGAACGCCGACATCGTGATCGCCCCGCGCACCAACGACTACCACCCGGATCATCGCTATACAGCGATGCTGGTGCAGGATGCGGCCTATATGGTGATTGTGCCGAATATCGCTTCGGATACCCCGGCACTCAAGAAAAACCCCGTCTTCCTGTATTTCTCTGACAACTTCCAGCGCCCGAACCCCTTCCGCCCGGATATCACTGTGGCCATCGACGGCGTATGGGAGCAGAAGGTGGATGCGTTGGACGCCCAGGATTCCCAGTTCTACGAATGGCTACCCTGGACTGCGGGAAGGCTGAACGAAGTGCCAAAGGACCCCAAAGCGCGCCGTGCCTGGCTGGCCAAGTCGCGGATGGGCAGCATTACGCCAGCGATGCGGGAATCACTGGAGCGCCTCTACGGTAAGGAGCGCGCGGCCAAGGTACAGCACGCCGAAGCCTTCGAACTCTGCGAGTATGGGCGGCAGCCGTCTCCGGATGAACTGAAGGCGATGTTCCCGTTCTTCAAGTAGGCACGTGGCACTGCCCGGTTCAGGCCCTTATCCGCGCTTCCTCGAAGTAGCTCCGGATGGGGGCCTCAAGTGCCTTGTTGCATACCACGCAGGTTTCCGAGTAGATGCTCGAGACTCCGTCGAAATCGAAGTAGCAGCCACCAGCTTCTTCGATGAGTATCTTGGATGAGGCATAGTCCCAGGGCTTGCCTGTGACTGACAGGAAAGCATCCATCTGCCCGGCTACCACATAAACGGGTTCCAAACCGCCAAAGCAGCGGACGGCCCAGAACTGCTCCAGGAACTCGGGGATGGATCCGGAAAAGTATTTGCCCGCCAGGTGATTGATGCCGTTCAAACCGATGACGGCGCGTCCGAAGCGGTCGATGCTAGATACCCGTAATTGTTGGGCGCTGCCCGTGGCCGCATGATGCCAGGCGCCGTGCCCTTTTGCCGCCGAGTAGAGATTGCCAAGTACGGGATGGTTCGCCAGTCCCACAACAATCTCCCCCTCCGCTTCCAGGGCCAGCAGGTTTGAGTAGCTGTGAATGCCCCGGGAGTAATCCTTGGTGCCGTCTATGGGATCGAGAATCCAGCGGCGACCGCTGGCTCCTTCGCGGCTGCTGCCTTCTTCGCCCAGGAACCCGTCGTTGGGGAATGCGTCGCTGAGTCGCTCAACGAGGAAAGTCTCGGTGGCCTTGTCGGCCTCAGTGACCGGCGAATCGTCGTCCTTGATCTCCGTAAGAAAGCCCTTGCTGCGGTAGTCAAGCGAGATGCGCCCGGCCTCCAGGAGGAGCGTGCGGGCGGTGTTCAGTTCAAGTTCCCAAGCCATCGGGTTCATTGTAGCGCGACGCTGGAGAACGGACTGAAAATACAGGGGTTGCAGACCCGCTGATCTGCTATTGCCACAGCCTTGCCGCGCCTTCGCGGGCGATGATAGCATCCGAAGCATGCCGCGCCGCACCGTCTACACACTGTTGAAGGATTCCGCCGCCGAGCTTGGAGACCGCCCCGCGCTGTACCAACCGGTAACCAAGGATGGAACCCGGAGCTACCAGACCTATTCCTGGAACCAGTTCAAGGAGATCGTGGAGGAAGGGGCTTGCGGCTTCCGTTCGTTGGGCTTGCAGCGCGGAGACGTGGTAGCCATTGCGGCGGATACCTGCGCCGCCTTCTATCTGGTGGACACGTCGGTAATGACCGCAGGCTGCACCGCGGCAGCCGTTTACCTGAGCTATCCGGCGGAAGACCAGGTGCGCACAATTCGGGAGTGCGATGCGAAAGCGGTAGTTGCGGATTCCCCCGCCACGATGAAGAAGCTCATCAAGGCCTGCGGCGATCAGCCGCTGGATGTGAAGTGGATCCTGATGGACGGCGAGCCTCCAGCCGACGAGGGGCTGCCGGAGTCAGTGACTTTCGCCTCCATCAGGCAGCTTGGCCGGGAGGCGGCGGAGCAAGACCCACAGTTCTTCTCGTGCATTGAGAACGAGGTGCAGCCCGAAGACTACGCGATTCTGTATCTCACGTCCGGGGCTACAGGCCAGCCAAAGATGGCACTGGTGACGCACCACGCCTGTGTCACCAATACGGACATCGGCCCGGAGATCGGCCTTGATTCCACGCAACGCACGCTGGTATTTCTGCCGGCCGCCCACATTACGCAACGGCTTGCCGGACAGTTGCTGCCGATCCGCTGCGGGATGACGGTGTATTTCACCGACAGCCTGCTTCGGCTGCCGCAGGACCTGCGGACTGTGAAGCCGCACTTCTTCGTGGCCCCGCCTCGGCTATGGGAACGCATCTACACCAGCATCTGCACCGAGGTGAAGAAGAAGGGCGGGCTGGCGGAGAAGATCTTCTATTGGGCTCTGGGTGTGGGCTTGACGGCGCTCGATTGCAGGCTGGATGGTAGGCCCGTGCCCCGCCACATTAAGCTGGCACAGAAACTGGCCGACCGGCTGGTCTACCAGAAGGTACGGGACCGGTTCGGCGGCGAGATGCGCCTGGCGGCCTCCGGGTCAGCGCCACTGGGCCGCGACCTTGCCCGGTTTTACCTCGCGATCAGCTTCCCGTTGATGGAAGGGTTCGGGCTCACCGAGGGTGGCATTACGGCGCTAAATCCTCTGGAGAATCCGAAACCGGGCACCATTGGCACGCTGCTTCCTGGCGCGCTGATGAAAGTGGCGGACGATGGCGAACTGCTGGTGAGCGGACCGATGATCTTCTCGGGTTATTACAAGGATCCGGAGGCTACCTCTCGGGTTCTGATCGACGGTTGGGTACACACCGGCGACTTGGCCACCGTAGACGCGGAGGGGTATTTTTCTATCACCGGCCGCAAGAAGGACGTGATTGTGAGTTCCAACGGGAAGAAGGTGTACCCGTCGCGCATCGAGAGCTTCTTCAAGATGGAGCCGCTGGTGAACCATGTACTGCTGGTGGGCGATAAGCTGCCGTTCGTCACGGCGCTGTTCACCATCAATCAGCAAATCGCGGAGAACCTTCCGGGCATGGAGAGTTACAGGGGCAAGGAGTATGGGGAGATCGCCACCGCGCCAGCCGTCCACGCGGAAGTGCAGCGAGCGGTGACCAGGCTTAACAAGGAACTGGCTGACTTCGAGAAGATCCGTCGCTTCGTGATCCTCGACCGTGATTTCAGCGTGGAGGGCGGCGAGCTGACGGCCACCATGAAACTGCGGCGCACGCGGGTGATCGAGAAGTTCAAGACTGAGGTCGACAAGCTCTACGAAGGCAAGGAAGAGGTAAGGCTGTAGACCGATGGGTCCGTAGTTGTGGGCGTGACGCTCGGTGGCCAGAACGCGACTTCCCTGCCCCCACTCACCGCCTTAGTAACCGCCGTTGGCTTTCGCGGCGGAGAGAGATTGGTGCCATCCAGGAGGAATCTCACTGTGCAACGCAGGCAGCTTCTGATCTCCTCCGTGTGCGCGGGGTTGGCCGCGTGCACGCGGACCCCGTCCGCTGCGGACGGCATGGTGATGACAGTGCGGGGGCCGGTTGCGCCCGAGACACTGGGCCTGGTGCTCGCCCATGAGCACCTCTTTTCGAATTTCGGTGGCGAGCCTGCGGAGCCTGCAGAGTACGACGAAGCTGCACTCTTGAGAGCGGTGACGCCCTACCTCCAAAAAGTGAAATCGCTCGGTGGGGGATGCATTGTGGACGCAACAGCCGCATGGTTTGGCAGACGCCCTGACCTGTTGCGGCGACTTTCACAAAGCACTGAAATCCATGTGCTTACGAATACGGGGTACTACGGAGCAGCCAATGATCGCTATGTGCCCTCGGCCGCGCACTCGGAAGACGCCGACGCAATTTCCGCGCGCTGGCTGCGTGAGTTTGAGGACGGCATCGGCGAGACAGGAATCCGCCCTGGTTTCCTGAAGATCGGTGTGGACGAGGGGGCGCTGTCAGAGATCGATCGCAAACTGATTGTGGCGGCTGCGCGCACGCACCGCGCTACCGGCCTAACAATTGCGGTGCATACGGGAGGAAACCCCGATGCGGCCGCCCAGCAGTTGGAGATCCTCGCGAGCGAGGGCGTAGCCGCCTCTGCCTGGATCTGGGTTCACGCCAATAGCGCTCTGGAAATTGGAGATCTAGAACGCGCGGCGGAGCGTGGAGCCTGGATTTCACTCGATGGCCTCGACGTAGGCTCCATTGGCCGCCACTTGGCGATTCTGAACCGGCTGCGCGCTGGGGGCTTTCTGAGTCAAGTGCTGCTCTCCCATGATGGAAACAGCTTCCGGGCGACGGGCCGTGCCCCCAGAGCTTACGATGCCTTGTTTACTCATTTCCTTCCAAAATTGCGGCAAGAGAGCTTCACCGAGGCGGAAATAGCCCAGCTAACTCGTGGAAATCCCCAACGGGCTTACACGATTGGGAAGCGCTTGCAGCGTTGAGGACCGGGCTTTCCCCTGCTTGGTTGCAGAAAATAGTTGACACGTCGAGTATCTTCCGCTACATTTATTTATGTGGCAACTATTGATGGGTCGTTACAATTCGAGATCAAGCAATCGCGACCCTTCCGCAACCGGCGGGAAGAAGTGGCGCTTGCGGTTCTGCGCACGGCCGACCACCTCCGTAGCGTTGTCACCGTTGCACTGCAACCATTTGGCCTGACCATGCAACAGTACAATGTGCTTCGTATTCTGCGGGGTGCGGGAGAGCGGGGTTTACCCACCCTCTCAATTGCGGACCGCATGATTGAGCGCACGCCAGGAATAACCCGCCTTCTTGACCGGATAGAACAGCAAGGCTGGGCCTGCCGGGAGCGATGCACAAAGGACCGGCGAGTGGTGTATGCCCACATCACCGATGCCGGGCGGGAACTACTTGAAGCGATTGAAAGTCCTCTTCAGAGCGCAACGGAGGCGTCCATTCCCGTGTTCGACGAAGACGAGATCCGCAATCTGTTGCAGTTGCTTGCCCGCATGCGCCAGGCAACCGCATCCATGTCAACTCCGGCGAACAGCCGCCACGCCGGCACGAAGTGAATCCACAATTTTTTCCACAGGAGAACACTATGATTCGAATACTGAAAACACTGATTTTGACCGCCGTGGTTGCGTTGGGCGCCACGGCTGCTGATTACAAGATTGACCCGGCCCATTCCAGCGCCAACTTTTCCGTCACCCACATGGGATTGAGCAAGGTGCGTGGCGCTTTCGGAAACCTGCAGGGCACCGTCTCGTACGACCCCGCCAATCTGGCAGCAACCAAGGTGGAGGCCACCATCGATGTCAGCACGGTGAATACCAACGATGCCAAGCGAGATGGCCATCTGAAGAGTGCTGATTTCTTCGAGGTGGAGAAGTTCCCCACCATGAAGTTCGTTTCCACCAAGGTGGAGAAATCGGGTAGCGGGTTAAAGGCCACTGGCGACCTCACCATGAAGGGCGTCACCAAGCAGGTAGTGTTGAATATCGAAGGCCCCACCGACGAGATCAAAGATATGCGAGGAATGCTGCGCCGCGCGGCGGCAGCCAGCACTCGGATCAACCGTAAGGATTTTGGGATCACCTTCAACCGCGTGCTCGACACGGGCGGGTTGATGATCTCAGACGAAGTGGACATCACGCTCGACATCCAATTTGCAGCCCCGGCCACCACTGCTTCGAGCAAGTAGCCTACGATGCAACCACACAGGTAGGGCGGCCCGCAGGCAGTACCAGCGGGCCGTGATACCCTATCACTTTGATCGAATAGCCATTCAATCGATCAGGTCCGCGCCGATCCGTGATCGTTCAGGGTCACTCCCCCCACCTGGATTGCATCCAACTGAAAGAGGTAATCATGCCGCACGCCAGCCGTCCCTCCCGCCATAGAGGCATCTCTTGCTCCACTTCGTGGATTCGTTTCGGGTTTCTGGAAATGCTGATGTTTCTTGGGATTCTGGGGGTTTTCTGCCTTGTAGCCTGCCAGAAAGCGCCGGACCCGGTGGCGGGCTTGTGGCAAGCCGAGATTGAGAACGGAAATGCACCCAAAGTGGCTTTCCAAATTGAAGTGGTGCGCGACGGCGACACCGTCCGGGGGGCGCTGGTGAACGGACCGGACCGGGAAGAGGCCACTTCCGGAAGCTTCGACGGAAAGTCACTAGCACTGAAGTTCAACTTCTACGACGCGGAGCTACAGGCGGAACTCGCAGACGGCAAACTGACCGGTGAGTTCATCCGGCAGCGCGGCAAATCACGGACGGGCCGGAAGTTCACTGCCTCGCGCGAGTTGCCGACGTTTGCCGCAACTGCCGCGGGGCCAGACCTTTCTGGTGATTGGATTCTGAAGGTTGGCGAAGGGGACGAGCAACGGGTATGGCGCGCAACCCTGAAGCAGGAGGGCGAAAAACTGGGGGGAACGGTGATCCCCATCAGCGGGGACTGGGGTAATCTTGCCGGTTATGTGAAGGACGGCCAGATCTACTTGAGCCGTTTTGACGGCATTCGCGGCCTGCTTTGGACCGCCAGGATCGCCGACGATGGCACGCTGGTTGGCAATTTTGGTTCCGACCGAAAGGTGGTGGCGGAGCGTTTCGAGTCTGCGATGGCGCAGGGCACGAAGCCTCAGGACCCGGGCAGCTACACTACCGTGAAGGATCCCGAAGAGCCCTTCCGTTTTGCAGGCGTCGATCTGGATGGTAAGCAGGTAGCCTCCACCGATAGCCGATTTGCAGGGAAGGTAGTGGTGGTGACGATTACCGGCACCTGGTGTCCGAACTGTCATGATGAGGCGCCGGTATTAGTGGATCTGTACAAGCGCTATAAGGACCAAGGCCTGGAAATCGTTGGCCTAGCCTACGAGTACACCGGCAACGTGGAGCGTGACCTGGAATTGCTGCGGATTTACCGGACGCGGCATTCAATTGAGTTCCCGCTGCTTCTGGCTGGCACCACCGAGCCGGGAGAAATCGCGCGCACGCTGCCGCAACTAGTGAACTTTGGCGCCTATCCAACGACGATCTACCTGAATCGCGACGGCAAGGTGGACTACATCCACGCTGGTTTTGAAAGCAAAGTGACTGGTGACCGGCACGCGAAACTGGTGGCGGAAATCGAGGAGCGCGTGAAGCACCTTCTCGCGACGCCGAAGAGCTAGACGGCCTCATCCTGTCCTCGGAAGTTCTGTCTATTGGGAAGCTTCCACCATCCGGTCGAGGTAGATGCGCACGAGTCCTTCCGCGATGGGAAGCGGCTCCACGCCATCGCCGCTGGCGTTGCACATAAACACTACTGATATGCCGCTGGGCAGGTGGCGCACATAGGCGGCTCGAAAGCCCGCCGCAGTGGTGCCAGTGTGGTACACAATATCCACTTTGCCGGCGTGGCGCAGATACCACCCCATGCCGTAGGGATAGGGCTGGCCATTGTTGAGACGGACTGGGCGCAGCAGGGCAGCTTCGCTGGCAGGCCGCAAATCCGCTCCACGCAGCAATACTCGTTCATACCGCGCCATGTCGGCAATCGTGGTGAGCACCGCACCGCTGGATGCGGTGATTTGGGGCCGCAGGTTCACCGCGTTTTGCAGCTTTCGATTGCGAATGAGGTAGCCCTGTGCACGTCCGGGGACCAGTGATGTCGTATCGTTGATGCGGGTGGAGTCCATGCCCGCCGGGGCGAAGATGCGCTCCGCCAGAAAGTCCCCAAAGCGTTTGCCTGATACCTTCTCGATCACAATCGTCAGCAGTGAGTAGGCCGCGCTGGAATAGTGGAAGCGATCGCCCGGCGCGAAATCAAGTGCTCTATCGGCGAAGATGGCCAGGAACTCGCGCTCGGTGTAGTCAGAGTGAAAAGAGAAGTCATCCATGCCAACCCAGTTTGGAATGCCAGAGGTATGGGTAAGCAGGTGATGGAGGGTGATGCCTCTCCATGAAGCCGGGGCGCGGGAAATGTAGAGAGAAATGGGATCGTTGACCCGCAACTTCCCCTCGTCAGCGAGCATCAAAATGGCCCGGGCGGCGAACTGTTTGGTGATGGATCCCAATTGGAATACGGTTTCTGTCGTGGTGGGAACACCAAGCTCAAGGTTGGCGAAACCGTATGCGTCGGCGCGAAGCACGTCACCGTACCGCATCACCGCGAAGACAGCGCCAGGCAGCTTCTGCTCCTGCAGTCTAGCGCGGACGAAGGCATCCACCTCGTCTGCACCGGCAGAGACAGCGCACAGCACTAGCACGAGCAGCAACCTGAAGCTTGCGCGCAGCCGGCGGGCTTGGCTTTGGTGATGCATACAAAAGAGGTTCGGTACTCCTGTATCTTAACGTCTAATGCGGGAGCATGGCGGCGTGGGCCGCGTGTCGCGACTGCGCCATGGCGGCTAATAATCCACGAACAAACTGGCGGCCTGTCCGTAGTGTAGGTCAGGAGCCGACCATGTTTACCTTCGTTCTGTGGTGTATCTTGTTTGTACTCTGCTGGCCGCTGGCGCTGCTTGCACTAATTGCCTATCCCGTTGTTTGGCTTCTGCTGCTTCCCTTCCGTTTGTTGGGCATTGCCGTTGGTGGCGTGCTTCAGTTCGTTTGGGCAGTGGTTACGCTGCCTGGTCGGCTGCTGATGGGCCTTCGCTAAGCAGACGCCAAGAATGCCGGGCAGCCCACCGCGTGCTGCGAACGTGACGGTTCAGCCGGCTGTCGGAGGCGCGCCCCCCACTTTTTTTGCTCTGGGACGATTGTATACTTACCAAGCAGGTATACTTGCGCTACAATTAAGACGTCCATGTCTGAGTTGAACCGAGATCCGCAATCGCATGATCCCGCTTCGACGGAGGCTCCCCCTCCGCCAGATGCTCCCGCTGAAGCCCCAGCCCCTGACCCCAGCCTGGTTTGCACCCTCGCCGACGGCACCAAGGTAAAGCGCCGTGTCCTGCGCATGCGGGCCTGTAGTGAGAAGGATGCCAAGAACAAGTTGTGCGCGGGCCACCTGAAACGGTGGTATCGCTTTGGGCCGGACCTCGTCCAGCGCTTTGGCGCAGAAGCCGAGATCTACCGGTGCGAAAAGTGCCGCACGATTTACCTTCCACATCCCGACGATCCGCGGACAGGTTCGCTTTCTTACTGATGGGACTGAAATGTAGACCAGCGGTACGGAAACCAGGAGTTGGACAATTGCCAGTGGATCCGCCCCGGCGCAGCCGGAAGTCCATTCTGCGGCCATTCCGCGGAGTAGAGGAGTAATTCGGAATGATTGAACAAAAAATCCTAAAATTGCGGGAGAACCGGCAGCGCGCCAAGCTTGGCGGCGGTCAGGACCGCATTGACGCCCAGCACGCCAAGGGCAAGTATACGGCTCGTGAGCGCGTGGAGATGCTACTGGATCCGGGCAGCTTCGAGGAGTTCGACATCTTCGTGAAGCATCGCAGCCACGACTTCGGGCTTGAGAAAACCCGTATCGCTGGCGACGGCGTTATCTGCGGATTTGGCACCGTCAACAGCCGACAAGTATTTGTGTTCTCGCAAGATTTCACGGTCTTTGGCGGATCGCTCTCAGAAACCTTCGCGAAGAAGATCTGCAAGGTGATGGACGCCGCCATTAAGGTAGGCGCGCCGGTGATCGGTTTGAACGATTCCGGAGGCGCGCGCATTCAGGAGGGCGTGCTGTCACTAGCTGGATACGCTGATATCTTCCTGCGGAACACACTGGCCTCCGGAGTTGTGCCGCAGATCTCCGCCATCCTTGGGCCCTGTGCCGGTGGCGCTGTGTACTCGCCGGCGATCACCGATTTCACCATCATGAACAAGGGCTCCTACATGTTCATCACGGGACCCAAGGTGGTGAAATCAGTAACCGGCGAGGATATCGACACCGAGAACCTCGGCGGCGCCATGGTGCACGCCTCAAAGAGCGGCGCCACCCACCTGGTTGCTGATTCGGAAGAAGAGACGATTGAGCTCGTCAAAGTACTGCTCTCGTATCTGCCGCAGAACAACCTTGGGGAACCGCCGATCTATGCGACCAACGACCCCATCAGCCGGAACGAGATTGACCTCAATAGCATTGTGCCGGATGACCCCAACAAGCCTTACGACATGAAGAATCTGATTTCGCTTGTTGTCGATGACAAGAATTTTCTGGAAATCCAGCGTCTTTACGCGCCGAATATCATTACGGCGTTTGCGCGGTTGAATGGACGGTCTGTGGGAATTGTGGCGAATCAGCCAAAGTACCTGGCAGGCGTGCTGGATATCAATGCCTCCCGAAAGGCGGCACGCTTTGTGCGTTTTTGCGATGCGTTCAACATCCCCATTCTCACCTTTGTGGATGTCCCGGGAGTCCTGCCCGGCTCCGGCCAGGAGCATAACGGCATCATCATCCATGGCGCGAAATTGCTATTTGCCTACGCCGAAGCCACCGTACCCAAGGTGACGGTGATCACTCGGAAAGCGTATGGCGGAGCCTACGACGTGATGGCATCCAAGCATTTGCGGGCGGATATCAACTACGCATGGCCCCAGGCGGAAATTGCGGTGATGGGTGCCCGCGGAGCAGTAGAAGTGCTTTACGGCAAGCAGATCAAAGACGCCGAGAACCCGGCTGCCGAGGCGGATCGCTTGACGAAGGACTACGAAGAGCAGTTCATGAACCCGTATCTGGCAGCGGAGCATGGGTATCTCGATGACATCATTGAGCCCGATAAGACACGGTTTCGCCTCATTCGCGCGCTGGAAATGCTAAGCACCAAGCGGGATGTGAATCCGCCGAAGAAACACGGAAACATTCCGCTTTAAGGAGAACCGCCATGCATCTACCAGTCTGGCGATATTGGATCGCTCTCTTATTTTTTGTTCTTCCGGGAGCAACGCAGGTGACACCCGGCATGAGCCACGCCGAGCAGGTGGCTGGCGGCAAGTACGAACTTGGCGCAATGCTGCTGGTGGTCGGCATGGGCTCAGTGTTCATTGGCCTGATGTTCGTCTACTTCTTTCTGATTTTGCTTGAGCGAACGTCGCGCAAGAAGGATCCAGTGGCGGTTCAGGAAGTTGACGGCGTTCGCGTGGAAGGCCGAGTCCAGGTGACTAGCGAAATGGCTACGGCCATTGCGCTTGCTCTGTATATGGACCTGCGAACTTTTGATGAAGGCACTGCGGAAGAGGTAACTATCCGCAAGATCACGCGACCTTTCTCCCCCTGGTGGAACGCCGCCAAGACGCAAGTGATCTTCGACAAGATCGAGATGTTCCGGAGGAAATACTAAGCCATGCATGCATTCAAATACACGATTGGCGGCAACCAGTACGAGGTAGTAATTGATAGCTTTGAGGGCTCCACAGCAAGAGTCACCGTGAACGGCATGACCCTCGATGTGGAAGTGGAGCGCGAGAAGAAGACAGTGAAAATCGACCGCCCCAAGGTGGTTGTGGGCGCGGGCCCTCAGCCGGAACGCGTGAAGCCGCAGGGCTCGCCGGGTGATGTGAAGTCACCGCTGCCGGGCGTTATCCAGTCCGTGCGCGTGAAGGAAGGCGACACCGTAAAGGCTGGGCAATGCGTAGCCATTCTCGAAGCGATGAAGATGGAGAACGAAATCGCGGCGATGACGGACGGTACCGTCCTAAAGGTTCACGTCACCCAGGGGCAAAATGTCCTTGAGGGCGCCAGCATCGTTACCATCAGGGGTTGAAGCATGTGGGAATTTATCAGTCAGTTTGCAGCGAATAGCGGCTTCGGCCAAATTGCTCCCGGCAATGTCGTGATGATCATTATCGGCTGCATCTTCATTTACCTCGCGATTACGAAGGATTACGAGCCTCTCCTGCTGGTTCCGATCGGCTTCGGTATGCTTGTTGGCAATATTCCCTTCGTGGAAGGGATGGGCATCGGATACCGTGAAGACAATACAGTGCTCAACATTCTCTACCACGGCGTCCGTTATGGATGGTTTCCACCGCTTATCTTTCTGGGCATTGGCGCCATGACGGATTTCTCAACTTTGCTATCGAACCCAAAACTTCTGTTTCTGGGCGCGGCAGCGCAGATGGGCATCTTCGCAACTATGTTTGGCGCGATTGCATTAGGATTTTCGCCGGCAGAGAGCGGCGCGATCAGCATCATCGGTGGAGCAGACGGACCTACCGCAATCTTTCTTTCATCTAAGCTGGCTCCCCATCTGCTAGGTGCAATTGCCGTTTCGGCATATTCGTATATGGCGCTGGTTCCCGTGATCCAGCCACCCATCATGCGCTTATTAACCACCGATAAAGAACGTGTAATTCGCATGAAGCCGCCCCGGCAAGTGACCAAGCGCGAGAAGGTACTCTTCCCGATCATCGGCTTTGTGGCCACCGCGTTCCTCGTTCCCAGCGCAATGAACCTGCTGGGCATGTTGTTCTTTGGCAATTTACTGAAGGAATCCGGCGTCACTGAGCGGCTGGCAAATACCGCGCGCAATAGCCTGATCGATACGGTGACCATCATCCTGGGATTTAGCGTAGGGGTGTCCACCGAGGCGCGGAGTTTTCTCACGCCGCAATCGATCAAGATTTTCGCGCTCGGCGCCGCCTCGTTCTGCGTGGCCACGGCTGCCGGTGTGCTGTTCGCAAAGTTCATGAATCTGTTCCTGCGCGGAGACAACCGGCTGAATCCGTTGATTGGTGCGGCGGGGGTTTCCGCGGTGCCTGATTCGGCGCGCGTGGCGCACGTCATTGGCAGGGAATACGACAAGTCCAATTTCCTGCTCATGCACGCAATGGGACCAAATGTGGCCGGCGTGGTTGGTTCAGCCATCGCGGCTGGTGTGCTATGGAGCGCGCTGGTGAACTAGACCTGGATACTGCTCCTGGTGGGAAGGTCGCCCACCAGAAGCAGTTCGAGGGCTTGAATCAGGATTGCTCTCTGCACACCGGGGTTGCCGGGTTCGCCCAGGGGGAAACCCAGTGGGCGATCGACATAGAGCACGCGTGGCGGATCCACCTTCTCGGTAACCTCGCGCAGCAGCGATATGGACACGGTAGGGATGCCGGCGGCCTCAATGATACTTTGAATCAGTCCCACGGACTGATGGCAGGTAGGTCAAACCGGGGTCAGCAGGACGGCGTCCACATGCTGCTTGAGAAGCAATGACGCTACGGCCGGTGCCGAGGTGCTGATTAGCTTTCCCGGTGCGGTGATGGAACCCATGAAGCTGTAATGCGTGAGGGCCAACGCGCCGATTGCTCCATCTGCTTGCAGTTCCCGCAATCGATCCAGGGGGAACGCGAGGTTTCTGTCTTGCTCAAGGCCGGCGTGGTCAAACGCATCGCTCTTGTGGGCGATACCCAATGCCGGCAAGCAGGCATCGACGGGAAGCTCCCGGTAGCTGGAGTCGCCGCCCCGGATGGTCTCATCGAAGGGCGGCTGCGAGGGCAGGTGGAAGGCCGCCGTAGTGACCACGGCGATGCTACACGCCGAAAGTGGCTTCTCCAGCCGGGCGCCCGGACGCCATTCCACGCGCCGGTATGGGTACGCGCGCATGAAAAGCCGGTAGCTGAGTTTGAGATCGTCGAGAGACGCCACCCGTAGAGAGATGGCACGAATGCTGCCGTGGATGCGGCGAACACGGGTTCAGTCGGGAAGAATCTGCCCGTTCACGAGACGCCGTACCAGATCGAGGTCACCATCAAGGAAGTCGTATTCCTTGAGGCGGTGCCGATCTTCCCAGACAAACTGCTGAAACGCCAGATTCACAGGCTCTCCCGTGTAGACAGGCACATCAAAAAAAAGCAGGGTTACCTTGCGAAAGTTGTGATAGTCGCATTCATAGCGACCAATCTCGGCTCCGATTTCGGCCTCAACCCCCAGCTCCTCGCGCAACTCGCGGCGCAGGGCCTCTTTAGGGCTTTCCCCCGTTTCGAGTTTTCCCCCAGGGAATTCCCATTTCAGAGGGAAGCTTCCGGTGGTGCGCCGTTGCGCAATCAGGAAGCGGCCATCCCGCTTGATGACAGCGGCAACCACTAGCAGTGGTGGACGTTTCGGAACCATGTCTCAGAGTTCTACTATCCTAGCAATGGAGAGGCAGACGCGGGACGCCGTGAGCCCATGGGGCGCGACGCCAGGAAACAAGAGCCCGATTCCATGTTCAGTGAACAGCTTATCCGCCATTTTCGTGAGCCCAAGCATGTGGGGGTACTGCCGCCGCCTGCCTGCACGGTTTTCCTGGAGAACCCCATTTGCGGGGACCAGCTTCAATTAAGCGCACAGTTAGAGGACGGACGCATTGGGGCAGTTGGATTCCTGGTGCGTGGCTGCACGGCGGCGACAGCGGCGGGGTCTGCGGTGGCCACGCTCCTCCATGGCAAGACGCTAGCGGAGGCGACGCGCGTCGACGCAGGTGCGGTGGAGGAGGAACTCGGCGGACTTGGAAATGCTTCCAAACATGCGTCGCGGCTGGCGGCGGATGCTGTGGAGCAACTCCTCCGACAACTGAGGGCAGCCTAGGGCGCTCATCCGGGAACGGGGCAACGGAAGCATTATGGCGCAGGTGCAATTGTCCACCCCACTTCAGTTCCTTCGCGGGATTGGTGCGGCGCGGGCGAAGTTGATGGCAGGGCGAGGTCTCCAGACTGTGGCGGACCTTCTGTTCTACATGCCCTTGCGCTATGAGGACCGCTCCAGCCAGAAGCGGATTCGCGAGTTGGCGCCGGGAGAAATGGCCACAGTGATGGCGCGAGTCACCTCGCTCCACAGTAAGAGCTTACGCAAGGGGTCTCGGCTCACTGAAGTAGTATTCCACGACGAGAGCGGCGGCTCGCTGGTAGGCAAGTGGTTCCACGGGGCATGGGTAGCCGATGTGCTGCGACCGGGGATGCTTGTGTCGCTCTACGGCAAAGTAGAACTGGAATCGTATAGTCGATCGCTATGCATGCTGCATCCGGACTATGAGTTGCTGGATGCCGGCGCGGAGGCGGATCTGGAAGACCTAGGCGGACAGGGACTGCATACGGGGCGAATCGTTCCGGTGTACTCCTCCATCGGGAAGATCAGCAGCCGCATGCTGCGCGGGCTGCTGCACGGGCTGCTTGAGCAAGTTGAGCCGATGACCGATGCGTTACCATCCGCTGTGAGCGAACCGTTGCGGCTGAAGCCCTTTTGGCAGGCGCTGCGCGAAACGCATTTCCCAGAACCCGGTGCGGCGGTACGCGACCTCAACCGTTTCCGCACGGACGCGCAGTTCCGTCTAATCTTTGAAGAGTTCTTCTGGCTCGAATGCGGACTGGTATTGAAGCGACGACGGGCACGGCGCGAGCCAGGCATTGCTTTTGAACTGAACCACCGGGTGCGCGAACAGATCAAGCGCATGTTGCCCTTCAGCCCCACGGGGGCTCAGAAGCGCGTGCTGAAGCAAATCGCCGAGGATATGTGCGAGCCCTCCCCAATGCTGCGCATGCTGCAAGGGGATGTAGGCAGCGGTAAGACGCTGGTGGCTGCAGAAGCGGCCATCATTGCCATGGAGAACGGCTATCAGGCGGCGGTGCTGGCGCCCACCGAGATCCTCGCGCAGCAGCACGAGCTGTACTTTCGTCGCCTGCTACAGCCGCTCGGATACGAGGTATTGTTGCTGACTGGCAGCAACGGCTCGCGCGAGAAAACCATCAAAAAGCGCGCCGTTGAGCATGGGCTGGCGCGGTTGGTGGTGGGAACTCATGCCCTGCTACAGGAAGACGTGGCCTTCCAGAAACTGGGACTAGTGATTATTGATGAGCAGCACCGTTTCGGCGTGATGCAGCGTTTCGAACTGATGCGCAAGGGCGTGAGTCCGGATGTGCTTGTGATGACGGCGACGCCCATTCCGCGCACGCTGGCTTTGACGATCTATGGCGACCTGGAAGTGAGCGTGATTGACGAGTTGCCCGCCGGACGCAAGCCAATTGAGACGCGGCATATTCCGGAAAGCCACATTGAAATGGCGTGGAGCCTGGTGCGGCGCGAAGTGGACGCCGGGCATCAAGCCTATGTCGTCTATCCGCTGGTTGAAGAATCAGAGAACGCGGCGCGCAAGGCGGCTGAGCAGATGCGACAGCACCTGCAGCACGACGTCTTTCCAGACCTCTGCGTGGGCCTGCTGCACGGCCGCATGAAGCCCGACGACAAGGAGCGGGCAATGGACGAGTTTAAGCGCGGCGAGATCCACATCCTGGTGGCGACCACCGTGGTGGAAGTGGGCGTGGACGTCCCCAACGCCACGGTAATGGTGATTGAGCATGCCGAGGGCTTCGGACTGTCGCAGTTGCACCAGTTGCGAGGCCGCGTGGGCCGGGGCAAGGCGCAGAGCTATTGTCTGCTGGTGACGGCGCGGATGAGTCCGGATGGCGAACAGCGCATTCAAAGCATGGTGGCGACGAACGATGGCTTCCGCATCGCGGAAACCGACTTGCAGTTGCGCGGGCCGGGGGAACTGTTTGGCACCAAGCAATCAGGATTGCCCGCCTTTCGTTTCGGCGACCTGCTCCGTGATCATGACATTCTGGAACACGCGCGAAGTGAGGCCATGGCTTTCGTTGACCGCTTCGACGGCAAGTCGGAGTTGCACGCGGCTCACGAGTATCTGCGCGAGCACTGGCAGCGTAGATACGGGCTGGTGTTGGTGGCCTGAGGGACGACGGGGCAAAGCATACAGCATGCGGATTATTGCGGGCGAGTTCAAGGGGCGACGGCTGAAGAGCGTGCCAGGTATGGCCACCCGGCCGACACCGGACCGGCTACGGGAATCGCTGTTCAGCGTGCTGACTCCCGAGTTGCCGAGGTGCCGGTTCGCCGATCTCTTCGCCGGGACGGGCGCGGTGGGGTTGGAAGCGCTTAGCCGCGGGGCAGCGGAAGTGATTTTCGTGGAGATAGCCTCTCGGGCGCAGGAGGTTCTGCGTGAAAATATCCGAGCGCTAGGGGCGACGGGGACAAAGGTAGTGGGGCAGCCCGTGAAGCGAGCGTTGCGCAGCCTGCACGCGGATATCGTATTCCTCGACCCTCCGTATGACGACGCTCAGGCCTACACGGATACCCTGGAGGCGCTTAAGGAAAGTGATGCCTCTTTGATTCTGGTGCAGCATCAGCCGAAACAGGCGCTTGCGGAACGCTATGGCGCGTTCGAACGCAAGCGCCGTTTGCGGCAAGGGGATAACGTCGTGAGCTTTTACCGGCGAAGCGAGCCGGAACCCACTCCTGACCAGCCTAGCCCATCGCCTTGATGTCGGCCAGCACCTTCGCGGCATGGCCGTCGGCCTTCACCTTGCGGTAGATCTTAACGATTTTGCCGTCTTCGCCAATCACGAAAGTAGAACGCTCAATGCCCATGCTCTTCTTGCCGTACATGTTCTTTTCCACCCACACGCCATAGGCCATCGCCACGGTCCGTTCGGAGTCGGCGAGCAGGGGGAATGTGAGGTCAAACTTGCTCTTGAACTTGGCTTGCGCGGTGGGGGTGTCGGGCGAGATGCCAACCACTTCCACTCCCAGCGCCTGAAACTCAGAGACGGCATCGCGGAACTGGCAGCTCTCCGTGGTGCAGCCCGGCGTGTCGGCTTTCGGGTAGAAATAGATGACGACCTTCTTGCCCTTCAGCGAGGAGAGCTTGAACTTCGCGCCGTCGTCGGTCTCTAGTTTGATCTCGGGGGCTTTCTTGCCCTCTGCGAGTGACGGAATATCAGCGTTAGTGGCCATAGCACCTTAGATTAATCAACCGAGATCTTGGCTCCCTTTTTTGTGTTGTCTTCCTGGCTGAGGGCTTCGATGCGTTCGTCCAGCAAGTTCCGTAGCCCTTTCAGGAACTCCACGCGGGCCGTACGGAAGTGCTCTCGGGTCTTCTCTGAACCCATCTTGAGTGCGGCGCTTACCTGAGGCCCTGCGCCCATGCAGAAGCAGTCGTGCTGGCTGTTGCCGCCGTTCGGCATCTCCTCACCTTCCACTTCTACTTTTGCTTTGCCTTTGCGTCCTGCCATGGCTAGACCTCCTTCATTTCGACGGTGAGTACTGATTCTTCCAGGCGCGCCCGCGCTGGCTGCAGGGCTGTCATCGACGCGGGCAAACCGATGTGCCGGCGCAGCGTGCCGATTTCTACCACAAGTTCCTCGCCCTTCTTGAATAATCCCACTTCGCCCTTTGCGGCGAAAGGCAGCTTTACCCGAACCTGGTAGACGCCGCTTTCCTTATGGAAGGAATAGGGCCGATCGACCCGGGCTGCCAATGCCGGATCCTCACCCTCGGGGTAAAGCAGGTCCGCTAGTTGTTGCAGACGCTCACGGCCCACCACCTCGTGGGCGAAAAAGGGGACGGTGTGTATCCTGACGGGGTCGAAGTAACGGCGGATTTCCTCCATCGTCTCGGCTTGGCTGCGGAGCCAGCCGGCAAAGTAGTCGTCGCCGATGCTGGAGGGCAGCACGCGGTTGACGATGATGTTGTCGACGGTGAGCCCGTGCAGCAGGAAGTAGACGAAGGCGCGCTGGGTTTCGCGCAGCACCATCTTCTCGGGATTGGTGACGAGGCGGACACTGGTCATTTCGGCGTCCTCAAGCACATCCTCGATGCCGTCGAGCTTGTCGAAGAGGTCCTTCACGTTAGCAAAGTAGCTGTCGGCGGGAAGTTCCACCGGCGACATGCGGTTGGCCACAGGACGGACGGCGCGGAGGATGTTCCGCTGCATGGGGAAGATGTGCTTCATGTACCACTCAAGGGTGGTAGGCATGCTCACAAAGCGCAGGCTCTCTGCGGTTGGCGCGCAATCGAGCACAATCACATCGTAGCGATCCTCTCGCCGGAACTGGTTCACATACATCAGGGCGCTGAGTTCTTCCATTCCCGGAAAGATGGCCATCTCTTCCGCTTCCACATTACCTATTCCGCTGGTGCGCAGAATACCGATGACGTAGGCGGAAATTTCGCGCCAGTGCCGCTTAATCTCCTTCTGGATGTTCACTTCCAGCACTTCCAGGCCGTCGGTGATGAGCAAGGGCTCAGACGTGTCGGCGTGGAAGAGGCCAGTCTTGAGGTCAAACGAGTCGGCGAGGGAGTGGGCGGGATCGACGCTCATGATGAGCGTGCGATAGCCAAGTTGGGCGAGTCTAAGTCCGGTGGCTGCGGCGACGCTGGTCTTGCCGACGCCTCCTTTGCCGCTATACAGAAGAATGCGCATAACTGGCTTTCAGATGCGCGGGAACAGAAAAGCGGCAGGAAAGTTCGAAAAACAAAGTGAGTCTGCCTTGAAGCGCAAACACAACACGCACGGCGATCTGCGGAAACCGGCTACTGGGCCGCGGGTGGCGCCTGCGCTTCACTCACCATTCTCTGGAACTTCACACGCTGCTCTTCGGTAAGGATCTCCAGGATCTTCTCCTGCCCCGAGGACTTCACTTCATCCAGTTGATCCTGGAGAGCGTGATAGTACTGAAAGTAGTCGTCGAGCACCTTGCCCAGCCGTTCGTGCTGGCTCTCGTTCAAGTTCAATTCCGTGGAGAGATTGTTGAGCGTCAGGTTTCGGTTGATTTCCTGCGGGCTGGCGGCTGGGCTGTACACGCTCTGGTCTGCGGTGAGTGTAATGCCAATGGCGCCTACCAGCGCCCCGCAAAGGAAAATGAGTGCGAAAGTGAGCAATACCCGTGGATTGCTCCAGGAATAATGACGGCTTCCCACTATTCTTCACCCCGATAGCTGGCCAGGGTGGCAAGCATGTTCTGACGGTCCCGCTGGGGATCGAGGCCAAGGTTTTCCGGATGTTCCACCCGAATTAGCGTCTGCTCAGTGTGCTGCGAAAGCATCGCCTGTTCCGACGAACGGGCGAACAGGAAGCCAGCTAGCATCGCCATGAGTACGAGAGACGCGAACGTGAGCTGCTTGGCAAGCAGAGGGGAAACGAAAAGATCCCAAATGCTAGCAGGCTTGTCCGCTTCGATGCGCGCCATCACGCGGGCAGTGAAGCCGGCGTCGAGCGTTACCCGTTCCGGGCAGCGCAGTTCGTGCAACAACTCCGCGTGCTCACACATTTGCTGTACGTGTCTCCGAGACATCCCTCGCTCCATTGCTTCGCGAACCAACTCCGCTTGAGCGGCCATCGCGGCATTCGCCAGCGGGTCAAAATCATCCTGCCGGATACTCATAACCTCATCCCTCAAGCAACTAACAGAAGTAAGAACCCATGCGGATCTTGAGTCCGCTAGCTGACCGGGGTTATTCCCCTCTTGCGAACGTGGGGACCATTCCCCAGCGCTCCGCCACCTTCACGAGCTTCTGGCGGGCACGGAACAACTTCACCTTGATTGTATTCTCGTTGATGCCGGTCATTTCCGCCAATTCTTCCACGGAATGTCCTTCCACTTCCTTCATGAGCAGAAGCGAGCGCTCCTCGTCGGAGAGCTTGGCGAGAAGTTTGCTGATATAGTCGCGGCGCGCTAGGGTGACGTCCACCGGAGCCACCATGTCACGGGCAGCTTCCGAGTTCTCCATCCGCAGCGCTTCATCTTCAGAGAAGTCGCTCTCGTAGACCAGCTTTCGCACTTTCTTCTTGCGCAGGTAGTCGTAACACTCGTTCACCGTGATCTTGTAAACCCAGGTGAGCAGCGAGCTGCGGAAATCGAAGTTCTTCAAAGAGAAGTAGACCTTCGAGAAGACCTGCTGCGAAATATCCTCGGCATCGTTGTGGTTGCGAAGAATGCCGTAGATGATGGAAAACACCTTGGACTGGTAACGTTCCACAATCTGACGGAAGGCAGTGTCGTCGCCGGCTTGCGCCCGGCGGACCAAGGCCGCTTCTTCAGTGTTCGAGTAGTCCACGCGCGCTTTCGTCTTCGAGGCCGCACTGGAAGCGGCGGCACCGAAGCCTACTGCGTCGTGCGCGGGAACGGAGATTGCGCTGGTGAATGTGCTCATGCCCCTGAGACGCTTACCCCGGTTTGCGGGTTTCATACCGCCGCGCAAGGTTTCGCGGAAAAGGGGCGAAAGAGGGCGAAGGCCCTTCATATCAACGCGTTCCCGTTCTCACTAGACGCCGTTAGGCCCGCCATAAAGGCGACTGCCGCTTCTTCACGTACCAAAATCCAGGTAACGTTACGCTGCGAGGATACCAGATCTGCAATTGGAAATGCCGAAGTTCAGAGCCCATTTCTGACGCGAAACTTTGTCCGCGCCGTCCGTATCGTGCCATCCTCCCGCGCTAAATGCAGCAAACCATTCATGATTCCCACCGTCACTGCGTCTCGTGATTCCTGAAGACCACGCATAGGATTGGAGCCTGGGTTGCGCCCGCGCAAGCACCGGCCTCAGCCAGCCCGTCGCCCCGAATGATCTGGCATCCTGGGCACGCGGAAGTACTCCGTTGCCCCGGACTGGCGCGGAATTTCGATTCTCTTCAGCGCGTGGCAATGGTAGACTTTATGTGGTTGATTAAGAGTTTCAGGTTGGTAAGTCCTTATGCGGTTACCACCAGTCAAACTAGCAGCTCTGATTCTGGTGGTGGCCTTCCCCGGAACTGCACCAGCTCCCCAGTTCCTGGATGGCAATCTTCCGCAGGGTCTTGTTTATACAGCCCTCGCTGCTCCTCTGGCGGGGGATGTCTGGGGCTCCTCGCAGTTGATGCTACGGGAGCCGAATGGCAGGATCCGCCCATTGAGCGCCGGGTTTCGAAGCGCAGCCGATCCCGAAGTCTCCTACGATGGGAAGCGCCTGCTTTTCGCCGCGCAACGCAGTGCCTCGGAACGATGGCAGATCTTCGAGCAAGGGTTGGACGGAAGCGCGGTCCGTCAACTCACACGCCTCGATATCGATTGCCGTCATCCGGTGTATCAATCGCGTTTTTTCACCCTGGATGCGCCCTCGCCGTGGGACCAGGTGGCCTTTGTGGCCGGGGGTCAAGTCTACACTGTCCCTCTTGGAGCTCCGGCAGGTCCTGCGGAGAGTGCGGGGCACGTCGAACCTCAACCGGTGACATTCCTTCCGGGTGAAGCGCGCGAGCTCGCCATGGCCCCCGACGGGCGAGTGCTGTTTTCCTACCTCGACCGCCATGGCAAGGCAGCTCGCCTCTTTGCCGTCAACCTGGATGGAACAGATGTTGCCCTGCTCAACGGTGAGGCTCCCGCCAGCATGCGCATGGCCTCCGTTGGTCCTAACTACCAGCTGGCTTTCATCGAAAGCAAACCCGTGGACCCCTTCGGTATGGGGCCTCTGTCCACCATCAGCCTCCTGCGGCCACAACGCAGTTACCAGCGGGCAGCCATCGGGGAGCATCAGCAGTTTCATTCTCCGTCGTTTCTGCCAGACGGCTCGGTATTGGCCGCGAGGCAGGACGGAGACCGGCTCGCGCTGTTTCATCTGGATTCATCCATCACCAAAGCCACACGCATTCACGCGGATCCGCTTCGCAACCTGGTGCAACCCAAGATCATCGCCCCGCGGGCGCTACCCGATGGCCGGGGATCCGTTGTGGATCCGAGTGTTTCGTGGGCCGTGCTTTACTGCCTGAACGTATATAAGAACGATCTCGCGCCGGCCCAGGTGATGCTGCCCGGCTCCGTTCGGAGAGTACGCGTCCTGCAGAAACCCGAAGCTGGGGGCGTACCGATTGGGGAAGCGCCGGTGGAAGCGGATGGATCCTTTCACGTGCGCGTTCCGGCGAATCGCCCGCTGCTACTTGAACTGCTGGATGCGGAGAATCGGGTGATCCGCAGAGGAGCATGGATCTACGCGAGGAATAAGGAGGCACGCGGATGCATTGGCTGCCACGAGGATCCGGAACTGACGCCATCGAATCGTGAGGCATTGGCGGTTCTTAAACCCGCAGTGGACCTCACCCATGCAGCCGAGGCCACGGTGGAAACCGGTGGTGCGCCATGAGGATTCTCGCCTTTGCAGTCAGCTTATTGGTCTTTGCCCTGGCGGCACAATTGCCCGCCCCCACCTTCGAGGACATCACAGAAACGGCGGGCATCACGTTCCGCCATAGTTACGGGGACCATCACCTGGACAACATTGTCGAGGGCACCGGAAGCGGAGTATGCTTCTTCGATTTCGACAACGACGGACTGCAGGATATCTACTTCACTACCGGAGTCTGGACCCGGGGTGTGAGCGGCAACGAGGGACGTGACCTGCGCGGCAAGTTATCCGGGCGGCTCTATCGAAACAAGGGATCGGGCACTTTTGAGGATGTGACGGAGCGCGCCGGAGTTGCCTCCGCCATGTTTGGCACGGGCTGCTCCGCGGCAGACTTCGATAACGATGGCCATCCTGATCTCTATCTGCTGAACTACGGCCGGAACACCCTTTACCGCAACAACGGGAATGGCACCTTCACCGATGTCTCCGAATCCTCCGGCCTGGCGAACGAAAAGTGGAGCGTTTCCGCTGTCTGGCTCGACTACAACAACGACGGCTGGCTTGACGTCTACGTAGCCAACTACCTGCTATACGACGACGGGAAGTTCCGAGACTTCTATCCCGCGCAGGGCTACCCTGGGCCCCTGAACTACAACGGCGAACCCGACGCGCTCTACCGCAACAACGGCAACGGAACCTTTACCAATGTCACCAAGGAAGCGGGTGTGTTCAAAGCGAATGGCCGTGCGATGAGCGCAAGCGCCGCCGATCTGAATAACGATGGCTTCCTCGATATCTACGTCGCCAATGACGCGATGGAAAACTACTACTTCGAAAACACCGGCAAGGGCAGCTTCGTGGAGAATGCCATCGAACTAAACCTCGCCTACAGCGAGCACGGGCAGGGTGTGGCTTCCATGGGGCCAGCCATCGCCGACGTCAATCGCGACGGACACATGGATATCTTCATTCCCGATCTCAACTACACCAGCCTGCTGGTGTACGACCCGAAGACCGCGGTCTACAACAACCATACGGAT
>JAHCHD010000069.1 GCA_026129915.1 Bryobacterales bacterium
GGGGTCAGCAGATCCAGCAGAATGTTGTCGTCGTTGCCGGTGTAGAGGGCCACCTGTTCTGCGCGTCCGGAATCAGCAATTGCCCTTACAACCTCAAGCGTTTGGTATCGATTGAATGGTGCAACCTTGACGGCCACTACATTCTCGATTTCCGCGAAACGCCGCCAGAACTCGTAAGGCAATAAGCGCCCGCCCACCGCCGGCTGCAGGTAGAAGCCCATCACCGGAATCACTTCCGCTACCGCCTGAGCATGCTGCAGCAGTTCGTCAATACTGGCATTGGGCAATGCGGCTAGACTCAGCAATCCTGCGTGGTAGCCCCAATCCGCGGCAAAGCGGGCCTCGCGCAACGCTTGTCTTGTGTCGCCGCAAATTCCAGCAATGCGCAGTACCGGGCGGTCGCCGAGCGCCACCGCTGCCAACTCCAGCACCGGCTCAAAAAGCGCAACTCTTGGATCTCGAATCGCAAACTGGGTAGTGTGTACGCCCACCGCAACGCCGCCCGCGCCAGCGTCTACGTAGTAGCGGGTTAAAGCAACTTGTCGGCGCAGATCCAGCTTACGCCGGGCATCCAGCGCCAGTGGATGGGCTGGAATCACCACACCCGCCATCAATCGCTCGCGCAGGTCCATTAGAATTTTCCATCCCGCACTAGAAACTTGGTGGGCTTGGCCCAGGTAACACCGCCCCGCTTTACCCAATGCGCCGCCCAGTCCAATAGCTTTAGTGGATTTACCGTGGGGTATCCGTAGCGCTGGTGGCAGCGCGCCGCGTTGCTGAGCAGCGCCGTGGCCTGCGGCTCGCCGACGAGCAGCGGCTCCACTCCCAGTCGCTTTCCCAACTCCGTGGCGAGCCACCGCACGCTGAGGGTTTCGGGGCCAGTGACGTTCAACGCGAAAGGCGGCACACTGCAATCGGTGAAAGCCCGCAGGCAGGCCGCGTTGGCGTCACGTTGCCAGATGATATTCACGGCGGACATCGAGATGTCCACAGGCTGACCCTCGATAATCTTCTGGGCAAGGTCAACAAGCACACCATATCGCAGATCGATGGCGTAGTTCAGCCGCAGCAGCGCCATCGGGGTGCTGTTGCGCTGGCTGAAGAAGGTAAAGATGCGTTCGCGCGCCAGTGCGGATGTGCCATACTCGCCCACCGGAGCGAGCGGCTCATCTTCAGTGGGACCCCCGGCAGCCACTGAGCTAAACGCATAGACGTTGCCGGTGGAGAACCCCACTATCCGCGAATTGGCAAAGCGCTCGGCCACCATCCCGGGCAGATAGGCGTTCATGGCCCAGGTGTCCGCCGCAGAGCCATCGGTACCGAACTTGCGGGCGGCCATGTGAATGACGTTTGGAGAATCGGGTAACCCGGCGAGCTCATCGCGGTTCAGCAAGTCCGCCTGGACGGTCTCTATGCCCGCTGCCTCGAATCTGCCAATCAGTGCTTGGTCACTGAATCGGGAGACTGCAACGATACGTCGTCGTCGCCCGGCATCATCGGAAGCGCGCTTCGCGAGCATCGCGAGGGTTAGCCCCATCTTGCCACCGGCGCCCAACAACAGAAGGTCGCCGTCAAGTTGCTCCATCGCCTCTACATCCGCCGGGAATGGCAGCGAGAGCGCATCCTCCAATTGTTCTTCCGTCTCAATCCACTCGGGATACGACATGGCTATCTCCCGCGGGCAATCCACAGCAGTTGCTGGCAACCCGCCCTCATCGAGTTTCAAGCACCACCACGGTGTCGTAAGGGTCACGTTTTCCGGCGGGCAGGTGAAGGAGAGTGCCATTCTCCACTTGCTCCAGGCGGACCACAGTGCCATCCATCAGCAGACGGGCACTTCTTGCACGGGCGATCTTCGGCATGGCCAGCACGTTATCGTTCCAATCGAGCACATGCACATAGACCTTGTCGCCCTTTTCGGTGACGGCTCCCCAGTTGCGGGGCGTCACCTCCTTGCTGCCCGTTGTGCCATAGATACTTTCGCCGTTCTTCTGCAACCAACCGCCCATTTCGCGTAACCGCTCCACAAACTCATCCTGAATCGCACCGTCTGGCTTTGGACCCACGTTCAGCAGGAAGTTCGCGTTGTGGCCCGCTGCGCGCGCCAAATAGTGAATTAGCTGGCGGGTGCTCTTGAAGCGCTTGTCAGTGGCGTTGTAGCCCCACGCGCCGTTGATGGTATCGCACGATTCCAGCGGGATCTCGCCAATTTCAGCCTCGCCACTGAATCCAGTGGTATTCTGCCCCGGCAGATCCTTCTCAAACATTTGGAAGTCCTCCCCGGCAAAGGGCTTCAGGTGGTGATTGTTGCCCACCAGTGCCGCCGGTTGCAGCCGGTGGATCAGGTCGTAGGTCTGCCGCAATCGCCAATTCGCGCCCTTCTTATCCCAGATGCCATCGAACCAGATGCCCGCAATGGGCCCGTAGCCGGTGAGCAACTCGGTGAGCTGGGCATCCATGTAGTCGAGGTACTTATCGAAGTTGCCGTAGGCTGGCCGGCCGGAATGCAAACCAGTGCGGCCAAGCGGAAAGTAGTCTTTGTTGTACCAGTCGAGGTGTGAGTGGTAGAAGAACAACTTCATGTCCTGTTTGTGGCACTCGTCGGCAAGTTCCTTCAGAATGTCTCTGCCGAAGGGAGTGGCGTCCACGATGTTCCAGCTATTACGCTTTGTGTTCCACATCGCGAAGCCATCGTGGTGCTTACTGGTGATGGTGATGTAACGCATCCCTGCCGCTTTGGCGAGGCTCACCCACTCGGCCGCGCTAAACTTCACGGGGTTGAACTGGGGGGGCAGCGCCTCATACTCGGGGATGCTCATCCTGTCGTTGTTCATCACCCACTCGCCCTTGGCCAGCACGCTGTAGACGCCCCAGTGGATGAATAACCCGAAACGCGCATCCTGAAACCACTTGCGCGCCGCCATGTTGGCTGCGCTTGGAACGTAAGGCTCCTCGCCGCGCAACAGGCTTGGCGCTGCCAGCAGCAGAGCCAGACAAACTGTAGTGATACTTCGGAGTCGCATGTACTTGCTCCTTGTGCTTACTGGATGTTCTCACTGGAACCTTAGTAGCCCAGTTCCTTGTTCACCACGTTCTCAAGCGGCTTGCCAGCACGGAAGTGCTGGTAGTTCTTCAGGAAGAAACGCATGGAATCGTGTAGCCATTCCGGGGTATTGTCCGCGCAATGCGGCGAGAGCAGCACGTTCTCCAGCCTATAGAAGGGGTGACCGGCCGGAAGGGGTTCTTCCTGGAAGACATCCAGACCCGCCCCGCGAATCCGGCCGGCCTCAAGCATTTCTGCCAATGCGGCTTCGTCTACCACCAAACCCCGGCCCACGTTGATCAGTACGGCAGTTTCTTTCATTGCCGCCAGTTCTTCACGGCCCACCAGATTGCGGGTTTCCGAGGTATTGGGGGCAGCAATCACCACGTAGTCACTCTCCGCAATCACGTCCTTACGATGGGCAAAGCTAACCGTCCGCTCAACATGGGGATCGCCTTCGCTACGCTCCGGGTGTCGTCGCACCCCAATTACGCGCATGCCCATCGCCTGTGCACGGCGTGCGGAGGCCTTCCCGATTTCGCCATAACCGATGATGCCCATGGTCTTGCCGGCGATCTCTTCCACGGTGAAGGGATGCCAAAGCCCGGCACGTTGTTGCTCCACCATCCGCCGCAGGTCCTTGGCGAAATAGAGGCAGCAGGTAATGACGAACTCACCCAGCGATTCCTTGTAGACGCCGCGCGCGTTGGTGAGAGGCGCATGCGAGTTCCGTACTTCGGGAATGAGTTTCTTTTCCAGCCCGGCCATCAGGGAATGAATCCACTGGAGTCGCGGCGCGGAGTTCACGGCATACGCGATGAGGTCCTGGTCGTCGGTATTCAGCACCAGGATATTTGCGTCCGCGATTAGGTTAGTGTAAGCGGCTGGTTCCAGGCCCACAGCGATGCGCACGTTGTCAGGGAGCTCGTCCAACAGCACGAGACTCTTCATCGCCGGATTACAGAGAAAGATGATGGTATCCATGAAATCTCGCTGGGCGGCGTAACAGAGGACTGAGTGCAGGATCGAGGATTTGCAGGTCTGCCAAACTCACAGGTTGCCGCAGCCCAACCCTGGCACGGCCAAAGTCTGCCGCGATTTGTAAGTGTATCAAAGGGCTGGCTCACCAAAGTCTTGGTTGGGCCAACCGTTTTGGGAGTTTGCACCTAGGCTCGAAAGCAGGATGCTTCATCAGACCTGGGCTACTTCGCTAACTAGGCAGCTTCCTCTCGACACGCATTCTCGATCGCAGACCCTCGTGCGCCTCGGTCGCGAAAGACTTGACGAGCACACCGGCCACCGACGACTGCCGCGTTGGTATTAAGATACTCCAGGATCTTCCAGGTAAGTGTATCCCTGTAGTCCGTCTTCGTAGAAGCGAAGCAGGCGCCCAGATTCTTCGTAGCCGATCTTGCCGAGGCGCACCGCTTGCTCGACATCGCGGCGGAACTTAGCGCTCAGGGACTCAGTCTTAAACTGCACGTAGTCAAGCACTTCGCGTACGGTATCACCCTTGATAAGAGTCTCCAGCACCGGCTCGTTGTTCTCGTCCAACCCCACGTGCACCGCATTCGTGTCGCCAAGGAGATTGTGCAGGTCGCCGAGAATTTCCTGATAGGCGCCAACAAGGAAGGCTCCCAGGTAATAGGGCTCATCCTTAAACTTGTGCAGCGGAAGCGTCTTCTTCACATCCCGGCGGTCGATGAACTGGTCGATCTTTCCGTCGGAATCGCAGGAGATGTCACCAAGAATCCCTCGCTCAGTGGGTTCTTCGTCCAATCGGTGGATGGGCAGGATGGGAAATAGCTGCTTAATGGCCCAGCTATCCGGCATGCTCTGAAAGATGGAGAAGTTGCAGAAATAGGTATCGGAGAGCATGGCCTCAAGGCCATCCATTTCCTCGGGAACGTAGTCGAGGTCCTTCACCATGCGGGCCACGCGTTTGCAGATGGCCCAGTAAAGGTTTTCGGCTGTGGCGCGCTGGTCGAGGGTCAAATAGCCAAGGCTGAAAAGGTTTAGAGCCTGATCGAGGGAATCGTTCGCATCGTGGAAGGCCTCGCGCACGTTCTTGGCGTTGAGGCCGCGATAGGTCTCGAGCAGATCCCGCAACGGCTGCTCGGCGTCCTCAGGTAGCGCGGATGGCACGGCTGCCTCGCCAAGACCACCTACGCCCAGGACATTGAAGATCAAGGCGCTGTGGTAGGCTACCACCGCACGGCCACTCTCAGATATCAGCGTGGGATGCGCGACTTCCGCCTCGTCGCAAACGCTTTGCACGTGGGCGACTACGTCATTGGCATACTCCTGCAAGGAGTAGTTGACGCTCGACTCAAAGTCAGTCTGTGACCCGTCGTAGTCGATGCCCAAGCCGCCACCGACATCCAGATATTTTAGTCCGGCACCCTGTTTGGCGAGCTCCGCATAGATGCGCGCCGCCTCGTTAACCGCAACCTTCACCTGGCGGATGTTGGTGATTTGGCTGCCGAGATGGAAGTGCAGTAACTCGAGGCACTGCTCCATACCGACGGACTTCAGCTTCGTGAACGCATGCAGCACTTCGCTGACGCTTAGGCCAAACTTCGATCGAAAACCTCCGCTGGAGCGCCAGCGTCCGCTACCTCGCGAAGCCAGCTTCAGGCGCAACCCGATCGAAGGAGTCACGCCCACCTTAGCGGCGTACTTCAGAATCAGATCAAGTTCCGAGTACTTCTCCACAATCGGAATGATCTTGCGGCCAATCTTTTTGGCCAGCATCACCATCTCAATATACTCGTCGTCCTTGAAGCCATTACAAAGGATTGGGGTGTTATTGTCTGCGATTCCAAGGACTGCTAACAGTTCTGGCTTCGATCCTGCTTCCAGGCCATAACCAAAGGGCTGGCCGTACCGATAGACCTCTTCCACCACCTGCCGCTGCTGGTTTACCTTGATCGGGTACACACAGGCGTAGCTACCCTTGTAGCCAAACTCATGAATCGAGCGGTGGAACGCTTCCTGGATCTCCTGGAGGCGGTGGCCGATAATCTCCCCAACGCGAACGAGAATTGGCAGGCTGATACCGCGAAGTTGGAGGGCATCTACCAGTTGCTTAAGGTCAATGTAGCGGTTGGACTGCTTGTCCGGGTGTACAAGCAGGTTACCGTTCTTTCCCACCGAGAAATAGCCATTTCCCCAGCGGGAAACGTCGTAAAGTTCGCTGGCAGCAAACGCGCTCCAACGGTCTGACCCATCAAGCCGGGTTGCTTCTTCCGCCACCTTCAATGCCAATTCCGGTTTTTCACCCCCACACACTTTGATTCTCCGACGAAACTTGGGGGTCCACAAGCGATGAGAATAAATATTCACTGAGCACGATCAGCGGTCCAGGCATGATCGACGCTAAACCCTTAAAGGCCAATGTATTGGGCATACAGGCTGCGAGCAACTCCAACATCTTGCGTTCCTTTGATGATCGCGCGCCCGTCCGGAAACACCGTGAGTTCATACTGAGGAAGAAAGAAGCGAAGCGCGAACTCGTTGGCCATCACACGACCCAGCGGTTCCAGCCGTTCCCGCAGGGCGGCAAGATCCAGGGGGCGCCTGCGCTCGTGAATCTGGACGGCGTTTCGGCCGCAGAGGCTAACCGGCGTACGACGACTGCGCTCCAAATGGGGAAACTGGCGCTCGTCACAGCAGGGACATCCCGCGATGGGGGTGGGCATGGCGATCTGCCGCGTCTCTCCGGTCCAAACATCAAACTGCGTGATGCGCGGTTTCCAGCCCTCGGTTTGGCGTAGTAGTACCCGGTAAGCCAGCGAAACTTGCCAGGCGGCCACGACGGCGGTGATCGTATTCAATACGCCCTCAGTTTCGCAGGTAGGCTGTGGGCCGGACGGTGCCTCCGGGTAAAGACAGCGGAAGCATGCAGTGCTACCAGGCAGAACAGGCATTGCTAACCCGTGGCTGGCAACGGCCCCGCCGTAAATCCAAGGAATTGCCTCACGGATGGCGAAATCGTTGAGAAGATAGCGAGTTTCAAAGTTGTCGCATCCGTCCAGAACAAGGTGGACGTCCCCCAGCAAATCGCTGACGTTGTCAGCCGTAAGGTCTGCGACCACCGCTTCCACCCGCACTTGGCGATTGATGCGCTTGATTTCCCGGGATGCCGCAATCGCTTTTGGTAAAACGGATTCCGCAGCAGCCTCGTCGAATAGCCATTGGCGCTGAAGATTGCTAATTTCGACATAATCGCGATCAATCACCCGCAGGAACCCGACACCGGCTCGGGCCAAAGCTGCGGCGTGGAAGCTGCCAAGGGCTCCGCACCCGACGATGGCCACCCGACTGTCGTCCATCAGGCGTTGCCCCTCCGCGCCCCATGCGGGGAAGCGAATCTGTCGCGAATAGCGCTCGTTGTGAGCGGAAAATGCAAGATCGGGCAAGTTGCTCTCCGGCTTCATCCTAGCAACCACACGCTGTTATCGTTAAGTAACGGCTGTCGGCTCAGGGCCAGTTGCGGTCGCCCACTGTTTTCCATGCGCGTTTCCCGGGTGCTGATCTCGTTTCTCTTGTCGATGCTGGCATCCAGCATCGCACTGTGTGCGCCCCCGGATTATTACGACAAACCCATCGGAGAGCTGGTGCTGATTCCTCGGCGTCAGCCGATGCCCTATGAAGAGTTCGTGGAACTCCTGGATATCCAGCCGGGCATGCCCCTCACCGCTGAACTCGTGCGCGGCGTCATCCAACGGCTGTATGCCACTGGCCGGTTTGAGCAGATCCGCATTGAGGCAGACCTCCTTCCGACTGATGAAGTGCAATTGCGCATCGAAACCGAGCACCGATGGTTCGTCGGAAACGTCACCGTAGAGGGAGTGAAGGCGCCGCCCAACCCCGGGGAACTGCGGAACGCCACGAAATTGACACTGGGAATGGAATTTTCTCAACGCGACGAGGACGCAGCCGTTAGTGCGCTGGAGTTGATGCTGGAGAAGAACGGGTACTACGGCGCCGAAGTCCTGCCGGTCCACCAATACTTCGACCAAACTCAGCAGGTGAACATCACCTTCTATGTGCAGACGCCACGACGCGCGCGTTACGGAATGCCGGTGTTTGAGGGGCCATTGGAATTCAAGGACGGAAAACTCGTGAGCCGGTCAAACTGGGAGCGCTGGTGGGGCTTGCTGGGATGGAAGGATGTCACGGAGTCGCGCACCCAAGCGGGCATCGCGCGGATTCGCCGGTTGTACCAGAAGAACGACTACATGATGGCCCAGGTTCGGCTACTCGACATGGGCTTCAACCCGGAAGAGAACCAAGTGCATCCGCAGGTGGAGGTCCGCCCCGGTTCAAAGGTAGAAATCGGAGTGGAGGGCGCGAAGCTCTCTGGGGGGAAACGGCAGCAACTCATTCCGGTATTCGAGGAACAATCTGTTGACCGGGATCTTCTGGTGGAAGGCGCACGCAATATCGAGGAGTACTTCCAGACGCGAGGCTACTTCAATGCAGATGTGAGATTCGAAGACCGCGAACCCGAGGCGGACCGCCAAAAGATTGTTTACTTGATTGATCAGGGTGAACGCAAGCGCCTGATGCAAGTGCAGATTGAGGGCAACCAGTTCTTCTCGAACGGGGATATTCTGGAGCGACTTTACGTCACTCCCGCTTCGTTCCAGTTCCGCCGGGGCAGGCTGAGCGAAGGCTATATCCGCCAGGACGTGGAGACGATTCGTAACCTCTACCTCACCAACGGATTCCGAGACGTGGAAGTGAACTATGAGCTGGAGGACCCCTTTGATGGAAAGCAAGGCCAGATTGGTCTGAAGTTTCGCATCGACGAAGGGCCACAGGTGTTCGTAGGCAGCTTGCAGATCAACGGGCTGAAGCCTGAAGAACGAGAGCAGATCGATTTGCTGCTGACGACGTTCGAAAACCAGCCGTTCAGCGTGGTGAACGCCACGGCGGACCGCGACAACATACTGAGCTTCTTCTACAATCTTGGATTCCCTGACGCAACCTTCGACTTCCGCGTGCTAAGTACAGACTCAGAAAATCTGGTGGACGTGATCTTCGACTTGGACCGCGGCGATCAGACCTATGTGCGCGAGGTGCTGGTAAGCGGACTAGTCGCGACGTCGCCAGAACTGGTCCACAAACGGGTAGAAATCTTCCAGGGGGAGCCGCTGTCTCAGCGCTCCATGGTGGAAACGCAACGAAGGCTCTATGACTTGGGCATCTTCGCCAAGGTCGATATGGCTGTGCAGAATCCAGTGGGCGATGAGGAGTCAAAGTACGTCCTTTTCCAACTGGAAGAATCGAAGCGATACTCCGCCACGTTTGGCTTCGGCGCGGAAATCGCAAGGATCGGCGGAAACCAGGCGAATCTGCGTTCAGCCACCGGAGCCAATACATTCAGCCCCCGCGTGCAGTTCGAACTCACGCGCCTGAATATGTTTGGAGTGGCGCACAGCCTGAGCTTCCGCAGCCGCGTCTCGAACATCCAGCAGCGTGCGCTTGTAAACTATCTGGCGCCGCAGTTCCGAGATCGCGACAACCTTAACCTCGCGTTTACGGTACTGGGTGACCAGTCCCGCGACATCCGGACTTTCACGTCGCGGCGCTACGAAGCTTCGCTTCAGCTAGGGCAGCGCGTGAACCTCGCCCGCAACGTCCTTTATCGTGTGGCATGGCGACAAACCGGAATCGTCCAAGACACGCTGCAAGTGGATCCCGGGCTGATTCCGGTTCTCGCTACGCCGGCGAAAGTGGGGATCATATCAGCGACGCTCATCGAAGATAAGCGCGACGACCCCACGGACTCCACCAGGGGCATTTACACTTCGCTTGACTTTGGATTCGCTTCCCGAACACTGTTTTCAGGCTCCGACTTTGGGCGTTTTCTTGGCAGGAACTCCACATACCATCGCGTAAGTCCCAAACTGGTTATCGCACGCACCACCACCCTCGGCGCCATCGAACCTGTAACGAGCCGCTTCCGGGATCGAACCGGCTTCAATATCCCGCTGCCAGAACGGTTTTTTGCAGGTGGCGCCGCGTCGCACCGGGGCTTCCCGGAAAACCAGGCAGGTCCGCGGGACGGTGTGACGGGATTCCCCATCGGCGGCGACATGGTGTTTGTAAACGGCCTGGAAGCGCGGTTCCCCTTGATTGGAAACAGTCTTGGCGGCGTCCTTTTTCATGACGCAGGCAATGTCTACAGCAATGCGCGCAATTTTTCCTTCCGCGTTCGGCAGAAGAACGTGGAAGATTTCAACTACATGGTGCATGCGGTTGGCTTTGGCATCCGCTACCAGACACCCATTGGTCCATTTCGTGTGGACTTGGCCTATTCGTTAAACCCGCCATCTTTCGTGGGCTTCCGCGGCACAAGGGAAGAGCTTCTCGGCCTGCCAGAAGATGTGCTGCTGCTCCGCCGGGAGCGCCAGTCGGTGGGTCGATTTCAGTTTCACTTCTCCCTGGGGCAGAGCTTCTGATGCATTTCGTTCGACATCTCGCTCTCACATTCGCGTTACTTGGCGCATGTCTGCCACAACCAGACGCCATCGCCAGGGAGTTGCTGGACCGCGTGGCAATTACCGTAAGTCTGGAAGTGATCACCGAGCAAGAGATTTACGAACAGGTCCGGATTGCCGCCTTCCTGGATGGAAAAGAACCCGAGTATACGCAACAAACTCTTCGCGATACCGCTGACCGAATGGTAATGCAGCGCCTTCTGCTGCTGGATATGCGCGCCAACGGATTCCCAATGCCCGGCGAGGAGGAGCTGGAAGCGGCCCTCGAATCGTCGCGTCAGGAGCACTGGGGATCCCAGGAATCGTTCGAGAAGAGTGCCAGAGACAGCAATCTGGACCCACTTGCGATCCGGATGTTTCTGCGTTCGGCGATGGCTACGCTGAAGTACGTGGATTTCCGATTCCGCCCCGCAGTGCGCCTGTCGGAATCGGAACTCCTTGAGCGCTACTTGCAGCGCTATCCCCAGGGAGTGGAGGAGAACATGCCCGAGCCTCCGCCATTTGAGGAGGTCCGCGACGCGCTTGAATCTGAGTTGACTGAAGAGACAATGAACCTCACCATCGAGCGCTGGCTGGAAGATGCCCGCGCCCAAGCAGGGGTCCGCTATCTGCCGGAGGTACTACCATGAACCGCCGCAAGAGATTCCTTCAGGCAGGTGCGGGGCTCCTGGTACTGGGGACCTTGGCTCTGGTCGCCGTGGTGGCAACTCTCCATTCCGACTGGGGCCGCGATCGCTTGCGGGTTTACCTTGAAGAGACCATCACCAAGACCAGCGGCGGACGCGCGGAAATCGGCAGCCTCACGTTTAACGCCTTCTCGCTGACGGCGGAACTGCGCGATTTTGTGTTTCACGGGCGTGAATCGGAGCAGGAAGCTCCCCTGTTCAAAGCACGCCGCATCGCTGTGAAGGCCACGGCCCTTTCCTGGTTCGGCCGAAAATTTCGCGTGGATTCCGTTGACGTAGATGCTCCCTCGTTGCGTATCGCCCTCTATGCGGATGGCTCCACAAACTTGCCGGTACCGGAGCAGCCATCCAGTGGCCCGCCAGTGATGCACAGGGTGATTGATCTTGGAGTACGCAGGTTCGTAGTCTCGGGCGGGGTTGTGGAGATTGCGGAACAGAGTGTTCCTTTGGACCTACGAGGTGAAGATCTCAACCTTGCGTTGGATTTCTCGGCGCCCCTCGCGCAATACGAAGGTTCCCTCGCCGCTCGACGTCTCTCTTTCGAAACCAGGACCATTCGAGCGATTCCCTTTGATTTCGAAACCAAACTCGTACTGGAGCGTGATGACCTTCGCCTCAGTGACGCCAAGCTCACGTATCGGGAAAGCGCGGTGAACTTCACGATGACCTTGGCTGACTTCGAGTCTCCGAATATCCGAGTTCCCTTTCAGGGCAAGGTGCGGGTAGCGGATGTGCATCGGGAGTTCCAGCTTCCCATCGAGCCCACCGGAATCGCTGAAACAGAGGGCGAGTTCCTCTATCAGGATGGGGTCTGGAAGCTGGCCGGCGCGGTGAAGGGAAGCGGCTTCGGTATCCGAAGTGGCGACGTCCGCGTTACGGGGGTGACACTGTCCTCGCGAATGGAACTGGCGCCGGATGCCTTCGTCTTCCCCAGCCTCCGCGTGGATGTTCTGGGTGGAACAATCACCGGCGACGCCAGTTTCCGAAACGGCGAGGACCTCGCGGTGCGTGGAGCTATCGCGGAATTGGCGCTCGACCGGGTGTCCCGGGCCAGTGGAGTGGGTGACCTGGCCTACCACGCGAGTGTTTCCGGAAACCTGCGCCTGAGCGCCGCCCTCGGACCCAACGGAGTACAGAATACCGCCGTTGAAGCCGACTTCGTGCTGCGCCCCACAGAGGGGGACACCCCGCTGACTGGGGAAGTGCACGCAGCTTTCACTCAGCGGGATGGCATTCTGCGCCTGAAAGACACGCTGTTGGAGTTTCCAAACTCTCATGTGCGCGCCGATGGCAACATCGGCGATGGACTGCGCTTGGACGTCAGTTCCCGGCGGCTGGCTGATTTCTTGCCCGCTTTGGCGCTGTTCTCCGAACAGCCGGAAACATTGCTTCCGGTGGAACTGCTTCCGAACGGGGAGGTGGGTTTTCAGGGCACGGTTTCCGGTGACTGGACGCACCCCAATGCGGAAGGCTTGCTCCGCGCGCGCGCCGTTCGCTATGACGGTCGAACTCTGGATGCGCTTTCGATGCGGGCCAGCATCAGCGAAGCTGGCTTGGCTGTGGATGATTTGGTGGCGCGAAAAGGGGATGTTGAAATGCGTGGCAGCCTGGAACTCGCCCTTGAGAATTGGGCTCCGCCGGAACAGGCTTCCCTGCGCGCGAGCGGCACAATACGCGCAGACACCTTGAACACGATCCTCGCCGAGGCGGCACAGCCGGACATTCCGATAACAGGCGCAGCCACAGCGGATTTCGAAGTGCAAGGCAGCTTGGACGCACCAGTAGCTTCGCTGCGCGCGCGGATACGAAACGGCGAGGCGTACGATGAACCCTTCGACGAGTTGGCATTGGAAGCGAACTACGCCGGCAATGAGTTTCGGCTGGAAGAGGCGCATGTCTCGCGAGGCGATGGACGGATTGAGGCAGAGGGCAGCTATCGTCATCTGCCTGAAACTCCCCGCGATGGAACTGGGGAATTGACTCTCCACCTGCGTGGCTTTAGCCTGACCGACATCCGCGCGGTACGAAACCAGAACTTCGGCGCAAATGCTAAGTTGCAGGGGGAATCGACAATTGCGTTCCGCTCCCGTGGCGACGTGGTCTCGATAGAGGATCTCCGTGGTGTTATTCAGCTTGAGCAAATGGAGTACGCGGGTAAGCCTGCCGGCGGAGTGATGCTTCATCTTGAAACCCAAGCTGGTGTGGCCGTCGCCAAGCTCGACGGAAAGCTCGCTGACTCCACAGTTCAGGGCGAAGCTTCCGTTGAACTGAAGGGAGATTACCAATCGAAGGGACGGCTCGCTCTGAACCGCATCACCCTGGACTCCATACGCGGTTGGTTGCCCCCGACGATGAGCGAGGAAAACTTGCCGTTGTCGATGCTTATCGTTAGCAACGCCACATTCCAGGGGCCGCTGGCAAAGCCGGAGCTGGTGCGCGGGGAAGTGGTGATCGACGAACTGCGCCTCGCTCGCATTGCGCCACGAACACGTACGCTGAACCAGGAGCGCCCGTTCGAACTCACGAATGCCAAGCCCATCCGCTTTGCCTGGGATGGAAAGACCCTGGAGGTGGCCGACGCTACAATCACCGGCAACGGGACCTCCCTGTCGCTGGGAGGTTCTGTAACTCCCGGCAACGAGCGCCAGCAGCTTAACTTACGCGCCAGGGGCGATTTGGACTTTCGCATCTTTAACGCTTTCGAACCCTCGCTGGAAGCCGGCGGTCGCTCTGATCTGGACCTTTCAGTGAGAGGTACCTTCGCCAATCCAGACCTCTACGGAACGCTCGATCTGAAAGACGCTTCTCTCTATTTGGTGGGGGTTCCCAACGGGCTGGACAAGGTAAATGGCCGTGTGTTTCTGTACCGGGATCGCGCCACCATCGAGGAAATCACCGCTCAATCCGGGGGGGGCAACCTGACGCTAAGTGGCTTTGTAAGCTATTTTTCCGGTACCCCTAACTTCCGCCTCTCGTTTCATGGCGAGGATGTCCGCGTGCGCTATCCACCTGGGGTGAGTACGTCCGCCAACGCCACACTGGAGCTTACCGGATCTGCCAACCAGAGCATCCTATCTGGAGTGGTAAGCATCACACGCGCTGCGGTGAATCCCCGTAGCGACCTGGCAAGCATCCTAAGTTCCACGGCCAAGCCCGTGGCTACGCCCTCCGCGAGCCAGAACGAATTCCTGCGCAACATGCGCTTTGATGTGCAGGTGCGAACCGCCCCCGACGTGCGTTTCGACTCCACGTTGACGCAGGACCTCTCCGGCGAGGCAGATCTGCGCTTGCGGGGCAATCCCTACAGCCCCGTGCTGCTGGGCAAGGTGACGGTAAACCAGGGAGAGATCAACTTTTTCGGCAACAGATACTTCATTGATCGGGGCGATATTTCCTTCATCAACCCACTGAAGCTGGAACCCGTATTGAATCTCGATTTGCGAACCCGGGTCCGCAGCATCGACGTCACCTTAACGTTTTCCGGACCCATCGAGAAGCTGAACGTGAACTACCGCAGCGACCCGCCACTGCAATTGAATGAGATCATTGCACTTCTAACCGTGGGGCGCGCGCCGGCGGGATCACCATCCCTGGCGGAGGCGCAGAATGAAGCCGCGCAAAGCTGGCAGCAGGTGGGGGCGAGCGCGCTGGTGGGGCAAGCAGTGGCCGCGCCGCTGGCTGGCCGCCTACAAAAGTTCTTTGGCGTCAGCCGCATCAAGATCGACCCAAGGCTTACTGGTGTGGAAAACAACCCACAGGCGCGCCTTACCGTGGAGCAGCAGGTAAGCCGCGACATCACGGTGACCTTTATCACTAACCTCGCCGGCACGCAGCAGCAAATTGTGCGCTTGGAGTGGAACTTCAACCCGCAGTTTTCCATGGTGGCCCTGCGCGATGAAGACGGCCTGTTCGGCATCGACTTCCTTTATCGCAAACGTTTCTAACGCAAGGGGTTCGTCGCGCTACTCTACATATAGGGATAAAGGGCACCATGGCTTCGTTTCGGCTGCGCACGGCGGGGGGCAAGCTCAAGATTGAGCACAGCATCATTGATGGATTGCGCCGAGTGTTGGAAACACTGCTCGAAAAACACCCCGACGAGATTAGCATGATTGTGCCCGGGGTGATTAAGCCAGTGCGGGATGCCAGGGGCAAACTTCGCTTGAAGGTAAGCGTCCCCACCACAAATGGCTGGAAGGCGCTCGCTTTCAGTGCAGGCGCTCGTCAGGAAATCTTCATCAGCACTGATATGACAAGCGAAGATCTGGACGCGGCTCTACAAAGCTGCCTGGACACCTAGTGCGATCGAACTTGCGAACTAAGCCTGCGCCTTAAGCGCATCCGCCCGCTTCTGGATCTTCAAGATTGCATCCACGATGTTGTCCATATCTTTCCGCCCACCCAGCAGCATCGTCTGCGTAAACCAAACCGCCTCATTGCAAACCTTTACGTTGTCCGGGCAGCGGTTCTGCTCCATCACTTCGTTCAGCCGCTTTTCCCCGTAGAGTTTCTTGTAAGCGCTGGATTCCAGACGCTGCTTCAGGAAGGGCTCTTCGGTAAGTGGGGAATAGCCTCCGCCACAGCCGATTCCTTCCGCGTTGAGGGCCTTGATGAAGATGCTCCGAGGTAGTCCCGCGAAACCTTGAGGATCGTAGCGGAACATATAGAGGTGGTAGGCATTGCGGGTGGAGCCGCTGTATTCGGCGGCCGGGGTGATGCCCTCAATCTTGCGTAGTTGCTGCGAGAGGTACCGGGCGTTCTGTTCGCGCGATGAGGATTGTGCTTCCAGTCGGCGCATCTGTGCAAGCAGAATGGCTCCTTGAAACTCGGTCATGCGCAGATTGGCGCCGTTCGAGGCATAACTGAAGTTGTAGCTCGTCACCTTCCGAGCTCGCCCATTGTTGTGGAAGGCGTAGCAGCTCTCAATGAATTCTTCGTCGTTCGAGAGAATCGCACCACCTTCACCGGCATTCAGGTTCTTCGAACCCTGGAAACTGAAGCATCCCGCCTTGCCCAGAGTGCCGCTCTTCTTGCCGCGCCATTCCGCCATGTGCGCCTGGCAGGCATCCTCCACCACCGGGATCTTGCGCTCACTGGCCACTTCCAGGATCTCGTCCATTTCGCTCATCGCGCCACCCAAGTGTACGGGCATGATCACCTTGGTGGCAGGCGTCACCGACGCGCGTAGCTTGCGGTGGTTCATCTGGAAGGTTTCAACGTCCGTATCTACAAAAACCGGCAGGGCATAGTGGATCAGTACTGCATTTACAGTGGCGACGAAGGTGTACGGCGGGACGATGACCTCGTCACCAGCACCGACGCCCAGCGCACCCAGGGAAGTCACCAACGCGCTAGTGCCGTTCGCCGTCGCCAGGCAGTAGCGGGAACCCATCATCTGGGAATAGGCCCGTTCAAACTCCGCCACCCGTTTTCCTTCACCACGCCACCACATCCCACTGCGCAGAACCTCAAGCAGGCCGTTTTCTTCCGCCTGGTTGAAAACCGGCCAGGATGCCCATTTTTCGCGCCTTACGGGGGTCCCGCCTAACAATGCTGGGACGTCTGTGGCCCCGCTGAGCCTCAAACCTTTCAGCAGCATGGCGCCCAAGGCGGTGGAATGCAGAAAATGACGTCGTTCCATGGTGGATCCTCCCTCTCGTTGCTCAACATCGTAACGCACTGGATAGCTAGGTTTCAGCGGGCTTGGAGCGTAGGAGATAGCTCGACCGCCGTGGGAACGGTCGTTCGCGCAACTGGCGTGGGGGTAGACGTGGCCAACCCAGCCCTGGGTTATCGATTAAAACGGATATCCGACACACAAATGGCCCGGCGAAATTTCCGCCGGGCCAAGGACATGAGACTCGTATTTTGAAGCAGCGTTCTCTAGGATTTAGGCGGCGTTTGCCATCGCGTCCTCGAAAGACTCCACAGCCTCCACTTCATTGCGGTCAAACAATTCTTGCGCCTTCAGGCAGAATGGCGTCCACGGCACAGCTTCCAGCCGTTTCATGCTGATTTCTTCGCCTGTATAAATGCAGGTACCATAGGACCCGTCTTCGATCCGCCGAAGCGCGGCGCGTACCTCGCGCAGAAGTCGGGATTCCCGGTCCAGATTGCGGATGGCAAGCTCACGCTCAGCGGCGCGCTGCACTTCATCCAGCGCGTCTGGCGTCTTCTCAATTGCAATCTCGTCTCGTTTACGGACCACCTGCAAAAGTTCGGTTTGCTTCTCCTGAAGGATTTTCCGAAAGCGGTCAAGTTGTTGCTTCGTCATGGCCTCAACTCCTTGTTGTTCTTTATTTTTGCCGTCTCTTTGCCACACCGTATAGACGGTGGATTTCGCCCAAAGTTTCACAATCTGGCAGCGGTAGATGCCGAATTGCGTCGAAAGTATGTCAGTCTTCTGGAACAAACCGGACCTGATTGGCCGATTTGCAACAGAGCTTCAAGATTTTAGCACGCAAATGCTGATTGTCAACTTTCCCGGCGAGGGTTTTCTTCCCTCGCTATCGCATATCCCTTCAGATTCCAAGGGATTGACTATCTAGACTACGCGAAGTTCAACCACGTTTCGGGTCACTGAACGATTTCGCCGATGATTTAGTCACATCGGATCCTTGGTGAAAAAACTACAGTGGATTCTCATGATTCTTTCGGAGAACTTGAGATAGAATTCCCGACAACTTCCGCAGACGGTCCAAGGGAGGATCCGCGGCTGGAAGTTCGGGCTATAGAGAATCCGCGTGAGAAGACAATGCCACCTGCACCAGACAGTTGAAGAAAGATGGACCACCACCCAGGTCATTCAGAGCATCTGAGGTTAGCACGTTGATGCTCTTGCCATCCGGGGCCTGCCGAGACCATCGGACGGAGGCCACTGAGACCAAGCCCGGCTTCACGGAATCACTAAGAGCCGCCAGTAATCGCAGCTGTCCCCTCTTGTTAAAGACCACCACATCCATCCCGTTTTCAATCCCACGCACTGAGGCGTCCTGCGGGTGGATCCTCAGTTTGCCACATTCGGCATCGAAATCGGTTCGATACCCAAAAGTGGAATTCATTCCACTTTCAACCTTGGCGGAGATCAATTCGAGCGGGTAGTCGCGGCGCAGTTCTTCGTGTCCCCAGCGGCTTTCGATGGGTGGCTTGTACTCCAACCGTTCCGGGTGGAATTCACAGCGTCTGGAAGGGGTGCCGAACCCTCCCACGGCATGCGGCAAAAATGGAGCCCCCTCCTTGCCGAGATTGAGCCGGATGGATCGACGGGCCTCCAGATCCTCCAGCGTGATTCCCCGCAGCGCGGGATGCTGGCTGTCGAGCGCCTGACGCATCAGGTCGTCGTCAGAATCTTGAAAACAAGGATCATCGAAGCCCATCGCATCCGCCAAAAGCCGGAAAACTTCCACATTGCTCTTGCATTCACCCGGAGCAGGCAAAGCCGGACGCGCCAACTGCAAGTAATAATGGCCGTAAGCGAAGTAGAGGTCAGTGTGCTCCAGAAAAGTGGTAGCCGGCAGGAGGACGTCAGCATACCGGGCGGTGTCTGTCGGAAACTGTTCCATCACAACGGTGAAGAGATCCTCGCGCGCGAAGCCTTCATGTACCCGATTGGCGTTTGGTGCAATTGCCACCGGGTTGGAGTTATAGACAAACAGGGCATGAACTGGATGCTCCGACGGCATGGCCAATTCCTTCCCGATTTCGGACATGTTACGGAGCCGTGCCTCCCGTCCAAGCGGCGACTTCCACTGAAGGTCTGGCCGCTCGAGTGCCTGACGGTTGAACCCAAACGCGCCAGACGTGGTGAGTTGTAACCCTCCACCCTCTTCCTTCCAGGAACCGATGATGGCCGGCAGTAGGCTAACGGCGTGGGCGGACATCCCTCCCCGCTCGCTGCGCTGAATTCCATAGTTCATACGGATGGCGGCAGGTCGCAAGGTCGCGTAATCACGGGCAAGCTCCTCGATGGTTTCCACCTCAATACCTGTGTATTGGGATACTCTATGCGGTGCGTAAGCAATAGCTTTCTCTTTCAGTTCCTCCCATCCACTGCAATGCTTTTCCAAGTAGTCACGATCCTCCAGGCCATCCCGGAAAATGATGTGCATCATGCCGAGCGCGAGGGCCGCATCGCTGCCTGGGTTAACGGCAAGGTGCCGATCTGCAAGCGCCGCGGTCTTTGTGCGTAAAGGATCGATTACATAAAACTTGGCGCCGTTTCGGCGTGCCTCTACGATAAACGGCCAAAGGTGAACGTTCGTGGCGAGGATGTTCGCCCCCCAGGCGATGATGCAGCGAGATTTGGCAAATTGCTCTGGCTCCGTGCCGGTGCGCACACCCAGGGTAAGTTGCAGGGCTGCCGCTCCCGTGGAAGCGCAAATGGTCCGATCGAGCCTGGAAGCACCCAGCCGGTGGAAGAAGCGACGGTCCATGCTGGAACCGTTCAACTGGCCCATGGTTCCGCCGTAGCTATAGGGTAGGATTGCCTCTGGCCCGTGCTTCAATGTAGTTCCATGCAAGCGTTCGGCGATTTCCCCAATCGCGTCGTCCCAGGAAATCCGTTCGAACCGGCCCTCTCCTTTTGCTCCTACACGGCGTTGGGGATACAGGATCCGCTCGGGGTGGTATTCCCTGTCGAGATAGCGTGTCACTTTGGCGCACAAGAATCCCTTGGTGATTGGGTGACTGGGATCGCCCTTGAGGCGGGTGGCGCGGTTGTCCTGTACCTGGACGAGCACAGAGCAGCAATCAGGACAATCGAGGGCGCAGACCGAATGCCGCGTTTCCGTCATATCCCAATATACCCAATCGTCAATATCGCTGATTCTCGTAGGCAGTAAGCCGGATACAACAGGCTCTGGCGCTTCTCCGCGGACGGTGGTAAACCTGGATACTCCAGGAGTTACTAGCGATGTCTACTCGTCCACCCGTTCCGTTCCACGAAACCGCCCAGGTAAGCCGGCGAAGCGCCACCGCCGCCTTGTTCACGATTGTTCCCGCCAAAGTCCTTGGAGGACAGGCAGGCAGAGCGCCTAGCGACAAGCTGAATATCGCCGGCGTGGGAGTGGGGGCCATGGGCGCCGGGTATGTGCGGGAATGCGAGAGCGAAAACATCGTTGCTCTCTGCGACGTGGATGAGGCCTTTGCTGCCAAGACCTTTGCCCGTTACCCCAGCGCCAAGACCTACCGAGACTTCCGCGAGATGCTCGACAAGCAGAAGGACATTGATGCGGTAATCATCGGGACACCAGACCACACGCACGCTGTCGTCGCGATGGCTGCCATGGACCTGGGTAAGCATATTTACTGCGCGAAACCGCTCACGCGTACGCTCTATGAAGCGCGCCTGCTGGCGGCTACCGCCAGAAAGAAGCGGGTAGCCACCCAAATGAGCGTGCAGTCTTCTGCCTCTGACGATGCACGCCTCACAGAGGAGTGGGTGAAGGCAGGCGCCGTTGGCGCAGTGCGGGAAGTGCACGTCTGGACAGATCGGCCCATCTGGCCGCAAGGTCTGCTGCGCCCGAGGGAAGGAATGGAGGTTCCAAAGACTCTGAATTGGGACCTTTGGCTGGGCCCAGCGTCCGAACGCCCCTACCACACCGCATATCATCCCTTCAGCTGGCGAGGCTGGTATGACTTTGGCACGGGTGCGTTGGGCGACATGGCCTGCCACGCCTTCCATGTGGTGTTTCGAGCGCTCGATCTAGGCCAGCCGCACCGAGTTTCCGCCAGTGCAACACGGGTGGTGCGTCATCGCCTGGTGAACCGCGATGGCCAGTTGGCCATCCGCAATGCCATCATTCCTCTCCCCGAAACCTTCCCCCATTCCTCCGCGGTAACTTGGGACTTCGCCACCCGCGGAGCCGCGCCACCAGTGCGCATGCATTGGTACGACGGTGGCGTGAAACCCCCAATTCCAGCCGATATGCCCTCCGGCAAGACACTGCCCGGGTCCGGCACCATGTACGTGGGCGACAAGGGCACACTGGTTGCTGGCTTCGCCGGTGGAAGCCACCAACTGCTACCCGAGTCCCGCGGCAAGGACTTCACGCCCCCGGCGAAAACAGTTCCGCGCTCAGGCGGCCATTACCAGGAGTGGATTGCGGCTTCCAAAGGTGGCCCGGCCGCCACCTGTGAATTCAGCTTTGGCAGCCTTCTAACCGAAGTGGCAATCCTGGGTACCATCGCGCAACGCACGCAGAAGAGCCTCGATTGGGACGCACAACGGATGTGCTTCCCGAATGACCCGGAAGCGAGTGCACTACTGAACCCTGCCTACCGTAAAGGCTGGAAGCTCTAGCCCGGTGTTTTCAAGGGCAAGCATGGTGAATTCGGCGGGTGCCGTTGACTAAGGCCCATCAGTTTGGAATAATATACAATGACGTGAATAAACATGCGTTCTCCCCGCCGAGACGTTTCTCCCCTGGCAACCCATCTCCGGTTTCCGTGGTGGAAGGCGGGCGCTCGCAGATCCACGCTGAGGTGATGCGGGCCGAGGAATTGCGAACCAAAGTCATGACCAGCAGGGACTTCCGCAAGGACCTCGACCTAAGCACCGCGGAGCTGGGCAATCTGCTTGAGTTGGCACGGCACGTAAAGCAGTTTCCAAACCTCTACCGCGAGGCATTGCAGGGGCGCTATATCAGCTTGCTGTTTGAAAAGCCCTCGCTGCGAACGCGCCTCACCTTTGAACTGGCTGCTAAGCAATTAGGTGGCGACGCCGTGACGGTGGTGGGCCCCATTGGCGACCGGGAACCGCTGAAGGACGTAGCCCGTAACCTGGATCGCTGGACCCATGGCATCGTCGCAAGGGTCTTTTGGCAGCAAACCATTGAGGACCTGGCTTATTGGTCAAAGGTGCCAGTGATTAACGCTCTTAGCGATCTGTATCACCCTTGCCAGGCGCTGGCGGACGCCCAGACAATGACTGAGCATCTGGGCAGCCTCCGCGGAAAGAAGCTTTGCTATCTGGGTGATGGAAACAACGTGGCTCACTCCTTGGCGCTCACCGTTACTCGCCTCGGCATGAACTTCGCCATCGCTACCCCTCGCGGATACGAGCCAAGGGAAGAGGTGTGGCAGGGTGTGGAGGGCTTGGCGGCTGAGCATGGCACGCAAGTGCTGGTGACCACAGATCCCCACAGCGCACTGGAAGGAGCCGACGCTGTCTACACCGATGTTTGGGCCAGTATGGGCCTCGAACATGAAACCATGCAACGCCGCGTCGATTTCAAGGACTTCACGGTAAGCGAGAACTTGATGGGAATCGCCAGTCCGGGAGCGATCTTCATGCACTGTCTGCCGGCGCATCGGGATGAAGAGGTAACGGACCAAGTGATGGAATGCGCGCAATCGGTCGTGTTCGACCAGGCCGAAAATCGCCTCCATGCGCAAAAGGCCCTGCTGTTGATGCTGCTGGGCGCTGAGTAGTTTCCGCACGGCTGCGCACCGTAAGTTTGGCCCGCGCGGTAACCCGCATGACTGGCCATGCTTCCCACAATCCCGTTTGCTGACGCACACTGGAAGTTCGCCGGCGTGAATCTGATTTCCGTCCGAGTGTTTTTGGAAAGGACTAATCCGACTATATGAGCAAACCGAAAAGGGTAGCCTTGGCTTATTCCGGTGGCCTTGATACCTCCGTGATCATTCCCTGGCTGAAGGAAAATTATGGCTGTGAAGTCGTGGCGGTGTGCGGGGATGTTGGCCAGGGCGGCGAAGAGCTGAGTGGCTTACAGGAAAAGGCCCTCGCGACGGGCGCTGTCGAGTGTTACGTTGCTGACCTGCGAGAGGAGTTTGTCCAGGACTATTTGTGGCCTATGGTGCGCTCTGGCGCGGTCTACGAGCACAAATATCTATTGGGCACCTCAATTGCTCGTCCGCTGCTCGCCAAGAAGCAGGTGGAAGTGGCGCTTGATTCGGGCTGCGACGGCCTCTCCCACGGCTGTACGGGTAAGGGCAACGACCAGGTTCGCTTTGAACTTACCTACAAGGCTCTGGCTCCGCATCTTCCAGTGATTGCCCCGTGGCGCGAGTGGGATCTCACCTCGCGCGAGGCGGCGATCGCCTACGCCGAAAAGCACGACGTCCCGCTAAATGTCTCGACGACCAAGATTTACAGCCGTGACCGCAACCTCTGGCACATTTCCCATGAGGGCGGCGCGCTGGAAGATCCCGCAAATGCGGCGCCGGATGACATCTGGATGCTCACCAAGAGCGCCGCGGAAGCACCCGATACACCGGGTGAAGTGACCATCAGTTTCGAGAAGGCGAATGCCGTGGCGATTGATGGCGTGAGGATGACCGGTACGGAACTGGTGGAGACCCTGAACAAGCTGGGCGGCGAGCACGGCATCGGGCGGATCGATCTGGTGGAGAACCGCTTCGTGGGCATGAAGTCGCGCGGCTGCTACGAAACTCCGGGTGGCACACTGATTGTCGCTGCCTTGCGCGAACTGGAGGCACTCACGCTCGACCGTAGCACCTTGCACTACAAGCAGAAGCTCGCAGTTGACTACGCCGACCTGGTCTACAACGGCCTGTGGTTCACGCCATTGCGCGAAAGCCTGGATGCGTTTTTCGCAAAGATGAGCGAACACACTACCGGAGCTGTAACCCTTAGGCTCTACAAGGGCAACGTGGACGTGCTGAGCCGAAAGTCAGCATACTCGCTGTACGACGACGCGATTGCCAGCTTCACGATGGGTGAGAGTTACGATCAAAAGGATGCCCTGGGCTTCATCAACTGCACCGGGCTGCCCATTAAGGTGCGCGCCGGGATGCTGAAAAGGCACGCTTGAGCAACCTCTGTATGAATGAGGAAAGCCGGCCGCACCCTTCACACAGGTGCGGCCGGCTTTTCACTTTTGGAACCGGCTAGTACCGCAGAGATCGGCCTGGAATGGGTAAAGCTCCCCGCGTTCGCCCCGCATGGCGGTGCACTGCTCCGCTCAACGCAAGCGGCGGTTGCCCGAAGTCTTGAACGAGGACCCCAATACTGGCGGCGAAGCGGGGAGTATCGCCGGCTGTGGCCAACCAGGCGTCTACGGTGTAAGTCCCGGGCGCGATCGACTTACCAGGCAGTTGTTCCAAGGGAACCGCGATGTCGAAGCTGGCAGAGTCCGCTTGTCCGACGATCTGCAGGAATGCCTTGC
>JAHCHD010000007.1 GCA_026129915.1 Bryobacterales bacterium
AGCGTTTCGGTCTTCACCGGCTTGGCGATGTAATCGTCCATCCCGATGTCGATGCACTTCTGGCGGTCTTCGCGGGTGGCGTTGGCCGTCATGGCGATGATGGTGGAGGTGCGCTGTCCGCGTTGCAGGCGGCGAATCTCCTCAGTTGCCTGGAAGCCATCCATTACTGGCATCTGGCAATCCATCAGAACAATGTCGTAATACTGCTTCTTTACCGCATCCACGGCTTCCTGTCCGTTTACGACAGTATCCGCGGAGAAACCCAGACGCTCAAGCATCAGCGACGCAACTCGCTGGTTGGTGATGTTATCTTCCACCAGCAGGATGCTTAGCCCCTCCACGGAGGGCATGGTTTCCCAAAGCGCCGATGCTTCCTGCGTACCACCCGTGACTGGTGAAGCTACTTTCTTGCCCTCCAGCAGCAGTGCCCGCGTGGTCTCGTAGAGATTCGGGAGCCAGATGGGCTTGGAGACAAAACAGATGGCGCTGGCGCCAGGCAGTTCCTGCAGCGCAATGCGGGTACGGCTGTTGCTGACGATCATCAGCGCCGTATCCGGATAGGGCATGCTGGCGCGGAGATTCAGCAGGAAATCGCGTGTGGCATCCACGGCGTCTTCCACTTCCACCACCACCAGGTCGAGCTGCGCCCCTTCCTTGGCGATCTCATAGAGCTTGTAGAAGAACGAACTGTGGTCTGGCAGGATGTCGGAATTAACTTCCCAGGCCGAGAAGGCGCGGCCAAACAGTTTGCGCAGCGACGGGCTTAGGCAGAGTACCGCCGCGTGGCGACCGGCCAGATCCTTGCGCTTCGGTGCGCGGACCATCTCGGGATGGTTTTCTGGCAGGCGATGCAGTTCGGCGGTGAACCAGAAGCGGCTTCCCTCACCGATCTTGCTTTCCACTTGGAGGCGTCCGCCCATCATGCCCACCAACTGCTTGGAGATCGCCAGTCCCAAACCGGTGCCTTCATTCGGCCGGCGCATGCTGCCCGAGACCTGGCTGAACGGCAGGAAGAGCTTGCCGATATTCTCAGGAGCGATGCCCACGCCAGTGTCCACTACGTCGAAGCGCAGGTGCTGCTTTTGTTCATTGCCAACTTCGTCAGTGGCATCGCCTTCCACCGTCACTTCAAGGGCCACTTCGCCGTTCTGCGTGAACTTGATGGCGTTGCCCATCAGGTTGATCAACACTTGTCTCAGGCGCGCCCGGTCACCCTGGATCATTAGCGGCACTTTCGGGTCCTGGATACAAACCAGTTCCACGTTTCTTCGCTCCGCCCGTTCAGAGAACAAGAACAACACTTGCTCCAGACATTCCTGAAGGTTGATGGGCTGCGATTCCAGTTCAATGCTGCCCGCTTCCATCTTGGAGAAGTCCAGGATGGAGTTGATGATCTCAAGCAGCGAGTCGCCAGAGGTGGCGATGCTGGCCACCAATTCGCGCTGCCGGGGGTTCAACTTGCTATCGAGCAGCAATTCCGACATGCCCACGATCGCGTTCATGGGGGTACGGATCTCGTGGCTCATCGTGGCCAAAAAACGGCTCTTGGCAAGATTGGCGGCTGCGGCCTGCTCCTGCGCGTGCTGCAACTCCTGCGTTTTGTCCGCCACTCGCCGGGTGAGTTCCTTTTCCCGTTCCACGCGCTGGTTGTAGAAGAAGACGTCGAAGATAATGATCAGGATCACGGTGCCCAGCGTGAAAGCGGCAAAGAAGACAGCGGTGCGGTAGAAGGGGGTTGAGGGCGGGGCCAACTGCTGGCGGGTAGCGGTTTCGGTGCGTGCCGTGTTTTCCGCTGGCTCCTGCGTCTCGCCGGGCGCGGGATCGCTTTCAGTTGCCACGCCTTCTTGCGTGGCAAGGGGGAGAATTCGTGTGCGGCCGGTCTCCAGAAAGTTTGCCAGCAGCAGAGCTGCCAGGCATCCAATCAGAGCCATCGAAAAGATGCGTTCCCGTTTCGACTTCACGCGACAACCTCACCCAGAGGCGCATCACACGCCTACCCGACGCGCCCCGCGGTGGATGCGCGCAGTCACCAGTTTTTTGTAGAAACCACGTTCAGAATACCGTGAAAGTGGCAGTAAGCAAACTGGAAAAGCGCGGGAGGACCAACTTGGTACCCCGTGCTGGCTGAAGTACCTGGTACTTCGCCCTGAGGCCGAAACTCATGCCGCGATGCCGTCGGGGACTACTTCACGGCCGGTTTTCCCGTGATGGTTGCCACTTCTTCCCGCAACGAGGGCAGGCAGTGTTTGTAGACCATCTTGTAGGTCTGGCAGAAGTAGTCAAGATCGCCGGGGTTCCCCCGCTGCTTCTCCCGGAAGCTGGGGCAGCCGTGATGGCACAGTGGCAGAAACTCGCATGCAAGACACTCGGAATGGGGAATCGCCTTGTTGTGCGCGAAGCGGCTGCGCAGTTCTGCTTTGGTGATCTGGCTCCAGGTCTGCTGGTGGATGTTCCCCAGTTTCCAGCGCGGCTCCACGAAGAAGTCGCAGGGATAGACGTCGCCATTGTATTCCACCACCACATAGCTGTCGCAGCGCTCGTGCATGGTGCAGTTTCCCGGCATGTAGCCGGCCAGGGCTTCCGCGAGGTTGTCGAAGAACCGAATCCGCACGCGCTGGCGCTCTGGCCACCACAAGTCAAAGATCTCAATCAGGAACCGCCCATACTGTTCGGCGGTAATCGCGTACGGTTGCCGTTCGCCGGACGGGGTGAATTCCGCCAGAGGGATGAACTGCATGTACTCTACGCCCAGCGACCGAAAGAAGCGGTAGACATCCTTGGGGTGCTCGACATTCGCTTCGCTCAGTACGCAAAGGATGTTGAAATCCACGCGATGTTTCGCCATGCGCTCGATGCTCGCCATCACTTTGCGCCAAGTGCCTTCCCCGCCACGGTTCTTGCGGTAGGTGTCGTGCATCTGTTCGTCGCCGTCAATCGACGCGCCCACCAGCCAGTGGTAGCTGCGCAAGAAACGACACCAGGCATCGTCCAACAGAATGGCGTTGGTCTGCAAAGCGTTGCTGACAGCCTGTCCGTTACGGCCGTAGCGCTTCTGGTATTCCACGAGCTTCTCGAAAAACGGCAGACCGGCAAGAGTGGGCTCCCCACCCTGGAAGGCAAACGTGGAATGAGGGTAGGAATAAAACAGGAACGATTCCACAAGCTTGCGCAGCGTCTCGTTGCTCATCCGCCGTTTGGATGCTTCCTTATAGGGGTCCAGTTCACGGTCGAGATAGAAGCAATATTGGCAATCGAGGTTGCAGAGAGCGGAGGCCGGCTTGATCAGAAGCGACGAGATCCGCCCAGAGGGAAGAAGAGGTGTCGTCGATCCGCTTGTCTGAATTTGCGTCAAACTGCTCACGTGGGAAGTGTACCACTGTGTGTGGAATGATTCCAGAGAAACTGATCGGAATATGGTTGCGGCCGGAGGGCGGGCTCCGGCCGCTGTCGGCTATCTAGCGCCGTGAAAGATCCAACAGGCGGATGTCTTTGAAGCGCATATTGCCCTCGCCACCGGAGTGCAATTGCAGCGCGATCCAACCGTCTTTGGACCCTTGCTTAGGGTCAGTGAAGTCCAGCATCTTGATGCCGTTCAGCCAGCATTCATAGCGATTGTCTTCCACCTTCAGCAGCATGTCGTTCCAGTCAGTAGGCCGAATGAGGCCTTCATACTCAGGCGCTGGCCAGACCTTCCAGCCCATGTTGTCGCCGTAGACGCCACAGGTGTGATGGCCCAGCACGCGGTCGATCTCAAACTGCCGTCCATCCGAGACGTCCACGGTGCCCGGCTTGAACTTTGTATGGAAGTAGACGCCGCTGTTGCCGTTGGCTTCTGTTTTGAAGCGGAGAAAGAGATGGAAGCTCTGGTATTCCTTGTCGGTGCGCAGGTATCCGTACTCCTTGGTGACACCCTGACCGTGAATGGCGCCATCTTCTACGGTCCATTTCTCATTGCCCACAGGCACCCATCCGGCGAGGTCTTTTCCATTAAATAGCTCAACCCAGCGTTCGCCTGGAGGCTTGGGACGCTGTTGAGCGTTCACTCCTACGGAAAGCAGAAGGCCGCACAGAAACGCGCATGCCATCGAGCGGCTAAGGGGGCTAGTGAAATCGATTCGCATGCCTGCCATTGTAACGTTATGCACAGCCCAGGCAGGGGGCAGGGCCAAAGCCGGAGCAGCCGTGGCGTTGCTACTGCGCTGTCGATGAACTGATTTGGTAGCTATCCACGTTCCGCTACAGACGGCGGGCCGAGGAGTGCGGATCTGGCATGGAGGCTCCGGTGAAGGCTGGGCCGCCTTCGCTACACTGGGCTTCAAGGAACTATCCTGGCGAGCACACTATGGAACTGAAAGTCATTCCGATTGCCATACCTGAAGGCGGCAACGTCATTATCGGTCAATCGCATTTCATCAAGACGGTGGAAGACATTTATGAGGCCGTGGTGAATACGAACCCCGCCATCCGGTTTGGGCTGGCGTTCAATGAGGCCTCCGGGCCTTGCCTCGTCCGTCACGACGGCAATGACGAGGCGTTGCGGGAGGCGGCGGTGGAGGCGGCGCAAGCCATTGGTGCGGGTCACGTATTCGTGCTGTTTCTGAAGGAAGGGTTCCCCATCAACCTCACTGGCCGCTTGCGCGATGTGCCGGAAGTGGTGCGGCTATACTGCGCCACTGCGAATCCATTGCAGGTGCTTGTGGCCGAAACCGAACAGGGGCGCGGCGTGCTGGGTGTGATTGACGGATCGTCGCCCAAGGGAGTGGAAGATGAGGAAGGGGTCGCGTGGCGACGCGACTTTTTGCGCAAAATTGGATATAAACGGTAGACTTCCTGCGCGTATGCTTGCAGGGAACGGAACCGGTGCTTCCGAGTCAATGCGCTGTCGCCGCCGTCAATGGTTCAGCATGTTAAGCTCAATCGGTTGAATTTAGTTTGGCGGAGATGCGCCTGCATTCCGTTGGCGGCCCCGCACCGCCGCCCCATTTCAGCGAGGAGAACACGAATCGATGTCAGACCAAAAAGAAAGAACGCTTGGTTTTAACACCCGCAGTTTACACGCAGGATACAGTCCGGATGCGACTACGCACGCGCGCGCGGTGCCCATTTACCAGACAACCTCTTTCACCTTCGACAGTTCAGAGCACGCCGCAAACCTGTTCGGGTTGAAGGAATTCGGCAACATCTATACGCGCATCATGAACCCCACGACGGATGTGCTAGAGCAGCGTGTAGCGGCTCTCGAAGGCGGGGTTGCAGCACTGGCTACGGCTTCCGGGCAGGCGGCGCAGATGCTGGCGATCACCAATATTTGCGATTCCGGTGACGATATTGTGGCGGCAAGCACTCTCTACGGCGGAACTTACACGCAGTTTGATGTGAGCTTCCGCAAACTGGGCATCAATGCCATCTTCGTGGATCCTGACGATCCAGAAAGTTTCCGCAAGGCAATCACCCCGAAGACCAAGGCCATATTTGGCGAGACGATCTCGAACCCGCGCGGCAACGTGCTGGATATTGAGGCGGTGGCGAAGATTGCGCATGAGCATAATCTGCCGCTGATTATCGACAACACCTTTGCCACACCCTACCTATGCCGGCCAATCGAATATGGCGCCGATATTGTGTTGCACTCGCTCACCAAGTTCATGGGGGGGCATGGCAATAGCATTGGCGGCATGATTGTGGATTCGGGGAAGTTTCAGTGGGGGGAAGGCAATTTCCCGAGTATCAACGAGCCCTCACGCGCCTATCACGGCATGAAGTTTGGCGAGACTTTTGGCCCAATTGCCTACATCATCAAGGCGCGCGTGGAGGGCTTGCGGGATTTGGGCCCAGCGCTGAGCCCGTTCAACAGCTTCTTGTTCCTGCAGGGGATTGAGACGCTGGGCCCGCGGATGGAGCGTCACGTAGGCAATGCGTTGGCGGTGGCGCAGCATCTCGAAAGCAACAAGCTGGTGAAGTGGGTGAAGTACCCCTCCTTGCCTTCGAGCCCCTACAACGGTCTCGCGCAGAAGTATTTGCCGAAGGGCGCGGGAGCGGTGTTCAGTTTCGGCATCGAGGGTGGCTTCGATTCTGGCGTGAAGTTCATCGATAACCTGAAGATCTTCTCGCACTTGGCCAACGTGGGCGACGCACGCAGCCTGGTGATTCACCCGGCTTCCACCACGCACCAGCAGTTGAGCGCGGCAGAGCAGAAGGCGGCGGGTGTGGAGCCCGACATGGTCCGGCTCTCCGTCGGGTTGGAGGATCTCGACGACTTACTCTGGGATCTGGACCAGGCGCTGACGGCGTCGCAGGGCTAAGCGCGGCGATTACGGCGACCGGCATCGAACATGAGTGTGGCCTCGCGGGGCAGACTTCTGGAAACGGAAGTCGCCCTTGCGAGGCCATTTCGGTTGCTACGCCACGCACCAAGCATGGCCCAATAAGGACGGGCTCACGCGTTGGGCATTGCGAGAAAATTCACAATTGCAGGGCTTGAAATTTCGTGCGGGGGGGGGGCAGAATGTGGCTAGGAGGTATGGCCATGAATTGGACGAATCGAATGTTTGTTACAAATTGAAGGCTCATCACTCAAGTGCTGTTCGCTCCTTGTGTATTGTTGCCGTAATGGCTTTCTTTATCTCGTCAGCAAACGCGCAGTCGTGCGGTTATGTGTCGGGCAAGGCAGGATACTGCGTGCTTTGTAATCTCTATGGTCCGCCAGGAATTCCAGGAGGAGTGGTGTGAAGAGCCGGAATTCTTACATCGGATTTCCTTCTGTGTAGCGGCAGGTTATTTTTGCAATCCGAACTTTTCGGGTTGCTGGTGGGGAGGGTGCTAAATGAAAGGGAAAAGTGCGATGAGTAGGTTCAGAAACGGAGTGAAACGAAGCTGGCATGTAGTTGCCTGCGGAGCAATGGCGGTTGTTTTCGTGCTTAGCATTCTTGGACCCGCTGGGGTCCAGATGACAGTAGATGCGGCGCTGGCTTCGACGCCGGAGTACACTGCGCGATTTGTCGAAAGGGCGGTCGACGCGGACGGGACCGAGCGCTTCCGCTTCGACAAGACCTACGCTGTGCGGGCGGACCGCACCACGGTGGTTGCGGAGCATCGTCATTACCGCGGTCCGGAAGGCCAACCGCTGCAATTGCGGGTGCGGCACCTTTCTGATCCTAACCGTAAGGTGCGGGTTTCTGTGTATCCCGATGTGGCTGGAAGGGTGACTGTAGGACTGCGGAATGAGGCCGTCGAAGCGCTAAAGGCAGTACCACAACCATCCTGTACGCTCCCCGGCTTTGAAACCGTCGTCGACCCGAACCGGGCGGAGATTCTGGGCCATTCTGTTTTGCGACGGGAACGCCAATTGGAGTCGAGCGATGGACTGCACACCGGACCGGAGCAAGTTGAGTGGGTGGCTCCGAGTCTGGGTTGTCTGGCCCTGCACAGCGAATTGCGGGCCTACGAGCAAGGCGGGAGACTGCGCGGGACCGTTGTGCGGGAGGCTTCCGGGGTGGAGATTGGATCACCGGCCGTGGAACTGTTTGAGGTGGACCAAGCACTGGTGGAGATGATGCCCTCGGAGATTATGGCTGCGCAGAATCGGTTACAAGGGCTGGAGTGCAGTAAGTGTGACGAAACCGCTGCTGCCAATGGAGATCGGATGTATCTGGCGAATCGTCCATTGGAACGATAGAGCGGTTGTAGTGATGTTTGCTCAGTATATGAGCCGGATATGGCGGCAAATAGCCCGTTAAGCCGGGAAGCGGCAAACGGGCTATTTCTGTTTTGGTACACACGATGGGAGATGACGCCTTTGGGTTTGTGGATGGTTCGAAACTCGGTGGTTGGGAAACCCGTACCCTGCCCTCCTGATCGAGTCAATCTCACTCTGATGAACACGCCCCTAGATGATTCTCATGACTTGTCGTGGATTCAGCAAATAGGGCGGTACAATGCCGCACATGTTCGAGAGGGGTAGCACTTCGTCGGCGACATTGATACCCAGGGTGTCGCGGAGGAAGAGGCGGCGGGCTTCGCAGCGGGCGGCGCAGGCGGGGAATCGTTCCTGAATCTCCTGGCGCAGTCCGGCATCGGCTACGGCATAACCATCTTCCATGCGCGAGGAGAAGTAGCGCTTCGACGAGGGAATCACGTCGCTCTGGAAAACCATGCCCGAGGCAACCGCGATGGTGGAGCCCTCGTAAACCGGGGCGCTGAGCCACTCATCGAGGTGGATGAGGTGGCCCGGATTTAGGAAGACGCCGAAGGCTTCAAAGGGCAGCATCGTTTGCACAAGCTGGTAGAGTTCATCGCCGGTGACGCCGATGCGCAAGTGTTCCAGCCACGCAGCCATGGCCGCGAAATAGGGCTTGGCGAAGGCGACGAGGTAATCGCGGGCGGCTTCGGGAAGGTCGGCGTCGCTTTCCGCTACCCAGCCGGCGCGGCAGATGTTGCTGCCCCAGTAGGCGATGTTGGCGGACCACGGATAGCCCTTTTCCACCACGTCGCCACGGGGGCTTGCCAGGCTGATGCGATTGGGGCCGGTCTTGCACGTGATGTGGCAGTTCAGCGGAGTGCCGTCGTAGCGTGCCTCTTCAAGCAACTGATGATCCGTGATGCCCTCGCGCAAAGCGAAGTGGACGCGGCGCATGGCCTCCGAGGCCTTCCAGTTGTTGTACTCGAAGTAGGCGATCTCCCATGCGGAGCAGCGGGCGCGCAAGCCGTATTCGGCGTGCATGAAAAGGTCAGTGGCGCAGACCACCTGCGAGGCGCCGGCAATCAGGCGCAGGGCGTCGATCAGGTACGAGGGCAGGTCGATGCGGGCAGGGTCGCCGTAATACTTGTAGCCCACGCAGCCCACCATGCTTGCTTTGCTGATGCCCTCGGCACGGAAGATGTCGTCGAGGGTGCGGGAGGCGTCGCGGGGCTGGTCGAGAAGCGAGAAGGGCTGGTAGCGCTCCGCACGAAGCCTGCCGGCGACGTAGAGGGGGCTAATGGGGAGGTAGCTCTCACACTCGTTGCCCACGACGAGCAGAGGGTCGCGGTCGAAGCCCAGGATGCACATTGCCTCTTCAAAGCGGGGATCCAGGTTTGTGAGCCAGGCGAGGTTGGCAAAGTGTTCGCGGTCACCAAAGACGATGAGGTGGGTGAGCCCGCGGGCCCGCATGGCCTCGCGGGTGCGGACCAGGCGGGCATCCAGTTCGGCGACCTCAAGGGCCGGCGGGTTCGGCGCGGGATCGAAACGCGGCCAGTCGATTTCCGTCAGGCGGACAGCGCCGGCCGAGGGTAAGCTACGAGATTCCATGAGGGGATGATATCCGGATTGGTGACCCTCTTGCCGGTATCCGTGGCTAGTCCCGCAACGCGGGAAGCCGGGCTTCGATGGAGGCGCGGCGAGGTTCCAGCCAATCGGGCAGTTTCAGTGTCTCGCCCAGGTGTTCCAGCGCCTCGTCTGCGGCAAAGCCTGGAGGGTCAGTGGCGATCTCGTAGAGCACGCCGCCTGGCTCCCGGAAGTAGATGGAGCGGAAATAGTTGCGGTCGAGTACCGGGGTGACGTCGAGGCCGAACTCCCGAACCTTCTCGCGCCACTGCAACTGTTGTTCTTCGTCGCGCGCGCGAAAGGCCACGTGATGCACAGTGCCAGCGCCGGAGCGTCCCCGCACCAGCGTATCCGGCTGGCAGAGCAGATCCACGTAGGAGCCAGCGGACTGTCCGGCGCCCGAGGACTGGAAGCGGAATCGTTCGCCCTCCTGCCCCACGAAGGCGTAGCCGAACACATCGGTAAGAAGGCGTGCCGAACGTTCGTAACCAGCCACGCAGAGCGATACCCCATGGAATCCCGTGATGGCTGCGTCCGCCGGAATCAGGGGAGGAATGGCGCGCGGATCGGCGGTACCCCGCTCGCTGCCTTTCTGTTGAATGAGTTCAAGGGGCAGGCCATCGGGATCTTTGAATCGCAGCACGTCATCACCGTAGCGTTCACTGGGCGCTTCAAAATCAATGGCCAAGTCGGCGAAGCGTCCCATCCAGAATTCGATGGCGTTCGGGGGCACCGCGAAGGCAGTGGCCATGGTCATGCCGGTGCCGGCACGTCCGGGCAGCGCGCCAGCCCAAGGGAAAAAGGTGAGGATGCTGCCGGGGCTTCCGTGGGCATCGCCAAAATACAGGTGGTAAGTGCCTGGATCGTCGAAGTTTACAGTCTGCTTCACCAACCGCAGGCCCAGCACCCCTTCGTAGAAGCGCAGATTGGCCCTCGCGTCAGACGCGATCGCGGTGACGTGGTGCAGGCCCGCGATGCCCGCGGTGGGTCTTACTTCCGTTGCCATTCTGGATTCTCCTTATCGCTATTCCTGTCATCCAGCCGATTCCAGCTGGGTGCTATCGCTCACTGTTTCATTGGATGCTTCCGGTGCGGCCTGAGATCCGGCTGGTACTTCCTAAGGCAAGTCCCCGTTCAAACTACATGACTGGCGGACGATGAGCACTCTTGACGACCAATAGGACCATGAAGCCTGCCTGCCTGTAGGTTCGGGCGACGGAATACCGTAATCCTGCGCATGCGACTGATACTCACCCGCGGAATCGCGTCCTTGGACGAACTGGCAACGGCTCTTGGCCATTCGGCTACAGCGCTGGACGTGGTGGTGGCGGACGATCCGTCGTCGATCCAGGGCCAGATTGCCGAGGGCGATCTGAATGTCGTGCTGATTCCCGCTTCCGGCGACCTGGCAGCGATGCGCCTTGCCTTGAGCGCCGCGAGCCCCGAGGAACGACCGATGGTGCTGGTGGTGGATTCCCGTAGCAAGGAAGGGCGGGGCAGCCTGGGCGGTTGTCATCCAGGTGATTGTGCCAGCCTCGCTGAGGCCCCACAGGATGTAGGCGATTTGCCCACTCGCCCGATGGACTGGCTGGAGGATGGCGGCGACGCGGAGCCCGCCTGCCCGCAGCCGACTTCCCGCGACGGCGACATGAACCTGCGGCAGTGGGTGGATGCGCTTTCGAAGGTAACCGAAGGCGCGGTGCTGCGGGCAGAGAACGGGCGATGCGTGGCGCTGGACGCTTCGTTTCCCGCCAAGATGGGGTTCCGTCCCCTGTTGCAGGAAGGCGCGCGCCTTGGCATCGGCTTCGTTAAGGCCGATCGCCGGCTGCTGTTGGAGTGGCTAGGCGATTCCGGCGGAAAATCGCGGTCCAGCGTCATTCCGTTCCGTGGCGCGCAGGCCGCGGATCAACTTGTGGTTACCATGCGCGGAAGCCACGGTGAGCATCCAGTGATGATCGAGCGGATTCCGTGTACCGGAGTGCCTGCCAGCAGCCGCATTCTGCTGGTGAGCCAAGCCCAGGAGGTGGAGGCGGCCCAACTGGCTGCCCCCGCCCTGGGTGAGCTATGCGACCCTGACACCGGGCTAGCCGGTCTGGAGGCTTTCCTCGAAACGGTGCGCCTGGCTGTTTCGCGCGGGCGCCGCGAAGGGCAAGGCTGCGCGGTGCTGGTGTGCCGCCTCGATGGGATGGATCGCATCGACCGCAAACTGGGTGCTGAGGCAGCGGCCACGGCGTTGCAGACCGCGGCCACCCGGCTGCGCAGGGCCGGCGGCGATGTGGAGTCAATGGCCCGCGTTGGACCGTACGAGTTCGGCTTCGTGTTCGTTTCGTCGGATGCGCTAAGCGTTATTGAGCAGCAGATCCTTCGGTTCCAGTGTGCAATCCGCCCGCCACTCACGAGCGGGGATCATCCACTGTCCGCGACGCTACGCTTTGGTATGAGTGAGGCATCGCCGACCTTTCAGCGCCCGCGCGCACTGGTACGGCTTGCCCGTTCCAAGGCCGCTACCGCCTTGCTGCTGGGCCATGCTTTGCAACGAACGCCGGCCCGCACGGAAGACAAATCAGGCGCGCGCGGGGTTCCCCTGGAACGCGAGATCGAGCGCGCTTGCCGCCAGCAGGAGTTCGAACTAGTGCTTCAACCCATCATCGACCTGAGGACCTTCCAGGTGCGTGGTGCCGAGGTGCTCGTCCGCTGGCGACACCCCGCGCGCGGCCTGCTGGCGCCTGCCCACTTTCTGCCAATGGCCGAAAGCACCGGCCAGGTGTCGCAGATTGGCCAGTGGGTGCTCGGAGAGGTCTGCGCCAAGGCCAGCCATTGGGCGCGGCTATTCCAGGAACGGGCACGCTTTGCCGTGAACGTCTCTCCGGTAGAACTGCACGACAACCGCTTCCTTGCCACCACCCTTGGCATCCTTGGGCAACATACCCTTGGCAATGCCGACGTGGAACTCGAGATCACTGAGACCGCCGTTCTGGCGAGCGAACGCAAGACGGCCGAAGTGGTGGAGTGCCTCCGCCGGCAGGGGGTGCGCGTGGCGCTGGACGACTTTGGCGTGGGCTATTCGTCGCTGGCCCACCTGCGTGAAATTCCATTCTCGAAGCTGAAGATCGACCGCACCTTCGTGCATGGATCCACGGCCAGCCATCGATGTCGCACCATCGTGCGCAGCATGGTGGAACTAGGCCGGGGCTTACGTGTGGAAGTGAACGCCGAGGGCGTGGAAATCGCGGAACAGCTTCGCTTCCTTTACGAAGCGGGATGCGACGAAGTGCAGGGCTACTTGTTCGCCCGGCCGATGCCTCCCCATCGCTTTGAGTCCTGGGTGGCTGGCTATCAAGGGCAAACGCTCGCTGCCTTCGGGGCTACTCAAGCCGCTGACGACACGGCAAAGATTGTGCCCTTTGCTCGCGGACGACAGCAAAGCTAAGCGGGCGCCTCTGCTGACTCCGTCCGCACCAATTCCAAGAACGCGCGCGCCGCATGGCTAAGTGCGCGCTTGGCTGGCGATGCAAGGTGGATCTTTCGCTCGATGTCCAGTTCCTTCACGCGCACCTCATGCAGCATGCCCCGCCGGATCTCCGGCTCGACGCACATCTTAGGAAGAAAGGCCACCCCCTCATTCATCTGCACCAGCTTGCGGATGGTCTCGACGGTGGGCATCTCCACGTCCATGTTCAGGGGCACCTTGTGGTCACGGAAACAGCGAATTACCACTTCTCGATAGGGCGACAATACGTTGTGCGCGATGAAGGTCTCCATGCCCAGTTCATTGATGCTTACCGTCTTGCGCTTTGCCAGGCGGTGCTGCGGCGAAACTACAAAAGCCAGCCGGTCGGTGTAGATAACGCTGGTGCTCACCCGATCGTCCTGCGGGTCGTAGCTGATCACGCCCAGTTCCAGATCGCCATCAATCAGCTGCGATGGTATCTTGCTCGAAAGGCTGCGCCGCACCTGCACTTTGATTTTCGGGTAAGTGCGCCGGTAGCGCTCAATGTGCTGCAGCAAGTAAAGGGCGGTGGATTCGTTGGCCCCAATTGAAAGGCGTCCCGCCGCGTTGTCTCGCAGCTCCGTGAGTGCATTTTCGAGGTCAAGTTGCAGGTTGGAGAAGCGCCTTGCGTAATCCAGCACAATGCGCCCGGCATCGGTGAGAATCAGGTCTTTTCCTGAACGGTCAATCAGCCTTTCGCTGAGTTCATCTTCCAGCCGCTGCAACGCCAGCGACACCGCCGGCTGCGTGCGCCCCAGTTTCTCAGCGGCACGCGAAAAGCTTTTCTCGGTGGCTACGGTCAATAGCACCTTCAACAGGTAGAGTTCCACGATTCCCTGCTTTCAAGCCCACGACGGGTTGGCCGGGGCGCCCAGCGAAGGCTATCAGAGAAGCTTTCGCTATAAGATCAATTTATACCATTCGTGGCGCTTATGAAAGCCACCAAAAAGATAAATTTGCCAAATCACCCGGAATTGTCGCATCCTGTTTTTATACCGACGCGGTGAAGCAACAGGTTGCCGCGGAAGTACAGCCAAGAGCGCGACCGGATACGCAAACCATGAATCCTCACGTATTCATCTTTGACACAACCCTGAGAGACGGGGAGCAGTCCCCAGGATGCAGCATGACGGTGCCGGAGAAAGTCCGGATGGCCCGAAAGCTGGTGGAACTCGGCGCAGACATCCTCGAAGCCGGTTTCCCCATCGCGTCGGAAGGCGATTACGAATCGGTGCTTGCCGTTTCCAGGGAGTTTCCCGAAGCCCGCGTGGCCGCACTGGCCCGCGCGGTGCCTAAGGACATTGAGCGTGCCGCTCGCGCTCTTGAGCCTGCCAAGAAACCTCGCATTCATACGTTTATCGCCACCAGCGATATTCACCTGAAGCACAAGTTGCGCAAGACCCGCGACCAGGTGCTGGAGGAAGCCGTAAAGGCGGTAGAGCAGGCGCGGCAATACACCGACGACGTGGAGTTCTCAGCGGAGGACGCAACGCGCACGGACTCTGACTTTCTCGAGGCGATCTCCGTTGCCACGGTGGAGGCTGGCGCAACCACCGTGAATCTGCCGGATACCGTGGGTTTCACGGTGCCGCGTGAGTACGCCGCGATTATCGGCCGCATCGCGAAGCGCCTCAACGGCAATGCGATTGTGAGCGTGCATTGCCACAACGATCTTGGGCTGGCGGTAGCGAACTCCATTGCCGCGGTGGAAGCCGGGGCACGCCAGGTAGAGTGCACCATCAACGGGATTGGCGAGCGAGCGGGCAACTGCGCGCTGGAAGAGATCGTGATGATCATGAAGGTGCGCGAGGAGATCATGCCCTTCCGCACCAGCATCAATGCCGAACATCTCTTTCCCGCCAGCCAGTTGCTAAGCGAGATCATCACCTTTGGCCCGCAGCCAAATAAGGCAATTGTGGGCAGTAACGCCTTTGCGCATGAAGCGGGCATCCACCAGGACGGCTACCTGAAAGAGCGAAGCACCTACGAGATCATGGACCCACGTAGCGTAGGAGTGCCCGACAGTAAGCTGGTGCTGGGCAAGCACAGCGGACGTCATGCGCTGCAGGAGCGCGCCCACAGCTTTGGGTTCAATCCCACGCGCGAGCAACTCGACATGCTCTACGAGAAGTTCACCACCATGGCGGACCGGAAGAAGGGCGTGACGAACGAAGAGATTCTGGACCTGCTCCAGCGTGAGCTTTCGCCGGCGGCCAGCCTTGCGGACTAACTCTGCGCAAGAGCCGGTTGCTTCCAAAAGCGGCCCGCCCCTGTGGCCGCTTACGTTCCCCGCGTCATCCAGACGATTGAGAAAACTGCAATGAAGATGAGCGTTCTGGTCCTGCCCGGCGACGGCATCGGGACCGAAGTAACCCGCGAAGCCGTACGTGTGCTGGAGCGGGTGGCCACCAAGTTTGGCCACGACCTGGTGTTGACTGAGGGTCTGCTGGGCGGCATCGCCATCCACAAGACCGGCAAGCCCATGCCGGAGGAAACTGAGGAACTGGCTCATGAAGCCGACGCCACCCTGCTAGGGGCGGTGGGTTTGCCTGAGTTCGATGATGCCCCGCCGCAGTTGCGCCCGGAAAAGGGACTGCTGGGGATTCGCAAGACACTTGGTGTTTACGCGAACCTGCGCCCGGTGCGTAGCTTCAAGTCGCTGCTGGATTCCTCCCCGCTGAAGAACGAGCGCGTGGATGGCGTGGACATGATCATCGTTCGCGAACTGAACGGCGGCCTGTACTACGGCCTGCCTCGCGGCGTGGAAGGCGAAGGTCTCGAAGAGCGGGGCACGAATACCATGACCTACACCCGCGCCGAGATCCAACGCATCACGCGGATGGCGTTCGGGCTCGCGCGCAACCGGCGCAAGCGTGTCACCAGCGTCGATAAGTCCAACGTGCTGGAAACCTCGCAGCTTTGGCGCAAAGTGGTGAACGAGGTTGCAGCTGAGTATCCCGACGTGCAGCTTGACCACTTGCTGGTGGACAACGCGGCCATGCAACTGATTCTGAACCCCAAGCAGTTCGACGTGATGCTCACCGAGAATATGTTTGGCGACATCCTAAGCGACGAAGGGAGCGTGCTTTCTGGCTCCATCGGGATGCTGCCGTCGGCCTCCATTGGCGCGCAACGGCCCAACGGAGCGTTCGTGGGTCTCTATGAGCCGGTGCATGGGTCGGCGCCAGATATTGCGGGCCAGAACAAAGCCAATCCGCTGGGCGCAATCGGCTCAGTAGCTGCGATGCTTGAATACAGCTTCCAGTTGATTGATGAAGCAACCGCCGTGAACCGCGCCATTGATGCCGTGCTAGACAGCGGCCACGTTACCGCTGACCTGCGGCCCAAGGGCGCGCCGGCAAGCACCAGCGATGTGGGTACGGCTATCTGCGACGCCATTGGATAGCCGTATGTCAACGACTTTTGAAAAGAGTGAATACCGTTTATGAGCAAGCCCCGCACAATCATCCAGAAGGTCTGGGACAACCACGTGGTTGCCCAGCAGGAGGGCGCCCCGCGCTGCTCTATATCGACTTCACATCTGGTGCATGAAGTCGTCGCCGCAAGCCTTTGAAGGGCTTCGCCAGCGCGGCCTGAAGGTGCGCCAGCCATCGCGCACCATTGCCACCACTGACCACAGCATCCCCACCACCTCGCGCTCGCTTCCCATCCTGGATCCGATTGCCGCGACGCAGGTGGAGAAGCTCGAATCCAACTGCCGCGAGTTTGGAATTCCCTGCTTCGGTTTCCACTCCGAAGACCAGGGCATCGTGCATGTGATGGGTCCGGAACTCGGCCTCACGCAGCCCGGCATGACAGTAGTGTGCGGGGATTCACACACTGCCACGCACGGCGCTTTCGGTGCGCTTGCCTTCGGCATTGGCACCAGCCAGGTGGAACATGTGCTGGCCACGCAGTGCCTGCTGCAGCAGCCTTCCCAGAGCTTTGAAGTGCGGGTGGACGGCGTACTGAAACCCGGCGTCACGGCCAAGGACATCATCCTCGCGCTGATTTCCCGCATCGGCATTGGCGGCGGTACGGGCTGCGTGCTGGAGTACCGCGGCTCGGCCATCTCCGCGTTGTCGATGGAAGAGCGGATGACCATCTGCAATATGTCGATTGAAGGCGGGGCACGTGCAGGGCTGATTGCGCCCGACGACACCACCTACGAGTACATCCACGGACGTCGCTACGCGCCGCAGGGCGCGGATTGGGATGCAGCCGTGGCTCGCTGGCGCGCGCTGCCTACCGACGAGGGCGCTACCTACGACAAGTCCATCCTGATTGATGCAGATGCGCTGGAACCGATGATTACCTATGGCACCAATCCCGGCATGGGCATTTCGATCTCACAGCCGGTGCCCACACCTGATTCCGGCAAGGACGCCATTGAGCGCGATTCCATCCGCAAGGCCCTTGACTACATGGCGCTCGAAGGGGGCAAGCCGCTACTGGGCCATCCCGTAAACGTCGTGTTTATTGGAAGCTGCACGAATTCGCGGATTTCGGATTTGCGTCAAGCCGCCGCCGTGCTGAATGGCCGCAAGGTGAGCCCTTCCGTGCGCACCATGGTGGTGCCCGGTTCGCAGGAAGTGAAGCGCCAGGCGGAAGCCGAGGGCTTGCACGAGATTTTCCGTGCCGCCGGCGCTGAGTGGCGCGAGGCTGGCTGCAGTATGTGTATCGCTATGAATGGCGACCAACTGACGCCCGGCCAGTATTGCGTCTCCACCAGCAATCGCAACTTTGAAGGCCGCCAGGGCAAGGGCGGACGCACCTTCCTGGCCAGCCCGCTGACCGCTGCCGCCACCGCCATTCAGGGAACCGTCGCCGACGTCAGGAGCATTTTATGAACCCCTTCACGCTTCTCACCAGCCGCGTTGTGCCGCTGCCGATCGACAACATCGACACTGACCAGATCATTCCCGCTCGTTTCCTGAAGACCATCTCGAAAGAGGGGCTTGACCGAAACTTGTTCTGCGACTGGCGCTACCACGAGGACGGCAGCGAACAGCCGGACTTCATCCTGAACAAGCCCGAGGCGAAGGGTGCGCAGATTCTGCTGGCGGGCGACAATTTCGGCTGTGGTTCCTCACGCGAACATGCACCGTGGGCACTCACACAGTTCGGCTTCCGGGCCATCCTCAGCAGTTCGTTTGCCGATATTTTCCGCGGCAACGCGCTAAAGAATTCCCTTCTGCCCGTGGTGATTCCGGAGGATGTGAAGCAGGAATTGTTCGCACTGCGCGAGAACGACGCGAATCTCAGCATTACCATCGATCTGGAGACTCAAACCTTGAGCCTGCCCGATGGCCGCAAGGTGGAGTTTCCCGTGGACCCCTTCGCAAAGTACTGCTTGCTGAACGGTGTGGACGAACTAGGCTACCTGCTGAAACACGAGCGGGAGATCGCCGCGTGGGAAGCGCGCCAGCCCTGGGCGCTAAACACGCTGGGTGCATAGTTGCATCGTCAGGTTGCGTCGAGGAAGCGCACGTCGCGTGCGCCCGCCTGCAGTAGCAGGGCGCGGATGGCTTCCTCGGCGTTCCGCCTGGCCTGTACCAGCATTCCCATGTCCAAGGCGGCCTTCTCGCAATCGGATTTCGCCATCAGGCGCGCCTGGCGTTCGAGGTCAGGGTTGTAGGGGACCCAGGGAGTCCACCAGGTGATGCTGCGGTCCCACACGCGCGTTTGCGTGTCGTCAATCACCACGCTGGTGATGGTCGCAGAGGGAAGGGCGATGGCCAGCGCGCCATCTGGCAGCACCTTCACGTGCTCTTCCCGTAACTGGCTAAGGTCGATGCCTCCGGAGACCTCCGCCTGGACAAACAGCAGCATGCGTTCGGCCCCGAACGGGACTTTCTTTTCCTCCAGCGCCACCACCTTCTGGATGCCATATTTCACGGTCACCAGTTCGCGAAGGCCTTGAATCTGGGTGATGACGGCTGGCGGGTCAATCAACTTGGCTGCGCCTGACTCTCCCTTTCGTCCATTGAAATCGCGGAGTGCCACCACCGCCACTCCCACCACGAAGACTAAGAGGGTGGATAACACCAATCCCATCGCGGTTCGCTGCGACATGCGGCCTCCCCAATTCAAATGGTTTCGCGGTAGCCCTCAGGCTCCGTAGTCGGTCATATAGAACAGGCTCAATCGCGGCAAGCCCGCTGCGTCCAGCAGACGCTTGGAGAGGTATTGCTCTTCCAGTTGGCGCAATTGTTCCCCGCTCATCTTGGAGCGATGAGGGCGCAACTGCGTTTCGAGTTCGCGCCGCACTGCCACCATGGCTTCGTCCGATTGCGCCAGCCGCAACTGCGCGAGCATCTTTTCTTCCATCGCCGTCAGCCGTATCTCCAGTTCTTCGAGGTCGGCCAGAAGGGTATCCACATCCCCGGCGATGGTGCGCAACTGCTCGCCCAGGTTCTGTATGGGCGGGTGCGGCGACTGCAGCAGCGCCTCGGCATTGGCATGGATGAACCGGGCCAGGGCATCACCGGAAAACGGCGCTGCGGCTTCGCGCGTGCGTGCGGCGGGCTGGCCGGTTTCCACGTCCGCCTGCCGCTTGGCTTCCGCCGCCACTGCCTGCGCGCAATAGGCCAGCGAGTTCACCTGGTGTGTCCTGTTCTTGCGTGCACGCCATTTTTCAAATGCCGCGTCGATGCCCTTCAGGACAGCCTCCAGTGGGATGCCGTTGCTCTTCCAAGTAGCGATGAGTGCCCAGTCGAGCGGCGATAGCAGGAACAGCGACGTGCCGCGGGCGCGCTGGAAATGGTCTTCAATTTCGGTGAAGTAGTTGTAGTAGTTCGTCGGCCAATCCGCATCTGGGGCTGAGTCTGATGGTAGTTCGCCAGGATTCGTCGGTTCCAATACTTGTACACGCCTCTCTGCTGTTTCCACTGTAGCAATCGAAATTGCGCACGAGTTCTCACTCCCGTCCGCTAACCGAATACACTAAGGCCATGCAACGCCGAGCGTTTTTGTGCAGTTCACTCGCGGCGGCCACCGTTCTTGGCCAGGAAGCGCTGCCACCGGTTCGCGCCATCACCAAGGGCCCGAAGTTTCATTGGTTCGGCTACTACGACAAGCTGCAGTTCGACCCTTCAAACCGCTATGCCCTGGGCATGGAGGTAGATTTCGAACACCGTTCGCCGCGTGCGGACGACGAGATCCGCGTGGGGATGGTGGACCTGCAGGATGGCGACCGCTGGACGGATTTCGGCAGTTCCCGCGCCTGGGGCTGGCAGCAAGGCTGCATGTTGCAGTGGGTGCCCGGCGCACAGGCGGAAGTGATCTGGAACGACCGTCAGGATGGCCAGTTCGTTAGCCATGTGCTGAATGTGAAGACGGGAAAGCGGCGCACCCTGCCGATGCCCATCTACGCACTGTCGCCCAACGGCAAGTGGGCGGTGACTACGGATTTCGCGCGCCTCAATGATACCCGCCCCGGCTATGGCTACGCGGGGATCGCTGATCCCAACCGTGAAGTGAAGATTCCCTCGAATACCGGCATCTGGCGCATGGATGTGGAAACGGGCAAACACGAACAGATCGTCTCCCTTGCCCAGGCAGCGGCCATTCCTAACCAGAACACCGACACGGAGGGCGCGAAACACTGGTTCAACCATTTGCTGGTGAATACCGACGGCACGCGCTTCTGTTTCCTGCACCGTTGGAAAGGGGGCGTTGGCCAGAAACGGGCCTTCTCCACCCGCTTCTTCACCTGCGATCCCGACGGCAGCGACCTTTATGTGCTGGACCCTTACGGCGGCACGTCCCATTTCATCTGGCGCGACCCCACAAATATCATGGCGTGGGCGCATCATCCCAGCCACGGTGACAAGTTCTACCTCTATCGCGATCACACCGACTATGTGAAGGTGGTGGCCCCCGACGTGATGACCGTCAATGGCCACAATACCTATCTGCCGCAGGACGCCAACTGGGTGCTCAACGACACATATCCTGACAGAAACAGGATGCAGAATCCGTATCTCTACCATTTAGGAGAAGCGCGTCGTGTGCCGTTAGGGCACTTTCACTCCCCCGCCGGGTACACGGGCGAATGGCGCTGCGACCTGCACCCGCGCGCCGACCGTGCCGGGCGTCGCGTCTGCGTCGATTCCGTTCATGGCGGCAACGGACGCCAAATGTATGTGATCGACATTTCGGCGCTGGTTTGATTTGATAAATGCTAGACGCAGCGTTGGTGATAAGTGCCTGGGCCTGGTGGCCGGGGCAGGGAAATGTGAGGATCCAGTAATGGCGAACCAGAAATGGCCGGCAGGGCGGCAAACGAGCCGCAGGGATTGGATGGGGTTGGCACTTGCGGGAGTGGGCAGCGGAGTTCTGCTAACCTCCTGCGGCGGCACGGTGAGTGCCCCGACGGAGCCTCCCGCGCCCCCTGAGCCTGTCTCCGCGCTTCGAGCCTTCACCTTTGCCTTTGGGAAGGCTCGCACCAAAGCGTCTGACCTTGAGGTATTCACGATTTCCAACCTCAATCTGGAAGGCATTCCCAGTGCTGCTGGCAAGGCGGGCGCCTGGCAGTTCCAGTTCGTTTCGCCCAGCAAGGGCGCCATCTATAGCATGCGCTACGCCGTTGCCGATGAACTGCCAAGTTTTCGTGAAGGAGCCTGGGATTCCGGCTCGCAGAGTTACAGTCCGCGTGGCATGCGCGCCAAGCCATTCCCCGTCCAGGCGTTGCGCTGCGATAGCACTACCGCGTACGAAATTGCCGTGGAGAATGCCGCGGATTACCTGAAGAAAGACGGCCTTCCGCCGATGCATTTCGTGCTGGAACAAACCGATATGTATGCGTTGCCCACCTGGCGCGTCTACTGGGGAACTTCACTCAGCACCGCTGAGTACTCGGTCTACATTGACGCGAACCAGAGCAAGTTCTTGAAGAAGGGCAAGGGCTAAGGCGACTGAGAACGCGACCTACCCCTTGTTACCGTCGAGTTTGTTACCCTCCAATGCCTGTTCCAGCGCTACTAGCCCGGTGCGGCTGGCTGGCAATTGGTCACCATTGCTCAGCAACACCACCTTGCTGTCGCGTGAGTAGGGTTCAATACGCACGATTCGGCTGAGGTTCACGATGGCGCTGCGATGGATCCGCACGAACTCGGCGGGGTCGAGCGCTGCTTCAAGCGACGAGAGTGTTTGCTGTTTCAGGTATTCCTTCCCGCCGCTGTGAACGCCCACGTAATCGTCGCGAGCCAGAATATAGTCCACCCGGTCGAGCGGCAGCACATGCAGCTTGGCGCCGTCCCGAATCACGATGCGTTCCAGGTAGCTCCCCGGGGGGCGGGAATCACGCGCAGCCTGGCTGTAGTCAGGGCGCGGCTGGCGCAGGCGTCCGGTGACGCGAAGGAGGGCGGCGTCGAAGCGCTCCTTTCGGAAGGGCTTCAGCAGGTAATCCACCGCGTGCACCTCAAAGGCTTTCAGCGCGAACTCGTCGTAGGCCGTCACGAACACTACCAACGGGCGTTCGTCCAGCAGCTCCAGCACCTCAAACCCATCAAGCTTTGGCATTTGGATGTCCAGGAACACCAGGTCGGGCTTCAACTCGGCAACTGACTTCACAGCGTCGAATCCGTTGCCACATTCGCCTGCCAGTTCAAAGTCGGGATGCGCGTCCAGATGTTCGCGTAACACCTGCCGGGCAAGTTCTTCATCATCCACAATCAGGACGCGGATGCGGGCGGGGTTCATGCTGGTTAAGCCTCCTGGGTTCGCTTCGTGGGTGGCGCCTGAGCGGGCGAGACGCTGCTTGCCGCGGAGGGCGCATCGAGAATCTGAATTTTGGCGCGGAAGCTTCCCTCCTCGCGCTGCAACTCAAAACGGGCATCCTGACCGTAGCGCATCTCCAGACGCGAACGCACGTTGTCGATGCCGATACCTTTTCGGCGTCGCCGCGGTTGATCAGGATCGTACGGGTTTTCCACAGTCAGCATCACGCCGCCGCCCGACAGCGGGCGGGCCTTAATGCTCACCGTGCCACCCTCAACGAGCCCGGCGATGCCGTGCTTTACGGCGTTCTCTACCAGGGGCTGCAGAATCAGCGGCGGCACCGAAAACGCGCGAAGTGAGTCAGGGATGTCCATATCCAGCTGCAGGCGCTTGCCAAAACGCGCCATTTCGATCTGGAGGTAGTGGAACACTAGATCCACCTCTTCGCCGATGGTGGTGCTTTCCTGGTTTCCGACATCCAGATTGCGACGGAAGAAATCAGCCAGCAGCAGGCACATTTCGCGGGCGCGCTCTGGATTCGAGGCCGTGAGGGCGCTCACTGAATTCAGGCTGTTGAACAGGAAATGCGGGTTGATCTGCGCGCGCAGGCTGCGCAGTTCGGCTTCGCGGGCGAGGGTGCGCATGTGTTCCTGGCGGCGTTCCGCCTCGCGCTGGTCCTCCAGTGAGAGCAGCAAGTAGTTCACTGCCTGTGCAAGGCTCAGTGTGATGACGGCAAGTGGCATGAGTTCCGGTGTGGCGTTCTGCACCTGCATCAGGCGGAAGCTCTCCTCGGCAATGCGGTCGAGTATGCCGGCCATCAGCCCCGCAGTCACCAGCCAGAGGGTGCTGGCCACCAGAATGGCGGCGGCATGGCTGGGAAGCAGCACAGCCAGAGACGTCTGTTTCAGCGGCAGCGCGCGGCAGACATAGAACAACGAGAGGAACAGGAACGCCAATTCCAGACACAGTAACAATGAGACTACTACGGCCTCCCGCAGAGGCCAGCCAGGGCTGGAAACCACGAGCAACCGCGCGATATAAGAAACTACGGGAAGCCAGAGCAGTAGGTAAATGAGCAACTGAGTCTGGTTGCGAAGGAAGGGGTGCACGGCTTTGCCTTCCTAGTTCTTGATGTCCACGCCGCCAAAAACGGCTATCCCGCGCACGATCAGCGTGGGGCGCAGTTCCAGCGGCAGCTCTTCGCGGGATTCCACGAAGCGGCGCGAGTCGGCGAAGCCGCCGAGGATGGCCACGCCTTCAGTAATCACGTGCCAATCCTCCGGGACATGCAATTCAATGCCGCCGAAGATGGCGTTGGCATTCAATACTGCAGGCTGGCCCTTGGCCAGTTTGGCGCGGCGCAGGTTCACATCCACCCCGCCAAAGATTGCGGTTGCCTCACCGCCCTGGAAGTTCTGCGACTCGACCTTCTTCTCAACGCCTCCAAAGAAGGCGCCGTCGCTCAGCACGTCGGGGTTACCCCGGTCTCCGGACGCTGCAAGCGCGGGGGCGCTTCGGACGCGGAGTGAGTTGTAAAGGACAAGGGCGCCAATGGCGATCAGAATGATTGGCCAGAGGTCCCTCAGACCCAGGTCAGTAAGGCCCAGCCGTCTCGCCATGAGGATTCCGCCAATCACCGTAAGCACGGAGCCGCCCACAACCGCCTGCCGGTCGCGCCGCAGCAGCATGCTGATGCCCGCTGCCACCAACGCCGCCGGCCAGTACTGGAAGATCATGCGCGAATCCACGTAGCCCATCCGGTCGAGCAGCAGGATGCTGCCAATCAGGATGAACAGCGAGCCGAAGAGCAGGTTCGCTGAAAACAGATTGCCGCAACTCTTCGTCCGTGGCTTGTGAAAGCCCGTACCTGGTGGAATTCCGGGGTTTGACCATTCACTCATTGCTGTTTCCTCCACCACTGCGTCAACTCAGAGACACCGGCCAGAATCAACGCTACAGGCCAAAGCTTCCAAAGCTGCCCGAGCGTCTCCGGATCCACCCATTCGAGGCGAAAGGCCAGCGCGATAACTCCAACCGTGATGAGCGCCAGCCCTGGAAAGATGGGTGCTACGCGAGTTGTCCCTTCGGCGGTATTCACTCCGCAACCTCCGTGAGTATTGACGCCCTTCGTCATCATGAGTCTAACCCTCCCAAGGCAATTCTGTGTGCGGGTGGCCGCGACATTGCCGGACTCTAGGATGAGCATAGCGTTGTAACCGTGCCTTTCCATTTGGGTCTCGGCGAACGTCCTGCCAGCGTCGGTGAGCGTCGGTGAGCGTCGGATGGAGCCACGCGGCCAGTCGATTGCTGTAGCCCGGACCTTTAACACACGCCGGCCACACGTCAGCCGCAATTGTTTTGTCACCATCCGCACGTTATCCTCTATGGGTTCCCCTACGCGTCCCTGAAGGCTGTTTTGCCTTGCGCGGCAAGCGTTCCCCCGTGTCACCGTGAATACCTGGCTCCAGAATCCTTCAAACCAGTGGCGGCTCCGCATCTTCGCGGTGACGTGGCTTGCCTATGCAGGCTTCTATCTCTGCCGCAAGAACCTCAGCGTGCTGATGCCCGTGCTGCAGGGTGACCTCGGGATTTCCAAGCTGGATCTGGCTAATATCGTCTTTGCCTATAGCTTGGCTTATGCGCTGGGCCAGTTTGTGACAGGGATACTGGCAGACCGTTTCGGCGCGCGCACCGTAGTTACCGCAGGACTACTGCTCTCGGTGGCGAGCAACCTGGCCATGGGCTGGAGTCCCACCGTGTTGATGCTCTTCGTGCTGGGCATGCTGAACGGGATGGGGCAGTCAGCCGGCTGGCCGGGCCTAGTGAAGAACATGGCCACATGGTTCCGGCCGGAAGAACGCGGAGTGGTGATGGCCTGGTGGACCACGAACTATGTTCTGGGCGGGTTCATCGCTACCCTGGTGGCCACCTTCGTAATCAGCAACCCCATGCCGCTGCCGGGCGTGTCGTGGCAGCACGGCTTCTGGATTCCTTCGCTCCTTTTGTTGGGCGTTACGATCGTGTTCGCGTACTTCGCGCGCAACCGCCCCGAGGACGCAGGCCTTCCCCCAATTGTTGCTGAGGAAATGCCGGCCTCTCCCGCCTCTGTTGATAAGTCGCGTGGCGTGATGCTGCAGGTGCTGGCCCGCCCAGCTGTTTGGATCACCGGCGTCTCTGCTTTCCTTCTGAAGGTGATTCGCTACTCCTTCCTGTTCTGGCTACCGCTCTATATGACCGATCATCTGGGCTACACCGCTGAGCGCGCCGGCTACGCTTCGTCCATCTTCGAGCTCGTTGGCTTTCTGGGCGCCCTGGTGGCTGGCTACGCATCTGACAAGCTGTTTGGCGCGCGGCGCTTTCCGGTTACCAGCATCATGATGGCGGGTTTGGCGGTAGTTTGCCTGCTGCATCCCTTTATTGCGGACCGGGGCTTACTGTGGAATCTGCTAGGGATTGCCCTTATTGGGATTATGACCTACGGCCCCGACACCCTGATGCAGGGCGCGGCCTCGCAGGATGCGGGCGCTGGCGGCGGTGAAGCCTCCGCCGCGGGTGTCATTTGTGGCATTGCGTCGCTGGGCCAGTTAGCGTCACCCTACTTCGTCGCCCTCGCTGCTGACCGCTTTGGCTGGGATGCCCTATTCTACGTATTCGTGGCGATTGCGCTGGCGGGTTCCGTGCTCACCGCCATCTTCTGGAATTTCCGCCCCGCTCTTTCCCAGTCCCAGCGCGATCTGCCATCCTGAAGCTTGGCCGCCACCGGGCTGGCCGCACTCACGCAACATCATGGCTGACAAGTTCCTATTCACTCCCGGACCTCTCTCCACCACCGCCACCGTCAAGCAGGCTGCGCTACGCGACCTTGGCTCGCGCGACGACGAGTTCCTGTCTGTCGTTCTGGACGTGCGCCGCCGTCTGCTGGAAATGGCCGAGGCTGCCGGAGCTGGCTATGAAGCCATCCCAATGCAGGGCTCCGGCACGTTCGCCGTCGAGAGCGTGCTTGGCTCGCTGGTTCCTGAAGCAGGCAAACTGCTGGTGGTGGCGAATGGCGCATACGGCGAGCGCATGGCGAAGATCGCCAGCATGCTTCGCATTGCACATTCCAAGCTGGCGCTGCCTGAATGGGAACCTGTTTCGCTCGCGGCTATTGATGCGGCGCTGGATGCAGACCCCGCCATCACCCACCTTGGAGTGATTCATTGCGAGACCTCCACCGGCTTGCTGAATGATGTGGAATCCATTGGCGCACGCACCAATGCGCGGGGCGTCTGTCTGATTGTCGATGCCATGAGCAGCCTGGGCGGTGTGCCCCTCAACGTGCCCGCCGCGCACATCGACGCCATCGTGTCTTCCGCCAACAAGTGCGTGCAAGGGATTCCCGGGTTTGGTTTCGCCATTGTGCGCCGTTCGCTGCTGGAAGCCTCGGAAGGCGTGGCCCGCAGCCTTAGCCTCGATCTGGTTGCGCAGTGGAAGGGCCTCGAAGCCAACGGCCAGTTTCGCTTTACGCCGCCGGTGCAGGCGCTACTCGCCTTCCATCAGGCGCTGCTGGAACTGGAAGCAGAAGGTGGAGTTGCCGCCCGCGCAGCGCGCTATGCCGGCAATCACCAGACGCTCGAAGCCTGCATGGCCGCCCTTGGCTTCGTTCCGTACCTGGACACTGGTTTCCGCAGCCACATCATTTCCGCGTATCGATATCCAGAACACCCCTCCTGGAATTTCGAGGCCTTCTACAGGGAGCTTTCCGATGAAGGCTTCGTGATCTACCCTGGCAAGGTGAGCAATGCGGATTGCTTCCGCATTGGCACCATCGGCAACCTGTACCCACAGCACATTGAAGCGCTGTGCGCGGCCATGGAACGTGCCCTCGCCCGGATGGGTGCGGGTACGGCTGGCGCGCCACTCTAGCATCAGGAACCTACAATGGCCTCAGACCACGAGCACCACCCGCTAGCCCCCCCGCAATCGGAAGGCGACGTGAACCTGTCGAGCCGCCGTGCTGCGTGGCAGCAGAAACACCTCAGCGCGGCCACCCGTCAGCAACTAGCCGAGGACGCCCGCTACTATCTGCACCAGTCTCTATCCACCCCCTGCCTTAACGTGCTGGCCAAGGCAGAGGGTAGCTGGATTGAGGACACTGAGGGTCGCCGTTTTCTCGATTTTCATGGCAACAACGTGCACCACCTTGGCTTTGGACACCCGGCCGTGATGGAAGCCGTCACCCGGCAGATGGCTACCCTGCCATTCTGCACGCGGCGCTACACCTGCGAACCTGCCATCGCGCTGGCCCGCAAGCTCGCCACGCTGGCGCCGGGTGATTTAAGCAGGGTGCTGCTGGCGCCCGGTGGTACATCCGCCATGGGCATTGCCATGAAGCTGGCGCGCGCCGCCACCGGACGCTACAAGACGATCTCACTGTGGGATGCTTTCCACGGTGCTTCCCTGGATGCCGCCTCGATTGGCGGCGAGCGCCTGTTCCGCGACCGCATGGGGCCGCTGCTTCCGGGCGCATTGCACGCTCCGCCACCAGAGCCCCAGAACTGCCCTTTCCATTGCGGCACGCAGTGCAGCCTGCAGTGTGCCGGAATGGTGGACTACCTGATGGAGAAGGAAGGCGAGATCGGCGCGGTGGTCGTCGAGACTGTCCGTTCTACCTCAGCCATTCCGCCGGCTGGTTATCTGCGACACTTGCGTGAAGCCTGTAACCGGCACGGCGCAATGCTGATTTTCGATGAGATTCCGCACGGGCTCGGACGTACCGGACGGCTTTTCACGTTTGAGCACTTCGGCGTCCAGCCAGACATTGTCGTTCTGGGAAAGGCGCTCGGCGGCGGGATATTCCCTCTGGCGGCGGTGATTGCCCGCGAGTCTCTGAACGTGGCGGAGGACCTTGCCCTTGGCCACTACACACACGAGAAGAACCCGGTAGCCTGCGCCGCGGCTCTGGCTGTGCTTGAGACCATCGAAGCGCAGGGCTTTCTGGAGCGGGTGTGTACCCTAGGCGAAAATACGGCGGTGGAGTTGCGCTCACTCGCAGCGCGGTGCCCTCTGATTGCTGACGTCCGTGCCCTGGGCCTGTTGCTTTGCGTGGTGCTGCGCCACCCCGCCACCGGCGAGCCAGCCTGTGATGCCGCGGAACGCATTATGTATCGCTGCCTGGAACTCGGGCTTAGCTTCAAGGTCTCCATGGGCAACGTGCTTACGCTTACGCCGCCGCTTACCATCACTGATGAAGAAATGCGCTTCGCTCTGAATGCCATCACGGTGGCCGTGAGCGAGGAGTGCAGAGCGCCTGCTCTGTAGCGCCTTGTCTATAGCACTGGGCCGATTCGCCACGGGACGAACTCGCGGTGGCCGAACTGCTCGGCGGCGGTCCTGCGTCCGCTGGCCACTTCCAGCGTGAAGTCGAAGATCTCCTGGCCGATGGCTTCCACCGTGGCCGTGCCATCCATGATGCGGCCCGCGTTGACATCCATGTTGTCGCGCATGCGCTCGTACATGGGTGTGTTGGTGGCAATTTTGATTACCGGCACAATGGGGTTGCCCGACGCGCTGCCACGCCCGGTGGTGAAGGCCATCACGTTGCTTCCGCCTGAGGCAAGGCCTGTCAGGGATACCGGGTCGTAGCCCGGCGTGTTCATGAAACAGAGTCCCGGCGAGGTGATGCGCTCAGCATACTCCAGCACCTGCATCAGCGGCGAGGTGCCACTCTTGGCCACCGCGCCAAGGCTCTTCTCGAGAATGGTGGTAAGCCCGCCCTCTTTGTTCCCGGGTGAGGGGTTGTCGTCAAAGCTTCCCGTGAAGCGGTTCAAGTAGGTCTTGTAAGCACGGATGCACTGAAGCAGTTTCTCAGCCGTTTCGCGATTCCGGGAACGCCGCACCAGCAGGTGCTCTGCGCCGAAGATCTCTGGAGTCTCCGCCAGAATGGCAGACGCGCCGATGGCGGCCAGCAGGTCGCTCGCATGCCCCAACGCCGGATTGGCCGTGATCCCGGAGAAAGAATCAGAGCCCCCGCATTGCAATCCCAGCATGATGTGCGAGGCTGGTAGCTCCCGCCGTTCCATTGCCCGGATGCGCTCGAAGTGTTCACGCACCGCGCGCACGCCCGCCTCCACCGTTGCCCGCGTGCCGCCAGCATCCTGCAGCGTCATCGCCACGATATGTTCCGTGCGCATGGCGCCAGGGGGCAGGTACGCATCAATCTGGTTCACTTCGCAGCCCAGGCCCAGCAGGATGGCACCCGCTACATTGGGGTGGTCCAGCACGCCCGCCACTACGCGATGCAATTGCTCCGTATCGGCGCCGATGCTGTGCGCACAACCCTCGCCATGTGCGAAGGCCACCACGCCATCCACGTTGGGAGGCAGGTCATCCTTGCCAAAGGATGCCGCGATTAGCTCAGCTGCGTGCGCCGCGCAGTTGCTTGCGGCCACCACGGCCACGTAGTTGCGAGTGCCCGCGCGCCCGTCCCCGCGCAGGTACGCCTGGATCCGGGGCAGCGGCTCCAGCGGGGTGGGGACGGCTAACTCCACATCCGGAAACTGGTAGGCCATCTCAAATTCTTCAAAGCTCAGGTTGTGGGTGTGTACGTGGTCGCCCGGGGCAATGGCTGCTTTAGCGCGCCCGATGATCTCCGCGTAGCGCAGCACCACATCCCCCGCGGCTATCGGAGCAATCGCCAGCTTGTGCCCAATGGGAATCTGGGTGCGCGCCAGCACTTCGGCGCCGTCTGCCAATACACGCTGTCCTTGGGAGAGGTTCACCCGCGCAATGGCGACATTGTCGCGCGCGTTCAAACGAATCACCGCATTCTCCGCGGTGGCCATGGGCTGGATGCCCACCAGATTGCTGCTCATAGGGAGTAAACCTCTTTCGCTGTGTCTCCAAAAATTCGGGCGCGCTCGGCCGCGCTGAGCGGCGCTGCCCATTGTTCCACCGTTTCACGCCAGCGGGCATAGGTGCTAGCGGCCAGGCATACCGGCCAGTCAGACCCAAACAGCAGCCGGGCGGGCGTGAAGGCCTCAAGCGCTGCATCCAGGTAGGGCTTCAGGTCCGCCGTCCGCCAGGTGCTCCAGTCAGCCTCCGTCACCATTCCCGACACCTTACACCAGACGTTGGGCCGCCGGGCGAGTTCCCGCAGGTTCGCTTCCCACGGTTCGCGGACGCTCTCGCGGATGCGCGGCTTGGCTACGTGATCCAGCACGAATCGCTGGTTTGGGAGCTTGTCCACGAAGGCGATCGCGGAGGGCAATTGCCGCTCGAAAATCAGGATGTCGTAGACCCATCCGCGCTCCGCCAGCAAGCCCGCGCCGCGCTGGAACTGAGGATTGGCAAGCGAGGTGGGGTCCGCCTCACTCTGGATAACATGCCGCAGGCCTTTCAGCTTCGTCTGGCTGGATAGCCGGTCGAGGACCGCGCCAATGTCGTCAGCGGCCAGTGGCGCCCAGCCCACCACGCCGGCAATCCACGGGTTCTCGTCCGCCAGGTCGAGCAGCCACACGGTTTCTTCCAGCGTCTGGCGTGCCTGCACCGCGATGCAGCCATCCATCTCGGCAGCCAGCAACTCAGGGCGCAGGTGATCGGGCAGGAAGTCGCGCCGCAATTGCTCCATGCCGTCGCCCAGCCAGCCATACTCGGCTGCCGTGTATTGCCAGAAGTGCTGATGGGCATCAATGCGCATGGCGAGCCTCGCTTTCTGCCGCGAGAGGCCACCGGAAGTTGTCGTTTTCGGGCCGTCCGCAAGCCCATGCACGGTTCTTCACGGGTTCCACCAGTTGGGCGATCTCCGCCAGCAACGCCTCGCTGGCAACTCCCTCCATGGCGGCTACGTTGCTTTCGACGTGTGCTGACTTCGACATCCCCACTACGGTGGTCGCGGCACCCTGCCAGCGCAGGCAGTATTGCAGCGCGACATCCTCAATGGAGGCTCCGTGTTGCTGGCAGGAAGCAAGCACCGCGCGGGCGACCGCCTTTACCTCCGCCGGGGCAGGGTGCCAGTCTGGGGGGCCTTTCTCACTCAGCACGCGCATGTGCAGGGGCGACGCGTTAAACAAGCCGATGCCCTGCTGCTGGCAGAACGGCGCCAGCGCGGATGCAAGGTCGTCCATCAGCAGATTGTAGCGGCAATACGACATGATGGCGTCTACCGGTGCTGCTGCCGCGATGGTGTGCAGCAGCGCGACGGGAAAACCCGTGATGCCAATGGCGCGCGCCTTGCCCTGCCGCTGGACGTCCCGCAAGGCCGGGATGGTTTCCTCGATCACCTGCATGGGGTCGCCGAATTCCACGTCATGAGCGAACAGCACATCCACGTAGTCTGTCTGCAGTCGCCCAAGCGATTCGTCTGTGCTGCGCTGCACGCGCTCCGCGGAAAAATCGAAGGTTGCCGTGTCGTAACGCCCGCACTTGGTGGTGATCACCGCTTGCTGTCGCCTCCCTTTCAGCGCCCTTCCCAGGCGTTCCTCGCTCAGCCCGCGTCCATAGTAAGGGGAGGTGTCAAAGCAGGTAATTCCCAGGTCGATGGCCCGGTGTACCGCGCGTGTACACTCGGCTTCATCGGCCACGCCGAATTCATTGCCCAGCGGCGAGGCGCCAAAACTGAGCACGGGAACGGAAATGCCGGTGTTGCCGAGAGGCTGATAGCGCATGGAGGTGTGCCCCTTCTGTTCCTCCATCTTACTGAACCCCACCATCCGCGGGTCACTACGCCAAGGCCGCGAGCCAGTGTACGATACAGCCATGGCTTCCTCGACGATTTCCCGCCGCAACCTCCTGGCTACCGCCGCCCCGATGATTGTGCCCTCCAGCGTCTTTGGCTCCCAAGCCCCCAGCAACCGAATGACCATTGGTTTCATCGGTACCGGCAACAACGGCTATGGCTGGATGTCCTCCTTTCTGAAGGACGAAAGGGCGCGTGTGGTGGCTGTCTGCGATGTGAACCGTGAGGGTCCTGGCTATTGGGATAACACCATCCGCGGCTGGAAGCCCGCCCAGGAACGGGTGAATAAGCAATACGGCAATAGCGACTGCAAAGCCTACGAGGATTACCGCGAATTGCTCGCGCGCACAGACATCGACGCGGTGTACATCGCCTCCCCAGACCACTGGCACGCCATTCATGCCATCCATGCGGCGCGGGCAAAGAAGCACATCCTTTGCCAGAAGCCATTGACGACCAGCGTTGCCGAGGGCCGCGCCATGGTGAAGGCGGTCACCACATCCGGTGTTGTCTGGCAAACCGGCAGCCAGCAGCGCTCTGACTGGGCTTTTCTGCGCGCCAAGGAAGTGCTGGCTTCCGGCCAGGTAGGGCGCGTCCGCTTCGTACGCATCGGTCTTCCTGGAGGGACCCCTGACTTTGGCAAGACGGCGGACCAAACCCAGCCGCGCCCTGTTCCCGACGGCTTCCGCTACGACTGGTGGCTTGGCCCCGCGCCGCAGGCTGACTACTGCCCAGCCCGCGTGGGGGTTAATTTCCGGTGGGTGCGCGACTACTCCGGAGGCCAGATTACTGATTGGGGCGCCCATCACATTGACTGCGCGCAGTGGCTGCTGGGCCGCGAAAACACAGGCCCCGCCATGATCCGAGACGCCCACGGCAAATGGGCAGCGCACCCCATCTACAACACGGCCACGGACTTCTACTTCGAATGCGAGTACCCGGACGGGCTGCGCTATGTGGTCTCCAGCAACGAGCGCGGCGGCGTGCGCTTCGTGGGTACGGACGGCTGGCTCTATGTGAACCGCGGGAGGCTGGAGGCGAGTTTCCCGCTGCCGGAAGATGCGATGACCGATGCGCAGCGCCGCGCAATGCCCAATGCCGACGACGCCCATTGCCGCAACTTCACGGATGCGTTGCTTCAGGGTGCGAAACCCGTGGCGCCGATTGAAGCAGCCCATCGCTCCATCAGCATCGCTCACCTGGCGAACATTTCCCTTTTGGTGGGGCGCAATGTCCGGTGGGATCCAAAGACGGAAACCATCCAAAACGACAGTGCCGCCAGCGCGATGTTGCAGCGTGAGTACCGGAAGCCATACAGCCTGGCTTAGCTTTGGCTAGTCGCGGAACGCAATCGAGAACCGAAGCTGGTTCATTTGGAACTCCTGGCGTGTGTTGTCGAAATAGCGATATTCAAACCGAAGACCCACGCGCAGGCGAGGCCAATAGGTGACACCCCCGCCTAGCTGGTAAAGGCTCAGCGCACCCTCGCGGAACGCCAGCCCGTAGCCGCCGGTGACAAAAGGCACTACCTTGCGGGGGTTGACGCGATCATCAAAGTGATACGAGGGGCCAAGGGACAAAAGACCAAAGTATTCGCCGGATTGTTCCCTGGGCCAAACCAACTGGCCATCACCGCCAAAGGCGAGACCTTTGTACATGTAGCCTTCACCGCCCCCGGCAAAGCTCAGAATCTTCCCGAACGCTTCTCCGCGATCCGCGCGTCCGTTTACGCCAAAACCAACTGTACCCACGGCATGATATGCGGGAACTGCCTGCGCTACTGCCCCCATTGTGAGGGCAGCAGCGAAGACAACCACAAGGAGAGATCGAGTCATACAAGTGTGAAGACGCTTTGCTCAAGGAAAAAGTTGTCTGCGGTTGGAAATTGACGCAATTGCCACATCGCGGCAAGCGCGATATGCTCGTGGCGGATGCGTGTTTCTGGGTCCTCCATCCTGCTGCTTTGCTGCCTCGCCATGGGGATAATTGCTCCCGCCCAAGCCCCGCAAGCCAGTGCTCCACGTTTCGTTGATCGATCACCGGATAGCGGCCTCGCGATGGTCCTTCGCAACGATGCCACTCCCCGTAAACGGCTCATCGAAACCATGACCGGTGGCGTTGCGTTGTTCGATTTCGATAACGACGGCCTGCCTGACCTTTACTTCGTAAACGGCGCGCCCATGGGCACCCTCCGCAAGGACGGTCCCTCGTGGTGGAACCGTCTCTATCGCAACCTGGGCGATTTCCGCTTCCAGGAGGTTACCGAAGCCGCCGGCGTGGCCGGACATGGGTACGACATGGGCGTTGCCGCTGGCGACTACGATGGCGATGGCCACATCGACCTGTTTGTTACCGGGGTACGCGGGAACACGCTGTTCCGCAACCGCGGGGAAGGCGTCTTTGAGGATGTCACCGCCGCCGCAGGCCTAAAGGCGGCACCCGGCCAGGAACGCTGGGCCGTATCCGCGGGCTGGCTGGATTACGATGGCGACGGCGATCTTGACCTCTTCGTCGCCAACTACGTCCGGTGGGAACCCGCGAGCGAACCCGTCTGTGGCGATCCCCTGCGTAAAGTGCCCACCTACTGCCACCCGGATATGTACCAAGGCACCGCCAGCCAGCTTTTTCGCAACGACGGCAACGGCCGCTTCACCGATGTATCGCGGGAGTCCGGAATCGCCGCGCACATCGGCAAGGGCATGGGCCTCGCCATCGCCGATGTGGATGGAGACGGACGACTCGATATCTTTGTGCCCAACGACACGGTGCCCAACTTCCTGTTCTTCCAGGAAGCTGGCGGCAGGTTTCGTGAGGGCGCATTCGACGCAGGCGTTGCGCTGAACGACGACGGGCTTGCCCTTTCGTCGATGGGCGCCGACGCGCGCGACATCGATAACGACGGTCTCCCGGAAATCTTCGTCACCGCGCTTGCGAACGAGACCTGGCCGCTCTTTCGCAATCTGGGTAACCGGGTGTTCGCGGAAATCACCTACCCCGCCGGCATTGGGAAAGCATCTCTGGCCCACACTGGCTGGGGCTTGGGCATCTTCGACTTTAACAATGACGGATGGAAAGACCTGTTTGTCGCGGGCGGCGACGTGAACTCCAATACGGAGCTTTACTCCAGCCGCCAGAGCAATCAGCCGAGTCGCCTTCTCGCCGGCGTGGACGGCAAGCGCTTCGTTGACCACACGGAGGAATCCGGACTGAGTCGCGCCGGCGCCGCGCTTCACCGGGGCGCTGCATTTGGTGACCTCAACGGCGACGGCTGCATTGATGTGGTGCTTTCCCGCCTAAACCAAACGCCACTGCTGCTCGAAAACCAATGTGGCACGTTGTCCTGGATAGGGTTCACCTTGCGACAGCCCGGTGCGAACCGGCAAGCCTTCGGAGCGCGAATCACGCTGGAACTCAGCAGTGGGGCCACCCTGATGAATGCCGTGCAGACCGTTGGTTACGCCAGCAGTAGCGACCCGCGAGTTCACTTTGGGGTGGGCGCGGCGCGGGTTTTGCGCGAATACGTTGGCCCGACGGAGAGGAGCAAGTGCTGGAGAAGCCCCCTGTAGGCCGATGGCTGGCAGTGGATCGGCCAGTGGGCCGCCCGGCGGCGCCCTAGGCAACGCATGCCTGGCGGCCTATGGAATGCCCGCCAGGCGCCGGTGCGCCACTGCTTTCTCTGATTCGCCGCGACGCGCGTGAATCTTGGCTAGCAGCAAATGTGCCTCGGGATAACGAGGACGCGCGGCAACGGCCCGGTTCAGCGACGCGACGGCGGCATCCAGTTCTTCCAACTGCAGTTCGGCCTTGCCTTGCTCAAACCATGCCCGCGCGGCCTTTGGGAAAGCGCTGGTTACAGTCCGCAAAACAGCCAGCGCCTTCTCGGGCTGCCCTGCGCGCAAGTGTAGCGAACCTAAATTTACTGCAGGTTTCTCATCCAGACTGGCGCCGCCGCGCTCGTAACTCATGGCCTGTTGAAAGGCCTGTTCCGCTTCGGAATAGCGCCCCAGCCCGCTTAGCGCCAAACCTCGCCCATTCAGGTAGCGCCAATCGCGCCGAGCACTTCGCCCCAGTTCGTCAAACAAGGCGAGCGCCTCCGTGAAGCGGTTTCGCAGATAGTGGTTCCGTGCCAGATAGTAACAAGCATCTGGCTCTTTCGCATTCAGTTCACACGCTCTTGTGAAGGGTTCGCTGGCCAGTTCGTGCCTTCCCTGTGCGGCGTACACCACGCCCAGAACCATCCAGGCATGTGCATCGCTGGGGAGCATCGTCACCACGTCGCGCAAATGCGTTTCGGCCTCCGCGAAACGCCCTTCCTGGAATGCAGCCATCGCGGCGTCCATGGCCTTGCTCGTGCTGGGCGAAGCAACCTGGCCAGGCGCCAGCGAGCAGAACGCGATGCCCAACACGCACACCACTCGTCTAGCCATGCGCGATGCCAGCCTACAGGTAAAGTACAGAGCGCGCGCTTCCGTGAGCGGTTGCGATCCTGCGTGCGTGTTCATATTGGCCTTCGCTTCAGCATATCGCTGCTGGATACGATGTCGGAGCCTGCTCTCTGCCTATCGGCCAAGCCGTTACCGAAAAACTGCACGCTTTCCAAGTTTAGGGTTCCGTTTTCCCAGTTTGGGCGTACACTGGAGCCAGGAAAGCAGTACGAGTTCACGCGCGAATCATGGTTCGCGCGCGACGCCGCGGAGGCCGGTTCCAAACGGGGCGCCGACCGGAGACGTGGGCTCACTCCCGCCTTGCACTGACGAGAGCGGACCCGCACTGCGTTGTCCGGTCCTGAGCAGTCACTCCCCCGCTTTGCCCCTGAGCCGGCCCTGCGGTAGTTCGCGTAAGTTCATATTCGCGAAGCGGCATGCGTGCTGATTTCCCGGGCCTACCGGCACGGATGACGTCCGGCGCACCACGCCGGTTGCGAGCCCCGCCCACCTCGTCAGTTCCCGCCGTTGTAGCTGCCCGCCCTGCAGTCAAAGAGGAGGTTCATTCCGATGTCCACCATGGAGCGTGTGATTCCGATTCTGCTGTGTGATGACCTTGCCAACACCTTGCATTTTTTTGTCGATACCCTAGGATTCCGGGCAGTGGACCATCACGAACATGGCGGAAAAGAAGACTGGCATTTCCTTCGCCGGGGCCATGCAGAGATTATTCTTTCCGATTCCGGCGAAGCGCCCCCTGCCATCGATATCATAGAGCGCGACAAGAAGGCGGCCTACTACTTCTTCCCGGACGATCTAATTGCCTTCCGTGACGAGATCTTTCACAAAGGCGCGAAAGCGAGTCCGATCCGGATGACTGCGGACGGGATGAGTGAATTCGAGGTGCTCGATCCGGACGGACACGTTCTGGTGTTCGGCGAGAGTGTCCGCGAAACCGACAAGAGCTAACGGCCCATCGAACAATCAGAGATCGTCACCACTGGGAAGCTTAGATCTGCTGAGCACAATCGAAGCTTCCCAGGTGGCTCGGTCTTTCCGTTGGCGCTGCGCCAGGGCCATTGCCCCGTGCCGGCAACAGGGAAGATGTGTGTCTTCCGAGCATAAGGAGTCTGTGATGCGCGAAGGAACCTTTCGGAAACCTCGCCAGCCTGCGCCGAAGCCCAGCAAGGCGCAGCCTGGAATCTGGACCAAGCCAGCCAAGGGAAGAAAGCTTGCGGGCGCACCGCCTATGCCCGCCCTTGCTCCCCATCCGCAACGCGACGCTATCCTGGGAGAAAAGCACGAAACCTCGTCGTGAAGCACGAAGACTCGTGAAGCACGCTGCTCCTCCGCATCCAGGCTGGAGATTTGTGGGAGAAAGGCTCGTTCCGGCTCAGCTCGTACCGTGAGTTCTGATGCCTACTCCACCGGTGGACCGCCGTGCAGGAAAGTACGGAGCCTGTAGCTGCGGCTTGGGTGGCGCAGCTTGCGCAGTGCCTTAGCTTCAATCTGCCGGATGCGTTCGCGCGTCACCGCGAAGTGCTGGCCAACCTCTTCCAATGTGTGCTCGCTGCCATCCTGCAGCCCAAAGCGCATCTTGATGATTTTTTCTTCGCGCGGGCTCAGCGTGCGCAAAACTTCGGCTGTCTGCTCGCGCAAGTTCAGATTGATGACGGCTTCTGAAGGGCTTGCCGCTCGCTTGTCGATGATGAAGTCCCCTAGGTGCGATTCCTCTTCCTCGCCAACCGGGGTTTCCAGGGATATGGGTTCCTGCGCCACGCGCATGATCTTGCGGACCTTGTTAACCGGAAGTTCCATCTCCCGCGCCAGTTCCTCCGTGGTGGGGTCGCGCCCGAGCGTCTGCTGCATCACCCGCTGAGTGCGCACCAGCTTATTGATGGTTTCAATCATGTGAACGGGAATGCGGATCGTCCTCGCCTGGTCGGCAATCGCGCGGGTAATTGCCTGCCGCACCCACCACGTCGCGTAGGTGGAAAATTTATAACCACGTTTATAGTTGAACTTCTCCACCGCCTTCATTAATCCGATATTGCCTTCCTGAATCAGATCCAGGAACTGCAGTCCGCGGTTTGTGTAGCGTTTGGCGATGGAAACCACCAGTCGCAGGTTTGCCTCGATCAGTTGTTTCTTTGCTGCCTCTGATTCCGCCTGCCCGCGCTCAATCATTTCGAGAGTGCGAACGAGCTGAGACAGATCCGTGGCATACTCCTCCTCCATCACCGTGATACGGTCGCGGAGGTCCTTCAATTGGCGGCGCAGTTCGCGTTCCAGGCCGCGATCCGTGATGCGCCCTTCGCTCAGCACCACATGCAGCCGTCCGGCTTCTCGTTCCGGGGGCGCGAGGTTTTCGATGGCGGTGCGCACTTCCACTGCTAAGGTTCGATAGACCTGAGAGGTGAACGGAATGTCGCAGAAGGTGCGGGATAGTTTCACCGCGCAGCGCGCAGCATCCATGCGAGAGGAGAATGTGGCGCGCCGCACTTTGCGGCCGCCCTGAGGGCGCAAAGCAAGCGACAGTTCTTCGTATTGCCGCAAGATGCTGTTGACGACCTCGTCAAACTCCTGCACATATCGCTCGCTCATGCGCTCTTCAGGAACTTCTTCCGGCAGCACGAGCACATCGTAGATCGCATCCGGGTTCCGCACAATGCCATCGCGGATGCGCTGGAGGCATTTCACTACCAACGGGCAACGGGAGAGCGCCTTGGCGACGATGCCGTCGCCGTGCTCCATGCGACGCGCCAGTTCAACCTCTCCATCTCGTGTGAGCAGGGCCACCGTGCCCATCTCACGAAGGTACATGCGCACCGGGTCATTCGTCTTCTCCGACGCGTCGGCGGCAAGGTCTGTATCCGCCAGGTCGTCCCGGTCCGCGCTCCGCCTCGCCGCTGCAAACTTCACCTCGTCCAGCAGTTCCGCGTCAGCGGACTCCAGGTCGGCAAGAATGTCGTCCAACTCCGGCTGCGCGCTCGCGTCGTCAGCCACCAGTTGGTTCACCGCGCTATAGAGATCGTAACCAGCTTCTGCAGACGACTCGTCGCTATCCCGAATACGCCCGATATTGTGTTCGATGGACACTCTGAACACCAACCCCCGAGGCAAATGCCTCTATTTTGGCCAATTGTACAACAACCGTATGCTGCGAACATCCACCTGAGGGAGTCACATACACGAGTTGGGGTTATCAGCGAGATGACTACCGCAGGCGCTAGGCGTCGAGCTGAATCAGTTGCTCGGCAAGGCGAAACGCCTCTTCGAGATTCCCCTGCTGTTCTGCTTCGCGCACACGTCTCTTTATTTCGCGGCGAAAATCAGCGATTTGGATCAAGTCGAGCTTTTTTAGGCAGGCAATTGCCTGGTCGCGCGTATGCGATTCCTTGTGTACCTCCTCATCCAACAACATGCTACTCAAAATGTCCTTATCGGCGGCATCGAGGCGAGGCTCGATGGTGCCAAAGCGCAGGGGCTCTCCATTCTGATGGGCGCGGATCATCGCGTCCATCACCGGCGCGGAAGGCAACTTGCGCCAGCCGTCCAACTGCGCCAGGAACGGAAGCAGTTCATTCGCTACCTCGGGCAGGTTCACCAGGCAGCTAATCAGGATGTGCTCAAGGTGTCCCGAACTGGGAGCCGTGCCCGCGCTGAGGTCTTCCTTGCGCCTCGCCAATGCCGCTGTCTTAAACTGGTCCAGCACCATGCTCCGCTCAATTCCCAGGTAGGCAGTCACCTCGTCGGCAAGCGCGGAGCGGCGCAATCTGCTGTTCACCTTCTGAATGGCCGGCAGAAGAAACTCGAGCGCCTTTACGCGTCCCGCAGTAGTGCTGGTGTCGAAGCGGGCTTTGGCGCGGTCTGCCAGCCAAAGGAAATACCCGCGCGCGTTGACAACGGCTTCCTGATACGCTTCCGCGCCATGCTCCTGCACAAACTCATCGGGGTCCAGCCCCCCTGGCAACTGCAGCACGCGCACGTCAATGCTCTCATCCAGCAGCACCTGAATGGAACGCTCGGTGGCGTTCTCGCCTGCCCGGTCGGGGTCAAAATTTACCACCACCACATCCGTATGCCGGCGGATATTGCGCACATGTTCCGGGCTCAATGACGTGCCACAGCTTGCCACGGCTTCCGTCGCGCCCGCCGCCCAGGCTCCCAGCACATCCATGTATCCTTCCACCAGCACCGCCCGCCCGTTGCGCCGCATGCTTTCTTTCGCGCGGTGAAAGTTGTAGAGCACTGTTCGCTTCTTGTAGACCTCGGTTTCCGGCGAGTTCAGGTACTTCGGTTGCTCTTCCGGATCCAGCACGCGAGCGCCAAAGGCCACCAGCTTGCCGCTCTCATTGTGAATCGGGAATGTCAGCCTGCCCCGGAACGTGTCGTAGAATCCGTCGCCGGAGGCGCGCCGCTTCACCAGCCCCGAGGTTTCGAGCAGCCCTGCGTCGAGGCGCTGGCGCTCGAACAGCCGCACCAGTTCGTTGCCGCCCGCGCTGGCATAGCCCAGTCCGAAATCCTTCGCTTGCGCTTCGCTGATGCCTCGCCGCGCGAGATAGCCGCGTGCTGTTTCCCCCGGCTGCCCCCAAAGATTACGAGTGAACACCTCCTGTGCCATTTCGTTCAAACGGTAGAGGTCAGTTCGCTTCTTGGCGTCCTCGTCAGAGTAGTCAGCGCTTCGAGGCATCGGAATGCCGTTGCGCTCCGCTATCGCCTTGAGTGCCTCAAAGAACGTGAAGCCTTCCATCTCCATCACGAACTTGATGGCGTCGCCACCAGCGCCGCAGCCGAAACACTTGTAAAAGCCATGACCCGCATGGACTGAGAATGAGGGCGTCTTTTCTGTATGGAAGGGGCACAGCCCCACGTAACGCTCCCCCGCCCCTTGACGCTTCAGGCGCACGTAGTCGCCAATCACACGCACAATGTCGATCTGGCTCTTTACCTGTTCAACGAAGTCCATGGCGGGCCCTGTCTTGCAGCCGGGCGAGGTCTGTTCCCATTATTGCGCCCAGCGCTGCCCGTCGTACGGTAGTGGTTACGCTTTGCCGCTGGCTTGGGGGACGCTGCGTACTTCTGCCCAGCGAAAGCACGCCGTGATGTGGTCATTCACCATGCCCACCGCCTGCATGAAGGCATAGCAGATTGTGGGTCCCACGAACTTGAAGCCGCGTTGCAGCAGATCTTTGCTCAGCGCCTTGGCTTCCGCGGTAACCGCGGGCACCTCGCCTAAACTGTGCCACTCGTTTTGCCGGGGTTGTCCATCCACAAAGGGCCATAGGTAAGCGTCAAAGCTTCCGAACTGCTGCTGCACTTCCAGAAAGGCGCGCGCGTTGCCCACGGCGGAATGCACCTTGGCCCGGTTCCGCACAATCCCCGCGTCGGCCAGCAGTGCGGCGATCCGCGCCTCGTCGAAGCTCGCCACGCGTTCCGCGTCAAAATTGTGGAAAAGTCGGCGGTAGTTCTCCCGTTTGTTCAGAATCGTCTGCCAGCTTAACCCGGCTTGCGCCCCTTCAAGGATGAGCATCTCGAAGAGGTGGCGATCGTCGTGCGACGGGACACCCCACTCCGTATCGTGATACATCGTATAAAGGCTACCCTTCGCCCACGGGCAGCGTTCTCGCGCTTCCTGCATGCTGATGATGGTAGCGCGCCTGGCGTGCGAATCGAGTTGTCCCCGCGCTTCCAGGTTGTGGGCCGGAAGGAGAAGTCGTATCCATGAAGATCCGCAAACTGCAAGACGAATTGCAGCAAACCAAGCCCTTCGCCACCAAACAGGAAGAAGCGATGCTTGCGGTGATGAAGACCGCGGATGGCGTACGGCGACGCATCGCGGCAATTCTGGAACCATTCGGTGTCACGCTTCAGCAGTACAACGTAATGCGCATCCTTCGCGGCGCCGGCCCCCAGGGATTACCTACGCTTTCCATTGGCCAGCGCCTGATTGAGGAAGCTCCCGGCATTACCCGACTGCTCGACCGCATGGAAGTTCGCGGATGGGTTCTGAGGGTTCGCTGTGAACGGGACCGGCGCGTCGTTTACGCCACCATCACGGACAACGGACTCGAACTGCTAACGGCGATTGATCCCCTGCTCGACGCTTTCAACCATGCCGCGCTCCCTTTGTTGAACGAACCGCAGCTAGGGCAACTTGTCGAACTGCTGGAGCTTGCGCGGGCCGAAGTAGAGGAATAGGCCCATTGGCGGCAGGTGCGCCTGGCAGGGCACGTACCGCCAATCCCGCGGCCCAAGGGTTACGCCTGCTCTTTCAGAAACTCCTTCATCTGCGCCACAGTAAACGCCCGCATTGAGGTTGCCGTGACGTTGCCGTGGCCCAGCTGCAGTAGCAGCACCTTCATCAGTGTTTCCTCGTCTGGCGCTTCGCTCACAAGCACCAAATCGGCGCCTCCCATCGTGTAATGGACGGAGATCGTCTTCACACCATGCGCCTTGGCCATTTTGATATAGGCCTCCACGCGCTTCGGCGAATCCTTGATCGCCTTTATGCCCTGCTCAGTGAAGTGCAGAAGCGAAATATAGGTAACCATCGTTGCTCCCTCTGTGTTCCGTCGCACGAATCTCGTGCGGAACTGTGCGGATTCTACTCCGGTTCTCGGGAGTTTGCTAGGTTCAATTTCTCGGTGCTGTTCAGGCGCCTGATTCCGCCAGATTTCAGTAAACGCAGGCGGCGTTGTTCGCCTTCACGAAGTAGCGCTTGTAGTTCTTCGCCTTCTCGTCCATGCAGCCTTCCAGGTTCAGCAATTCCACCTTGCGGAACTCCACTGGATGGCTCTCGCTTTGCAGCGAGATCGACCCTCCGCGCAGCAGCGTGCCGTCCTGCTTCACAGCAGGGTCATGCTTGCTCACATTCCCTCCGCCCACTTGCGGCAGCACATAGCGATGCACCTGCTTCCCGTTAACGAAGTGCACGATCTCCGCGTCACCCAGCGCCAGCACTTCCGCGGTCACCCATTGGTCTCCGTCAAACGTATCTGATGTCGACGTAACGCAATGCCGCGTTTCGAGCTTGCCGTCAATCACAACGTGCGTGCCAGGAGTGCATAGGTTCGACGTCGGTCGCTTGCCCTGTCCCAGCCCGCCCAGCAACTGCACTTCAATCGAGATGGGGAAGTCCTGATCCTTGCCCATCGATTGCGGCGTCTGTCCGTGGATCATGATGCCACTGTTCCGCGCCGCCCATCCTGGGCCGCCAGGCGCCTGAGGACCCGCGAAGCGGTACTCCACCCGAATCCGATAGTAGTGAAAGGGATCTTTGTAGAAGAGATGACCGAAGCGCCCGCCGAAATCAGAATACTGGTCGTAGGCTACCTTCAACACGCCGCCCTCCACCCGAAAGGTGTTTCCGTGGTTGTCGTTCAAATCGTAACCCGTGATCTTCGGCAGCCAGCCGTCGAGGCTCTTGCCATTGAAGAGTTGAATCCACTCCTCCTTGGCGGGGTCGTTTTGGGCCGTCACGCAACTGGCCAGCAGGAGCAAAGCAAGAACCACACTCAGTGAGTGCCGCGCATTCGAGGGGATAGCGATGGGAAACATGATGCCGATGAGTATATCGAGGAAGCGTTCGCAAGACACAGGGCGTCTCTCCAAGGCAGCTCTGGCTGACTGCGCCCCCCGCCCCCCATTGCTTCAGACCTCCTGCCTTTGTCACAAACCACAGCCAAGGCGCTTGGCTCCCGCGTCTCGCACGCTATCCTGGAAGAGTGCGCATTTTACTTACCAACGACGATGGAATTGACGCACCGGGAATCCTTGCCCTGGCAAGCGCGCTAGAAGATTTCGGCGAGGTATGGACCATGGCACCCGCCACGGGCATGTCGGGCTGTGGCCATTCCGCCACCGAAGGCACATTCCGGGTCTTCCACCTCGACACTCGACGCTACGCTGTGGAAGGCACCCCTGCTGACTGCACCCGCGTGGGTCTGCACATGCTAAACGGGGAAGTGGACTGGGTGTTTTCCGGCATCAACGATGGCGGCAATCTGGGGGTGGACGTCTACCACTCGGGCACCGTGGCTGCCGTGCGTGAGGCCGTCATGCGCGGGGTTCCCGGATTTGCGCTCTCGCACTACCGCGACCGCGTCCTTACTGAGAAGGATTGGAAACGGGCGGCCCGCTGGGCACGGGAGGTGATTGGCGAACTGCTGGCGCGTCCGCAAGCTGAAGCTGGCTACTGGAATGTGAACTTCCCCTGCCCGCCGGAGTCCGCAGATACTTTGCCTCCGCTCGCCTTCTGCGACCTGGACACGGCAGCCCTGCCGCTGGAGTATCTGGTGGATGGCAACGTCTATCGCTATCACGGCCGCTACACGCAGCGCGAACGCCAGCAGGGCTGCGATGTGCAGGCCTGCTTTGGCGGAAGTATCTCCGCCAGCTACGTGCTGCCCGTCGAGCGCTGTGCCGATGTTGCAGCAAGCATGCCTCGCGAGACCCTTGCCTGAGCCGTGCACCCGGAGAGAATCAGAAACATGGAAACACGCATTCTTGGAAACAGCGATCTTGCCATCACCGTGCTCGGCATCGGCGCCTGGGCGATGGGCGGAGGTAACTGGAAATTCGGCTGGGGGCCTCAGGACGATGATGACAGCGTCGCCGCAATCCACGCCGCGCTGGATGCGGGAGTCAATTGGATCGATACCGCTGCCGTCTACGGGCTCGGCCATGCCGAAGTGGTGGTGGGGCGCGCCGTGAAGGGTCTCAGCCACAAGCCGCTGCTCTTCACCAAGTGCGCGCGCGTCTGGAATGAGCAGCGCGAAATCGGCAAGGTGCTGCATCGCGACTCGGTCATCCGCGAATGCGAGGAAAGTCTGCGCCGCTTGCAGACTGACGTCATCGACCTCTACCAGATTCACTGGCCAGAGCCCGACGAAGATATCGAGGAAGGCTGGGAAGCGTGTGCGCGCCTGAAGGAGCAGGGCAAGGTTCGCTGGATTGGCGTCTCCAACTTCAGCGTGGCCCAATTGCAACGAATCGCTCCCATAGCACCCATCACTTCGCTGCAGCCGCCCTACAACATGCTCGTCCGGGGCATCGAACAGGAACAGTTGCCCTATTGCCAGCAGAACGGTATTGGCGTCATCGGTTATTCGCCCATGCGCTCTGGGTTGCTCACCGGCAAGATGACAGCGGAGCGCGTCGCGGCCATGCCTGAAGACGATCACCGCCAGCGCGTCCCTGACTTTCAGGAACCGCGACTCTCGAAGAATCTTGCCCTGGTGGAATTGTTGCGCGAGATCGGTGCCGGCCATGGCGTTTCGCCCGGCGAAGTGGCCATTGCATGGACTCTCCGTCACCCTGCGATTACCGGCGCAATTGTTGGAATGAGGAATGCCAAGCAGGCCAATGGCGTGATGGGAGCCGCCGGTCTGAAATTAAGTGACGCCGACCTCGCACGCATTGAGGAATTTCTTGCGGACTAACGGTTGACTCTACAAAAAAACAAACGGTCCGCGTTTCTCCGACACCCCTAGCTCCGTCACCGCGCCAATCTCCACCTCGTGGATTTCATTTGCAGGGCGCGGCAATGCCAGCTCCACCTTCAGGTAATTCTCGCTAAGCGCAAAGCCTGGCGTATCCAGCGTCACCACACTTACCCGTGTACCCACCATCCGCCGCCGGAATTCCAGATTCTTCGCGGCCGCCAGGTCGCGCAGCACGGCGTTGCGCTGCTTCCGCACCGGCATCGGTAGTTGCGCGGAGATCTCCGCGGCTGGCGTCCCTGGGCGCTCAGAGTAAGTGAATACGTGCAAGTACGTATAGGGCATCCGCTCAACGAATGCCCTGGTTTCCTCAAACTCGGCATCGGTTTCTCCGGGGAAACCCACCATTACATCGGCGCCGAATGCAGCATCGGGCAGCAGGCGAAACGCCTCCTGCATACGTTGCTCATAGTGCCGGAGCCGGTAACGCCGCTTCATCCGCTTCAGCACCGTATCCGATCCTGACTGCAGCGGGGCATGCCAGTGCCGGGCGATCCGCGGGTTCCCCGCCATCAGCATCAGTAACTCATCGGAGTAGTCCATCGGTTCCACGGAACTCAGCCGCAGCCGTTCCACCGGCGTGTCCTCGAGCAGTGCCCGCACCAGGTCGTGCAGCCGCAGATGCATGCCATTGTCCCGGCCCCAGCGACCGAGGTTAATGCCGCTCAGCACCACTTCGCGGTAGCGCCCAGCCAACTGCTGTACTTGCGCCAGCACTTCCTCCAGAGGAGCGCTCCGGCTCTTGCCCCGCACGAAGGGAATGATGCAGAACGAGCAGCGGTTGTTGCAGCCGTCCTGGATCTTCAGGTTTGGCCGCGTGCGATCCCCTGCCGCGTCCTCCACCGGCGCCGACAGAAACTCACTGTGCGCAAAAATATCGCCCACGTGGATGTTGCCATGGAAAGGCGTCGATGCGATGTCGTCCGCCAGGATGTCGGGAATATGCGTCTTATGCGAGTTGCCTACCACCCATGCCACACCCGGCAACTGGGAAACGGCCTCCGGATCTCGCTGCGCGTAGCAACCCGTCACCAGGATGCGCGCCCCGGCATTCTCTCGGTGAACGCGGCGCGCGGTCTTGCGCACATCGTCATCCGCGGTTGCAGTCACCGTGCAGGTGTTCAGCACCACCAGGTCGGCGTGCTCGCGGCTCACCGATGGCGTAAGACCGCGCAGAGATAGCAACGTCTCCAGCGCAGCGCCATCCGCCTGCGTCGCCCGGCAGCCAAAATTCTGTACGTAGAACGACTTCACACTACTCTTCAGTATAGGAGTTGAACTTCCCTACCAGCCCATCCGCTCCCGCAACGCCGTTACGTGCGCCACGTGGTGCCTGCCATGCCACGCGTACAGGCACGTATACCGCTCGATGGTTCCTGGCCCATTCACCGGATGCACCAGCGTTCGATGAAATTCGTCCGGAGCCAGGTTCTTCAGCAGCGAGGTCCACCGCGCATGCAATCCGCCCAGCAGTTGCAGCGACGCCGCCACTGGATCCGTGCTTGCATCGTGCAGTTCCGCCCATAGCTTCTCGTCGTAGGCCTTGATGGTGGGCTGCTCTTCGGTAAGCGCCCAGCGCACGCGAATATAGGCGTTCAAGTGGCTATCCGCCACATGATGCACCACCTGGCGAACGGTCCAGCCGTCAGGGCGATACGGAGTATCCAACTGCTCTTCGCTCAACCCATCCAGGGCCGCTTCCAGTTGGTGGGGCAAGTGGGTGATGTCGGAAATCCATCCTTCCCTCTGTGCCGCCGCCGTGTCTGGGTCAAAGGCAAAGCGCCCAATCGGGTACTTCAGTGTGTCCGTCATCCAGGGGGTTCCTCTGCTTTCCAGTATGAGGCATGTAACCGGCCAGGCCTCACAGACAGCTACATCAGATTCAGCGGATCGACATCTAGCACTACCGATGTTGCTCTCCACTGCATTGATGCCGCGTGTTCGCGGATCCGCAGGATGGTGCGGCGCAGAGCCGCCCGGCTCGCTGACTTCAGCAGAATTTGGTAGCGGAACTCGCTCTTCAGCTTCGGCACGGGAGCCTCCGCCGGACCCATTACCCGAATCTGCTCAGATGGCGGGTCAAGCAGCCACTTCACTTCCGTTGCCATACGCATTGCCTCTTCCTGCTTCTCGTGGCGCAATAGTACGTTTGCCAGAAACGCATACGGCGGATAGCGCAATTGTCTACGAAACGCGATTTCGGTGGCGTAGAACGCTTCGTAGTCCTGTGTCGCCGCAAGCGTTACGGAGTAGTGCTCCGGGTGCAACGTCTGCACCAGCACCCTTCCCGGCGTAAACCCTCGCCCTGCGCGCCCGGCCACCTGCGTCAGCAATTGAAAAGTCCGTTCCGCCGCGCGAAAGTCGGGCAAGGCCAGCGCGGCGTCGGCCGTCACCACGCACACCAGTGTCACATTCGGAATGTCGTGCCCTTTTGCAATCATCTGGGTGCCCACAAGAATGTCATAGGCCCCATCCCGGAAGCCCTCCAGGATCGTCTCGTAGCCACGCTTCCCCCCCACCGTGTCGCGGTCCATACGGGCGATGCGCGCCCCAGGGAAATACTGATGCAGAAAATCCTCGATCTTCTCTGAACCTGCTCCCACGAAGTGCAGGTGTTCGCTCGCGCACTGTACGCACACCTTGGGAACGGCCTCCGCATAGCCGCAGTAGTGGCACAGCATCCGCTTGTGGCGCCGGTGGTAGGTGAGCGTTACCGCGCAGTGCGGGCATCCCGCCGCGTACCCGCACGAACGGCACACCACCTGTGTGGAAAAGCCTCGCCGGTTATGCAACACCATCACCTGCTCGTGCTTCTCAAGACGTTCCGTTACGGCCTCGGCCATCCGCCGAGAAAACGGATCCTTGCTATGCGTTTCCAGAAACTCCTGGCGCATGTCGATGATGTCCACTTCGGGCATCGGGCGTCCGTTCACCCGCTCCGGCAGCAACAGCCGCTGGTATTTCCCCAGCTCCGCGTTGTAGCGGGTCTCCAGGCTCGGTGTCGCTGACCCCAGCACCACCACCGCCTTATGCATACTGGCGCGATACACGGCCACATCGCGCCCGTGATAGCGAGGTGTCTCCTCCTGCTTGTAGCTGCCGTCGTGTTCCTCGTCCACCAGAATCAGGCCCAGGTTCGGTATGGGTGCAAATACCCCGGAGCGCGTCGCCACCACCACGCCCGCTTCACCTGACTGCACCCTTCGCCACTGGCTGGCCCGTTCGGCGTCGTGGAAAGCAGAATGCAGAATCGCCACCTTATCGCCAAAGCGATGGTAGAAGTGCCCGGCCATTGCGGGCGTCAGCGCTATCTCCGGCACCAGCATCAGTGCATTGCGCCGCTTCGCCAGCACGGCTTCTATGGCGTGCATATATACTTCCGTTTTTCCTGATCCCGTCACGCCCTGCAGCAAGAACGCCCGGAACTCACCCACATCCAGCGCGCGGGTAATCGCATCCAGCGCCGACTGCTGCTGCTCGTTCAGCGGATGCCGTGTGCCGGAACCTATCCCCCCGTGCACTGTAGGTCGCGGCCGTGTCCGTAAAAGGCCTTTGCGCGCCAGCGATCGCGCCGCGCTCGACGCGTTCTTCACGATGTCTTCCAACTCGTTAAGCGCATATTCCCCCGGATGCAGCGCCAGGAACGAGAGCAACTCGCGCTCCGCCTTGGGCAGTTTCTTGCCATCCAATTCCAGGGGAGGGGGCGGCTGCAATCCTTCCACCAGCAAGCGCTCGGAGGCCATCCGCAGCGGGTCCTTCTGCACATGGAATTCCTCGCGCTCCACCAGGCCCTTCTTCAGCAACTTGGACAGTTGCACGCTTGCGCCGGGAACGCGCTGCTTCAACCAGGTTTCATTCTGTGGGCGCTCATCCAGCAATCGCATCAGTCGTTCGGCGGGTCCTTCGGTGGCAAGCCCCAGCACGCTCTGCCGGATGAGGTCGCGGCCGTCCTGGGTCAACGAATACACCACGCCCTTGCGTGACTCGCCCGTAAGCGGCGCCATCCCGCGCAGCACCTCTCCCATCGGTGCACAGTAATACTCGCTCACCCACGAAGCCAGCGCCATCATCTCCGCATCAAAAACCGGAGCCTCGTCCACCAGCCGCAGCACTTCCTTGCATTCACCGGGCGGTTTCTGCCCGTGAAGCGCCACAATCACGCCCATCAGCTTCCGTCGCGAGAAAGGCACAATCACGCGGCAGCCCACCTGCGCCCGGTGCCGTACGGAAAGCGGCATCGCGTACGTGAAGTTGCGGTCCAGAGGCACGGGCAGGCTCAAATCGCAGTATTCGGGCAAAGCAGCGTTCATACATTCGTGCCTGAATTTCGGCAGGACTCGGGTTTACGGTAACCAATCCCTATCGGAAGCAACCTCTCCCTTTGTACCGTGTTTCGGTACCTGAAGGAGATATTGAGGATGCTTCACAAAGTGATCGCAATGACGGCTGCCTTGGTGCTATGCACCGGAATATTGCTGGCGGATGTCACGGGCAAGTATTCCGTGGAAATCGAGCGCCCGGCTGGGGCGGAAGGCCGCGGCGGCGGACCCGGAGGTGGCGGACGCATGGGAGGCATGCAAACCACCCTGAACCTGAAAGAAGAGGGCGGAAAGCTCACGGGCACCGCGGAGATGGGCGCCGGCGAACGTGCGCGGACCGTCGACATTACGAACGGCAAGATCGAAGGGGGCAAGTTCTCCTTTGAAACGGTTCTCGAAACCCCGATGGGCACGATGACCATGCTCTGGGATGGAAAGGTGGAGGGTGCGGAACTCAAGGGAACCCGTGCGATGAAAGAAGTTGATCGCCCGCCGATGAACTTCACCGCCAAGAAAGCGGAATAGCTTCTCCGGCCGCATCGGCCAAAGTTGCAAGTCATGGGAGTGAAACGTGACGGGCCGGCTGTCGACAGCCGGCCCCTCGCGTTTCCCAATCTCGGTGGTGGGCCCTGTAGGATTTGAACCTACGACCAACGGATTATGAGTCCGCTGCTCTAACCGCTGAGCTAAGGGCCCTCTCTTCGCCAGAGTAGCATGGGCGCATGGGAAGGACTCACTCTGACCTTGCCTCCGGGAGCACACTGTATGTGCCTTGGGACGCGCGGGTCGCAACATCCCCCGGCCGTCCCAGGGGATCTCTCATCCCACGGGCAGTCACCTGCCCGCTTCCTACCATTTCGGATTCACCCCCAGCTCCTTCATCAGAAATGCCTGGATGTCGGCATTCAGCGCGATCGACTTTTCCGTGTTACTTGCGCCGTGGCCGCTCTTGGTTTCAATCCGGATGATTACTGGCTTGTCCTTGGCGGCTTTCGCCTGCATGGTTGCCGCGTACTTGAACGAATGGGCGGGCACCACGCGGTCGTCGTGGTCTGCGGTCGTAATCAGCGTTGCCGGATAGATGCCGCCATCGCGCACGTTGTGGATGGGAGAGTAAGCATAGAGGGCCTTGAACTCTTCCGGGTCGTCGCTCGATCCATAGTCTGGAATCCAGTTCCACCCGATGGTGAACTTGTGGAAGCGCAGCATATCCATCACACCTACCTGAGGTACGGCGGCGCGAAAGAGTTCAGGTCGCTGGTTGATCACGGCTCCCACCAGCAGTCCGCCGTTGGAACCGCCCAGCACCGCGAGCTTGTCGCTGCTGGTGTACTTGTTGGCAATCAGCCACTCCGCCGCACCGATGAAGTCGTCGAACACATTCTGCTTCTTCAGCTTCGTGCCGGCCTCGTGCCAGGTCTCCCCATACTCGCCGCCGCCCCGCATGTTGCAGGAGGCATACACAAATCCCTGCTCCAGCATCGCCAACCGCAATGAGTTGAACGTCGGGTTGGTAACCACGTTGAACCCGCCATAGCCATAAAGCAGCGTCGGGTTGCTTCCGTTTAATGCCAGCCCCTTCTTGTGCACCAGGAACATCGGTACCTTCGTACCGTCCTTGCTGTTCACAAACACCTGCTTAGTCTCATACAGAGCAGGGTCAAAGCCAGGAATCTCGGGAGCACGGTAGGGCTTGCTTTCCCCACTCGTCAAGTCATACAGGAACACTGTGGGCGGATAGTCGAACGACTGGTAGTTGTAGAACACCACTGTGTCGTCGCGCCGTCCGCCAAAGTCCTGCACGTAGCCCAAGCCGGGCAACTGCACGTCGGTCTCGCGGACGCCCTCCAGGCTGTACCGCACCACGCGGCTTGCCACATCCTTGATGTAGGTGGCGAACAGCTTTCCGCCCCCGGTATGCGCGTCCCGCAGTGGCTCGGACTGCTCCGGGAGAATATCCTTCCACTGGCGGTTCGAGATCGTGAAGTGCAATACCTTTCCATTCGGGGCATTGGCGTTGGTCGTCACCAGGAACCCCGTCGGCGTGTTCCCCACGAGTTCATACTGGTCGTTAGTGATCTCCGCCATAATCGGACGGAACGCCGAACCCGCTTGGGAAAGGTCCTTGTAGTGCAGTGCGTTGCCGTCCAGCCCCTTGCCCCGTTCAGAGATCGTCAGCACGGCGTAGCGTTCGTCTTCCGTCGTTTGCAGGGTGTGGAAGCGCTGCGGATTTGCCGGATCCTGATAGGTGAGTTCATCCGCCGTCTGGGCGGTGCCCACCCGATGGAACCAGACCTGGTGATTTTCGTTCTTGGCCGACAGCAGATTGCCGCCCTCTGGAGCGGGGTAGCGGCTGTAGAAGAAGCCATTGCCCGCCCAGGCGATCCCCGATACCTTCACCCAGCGCACTTCATCGTCCAGCACTTTGCGCGTGGCCACTTCCATCACCCGGATCACCTTCCAATCCGAGCCTCCATCAGATAGCGCATACGCCACATACTTCCCATCCGCCGAGGGAGCAAAAGAATCCAACCGTGTGGTGCCGTCGGGCGACAGCGCATTGGGGTCCAGCAGTTCACTGGCTTCCCCGTCCAGCCCCTTCTGGATATACCAGACGTTCTGGTTCTGCAGTCCGCTGTTCTTCGAGAAGAAATACCACTCGCCCCGCCGTGCCGGCTGCCCGTGCTTCGGGTAGTCATAGAGCGTCCGCAGCCGCTGCCGTAACTGCTCGCGGAACGAAATCTTATCCAAGTACGCATTCGTAACTTTGTTCTGCGCCTCCACCCACGCAGCGGTTTCGGAGGAATTGTCATCCTCCAGCCAGCGATAGGGGTCTGCCACTTCCACGCCGTGGTAGGTATCAACCTGTTCCACCTTTTGGGTTTCGGGATAGTCAATCGTCTGGGTCATGGGGGAGCATCCGGCAAGCGCCATCATCGCGGTCATCAGCGTGGCACGCACTCGGTTAGCGGGGTTCCGCATAGTTGCCTGTCCTTTCGAGGTGGATTGCCCGGGAAGTAGTCGCGGATTGCGATGCGCCCAATGGCCAAGGCGCCAGATATAATGGGAGTATCGCGATCCTGTTTTTTCCCGAAGGCAATGCTTCATTTTCTATCAGTTTTCAACGTGTCAAATGTTGTAAATTTCGTATGGAGGCATCTGAATACTGGATCAGGCGCGCGCATTCTTCCGCTATGCTAGGGGCGTGATGATCGCTTCGCTTTCCCTCCTCCGTTCCGGCGTGCCTGCTCTGCTGGCCGCCCTTCTTGGCGGAACCCTTGCCTTGCCAGCCCAAACCACCCCGCCCGCCAGTCCCGTGGCTGGTCATCTGGTGGGCACCATCCTCGGGCAGCCGGAAACCCGCGGGCTGTCGGATTTCCGTACGGATGCGGACCTCCTCGAAGTGACTGACTTCGCCTTCCTGCCAAACGGCGAAATGCTGGTGAGCGACGCCATCCAGAACCGGGTGTTTCTTGTGGGGCCGGACGGCATTCTGCGCCTCTTTGCGGGAACCGGCAGCGCGATCACTAGTGGCGACGGCGGCCTTGCCACCGCCGCTGGCGTGCAGCGACCCGCGCACCTGGCCGTGACGGGCAACGGCGACGTCTTCATCGCCACTGACCGGACAGACCGAAGCATCATTCGCAAAGTCGCCCCGGACGGTGTCATCCAAGTCTTCGCGGGCGATGGCGGCGCCGAGTGCCCGGTACTCGGCGCAACCGCTGCTTCCGCTCCCATCGGGCGCGTTACCGCGATGGCTGCTTCCGGTGATGGCACGCTCTACTTCTTTTCCAGCGGCTGTCAGCGCGTTTTTAGCGTAGGCGCGGATGGCCTCATCGGACTCGCCGGGGTGCCTGCCGGGTCCACCCCACCCGCGCAGCAACCAGGCGTTTACCCTGGAGTTTCGGCAGCCAATGTTGGGTTCAGCTCCGTGGACGCGCTCGCTGTTGATGTTGCCGGCAACGTCAACGTCGCTGCTAGCTTTACTCCTACTATCGTGCGCATCACAACCAGCGGTGTGGCGATTAATGTGAGTGCGGCGCCTGGCACCGGCGTGCGCCAGGGTGCTCTGCAGAATGTGGAATTGGTGCGGAGACTCTCGCTGGCCGCATTTCCCCAGGGCGGCCTTGCCATTGTCCAAACAGACACCGCAACACTCGGTCGCGCTGAGTTGGGAGTGGCCTCCGCGACGGACGACTATTCCATCGTCTTTGCCCAGGATGGCCACGACAACAAGCCGCAGCCCTCGTTCCAGGGATTCCGCATCAACCCGGATCGGGTCCGCGTGTCGCCTTTGGGCGGCGCCTTCATCCGCGATTCCTTCAGCCAGAGTGTCTTTCAAGTAAGCCCATCCGGCGCACTCACCCACTACTTGCGCGCGTTCCGCCGTGCCGAACGCACCATCCTTGAAGGCGATCCTCCGCTGCTGCGTACCAACAGCATTACCAACCTGGTGACCGATGCTGACGGCAACGTTTACTTCGGTGATCCCGTGCTGCACCGCATCTACAGGCTGGGTGCGGATGGCATCCTCACCCGCATCGCTGGAAGCGGCGTCACCGGGGCCCTCGGTGACGGCGGCCCTGCCCTCAATGCCACGCTCTTCCTTGGGTCGCGAATCGCCATCGACAGCCAGAAGCGCCTCTATTTCCTTACCAACGACAGCCAGCGGCTCCGCCGGTTCACTATCGGCGGCAACATTGAGACCATCCTTGGCGGCGGCCAGAACTTCCAATTGGGCGAAGGCAATAACGCCAACGACGCTATATTGCAGTCACCAGTAGTCTGGGCGGTTTCCCCCAACGGAGAGGTCTACTTTCATCAGCAGACTCTTAGCATTCACCGCATTTGGAAAGTTACCGCTGACGGCAAGCTGGCTCGCTTTGCGGGCGGTGGCAGTAGCCCATTGGGAACCCCTCTCAGTGGCCTGGTGGCGTTGGATGCGCTCCTTGGGGCTCGTCCGAGCTTCATTGAGGTTGACTCCGCGGGCACGGTGTTTTTCCAGCTTCAGATCGCTTCTGGCATTTACCGCGTAGACGACCAGGGAATTATCCGTACTGTAGTTGGCGAAACCGGTAACTCAACAACAACGACTGACGGTGCGCCCACTCTCACCGCGCCCCAGTTCATCAACCCGCCGCTCTCGTCCCCGGCGCCCGGCACTCTCTATGCACTGGTGGGTTTCCCTGGTGCCCTCGCTGAGTACGTGGCTGACGCCAATATTCGCGTGCTCCGCCGCTCAGATACCGGCACGCCTCGTAACGATGGTGGCTTTCTGGGCGACGACATGCTGGTGCAGCAGCGCAGCCTCGCTCCTATGCCCGGGGGTGGCCTTGTATGGAGCGAGTGGGGCAACAACCTGGTCACCATCCGCCGCAGTTTCCCGGTTCCCCAGGGTTGCACCTATACAGTGAATGCAACCGAACTCCCGGTCTCCGGAACCAACTCACTATCGAACATCAACCTCACCACAGGTGCAGACTGCCCCTGGACCGTCGGTACTTCGGCTAACTGGCTGAAGATCCTCACCCGCCGCACAGGCAAAGGCGGCACCACCGTGCAACTGAATGCCCTAGCCAACCCATCCCCCACCCCGCGTTCCGGCTTGGTCCGAATTGCAGGCAAGGAAGTGGTGGTGAACCAGGCTGCCAGCACGAGGACTGACATCTTCTTTGTATCGCCTTCCGCGGCGACGGTGCCGTCCGCGGGAGGTTCCGTGACGGTATCTATCGTGGCTTCACCGCAGCAGAGCTGGCAGATCTCGTTGCCGTCGTCCCCTGTTGGCTTTGAGGGATCGGCCGCTGGCAATGGCAGCGCGCAATTCACCGTCACCATTCCGACGCTGCCCGCGGGCACGGTCAGCCGCACGCTGACTGTAGGCGTGAATGCCGCCGCTGTCGCCATCACTCAGACAACTTCTGCGACGCCTGTACTGTTTACCCTTTCGGCCAACATTCCGGGGATGACCGCGCTGGTTGACCTGGTTCCGCGGACGCTGCCCTTCCAGGCTCAGTGGATTCCTGGCTCCACGCACTTGGTAAGCGTTAGTCCGATTGCTGAAGCGAATGCCAACACCCGCATCCAGTTTCGCGGCTGGCCGGATGGCGCTACCGATCTGGGGCGCATTCTCCTCGCCCCGACGGCAGCGTCCACGGTAAACCTGGCCTTCCGCCGCTTGCACCGGTTGAGCACCATTACCAACCTTGGGTCCCTGCCGAATGCCCCGTGGCTTGCCTTCAGCAACGCGGGTGAGCCTATGCCCGCCGAGTTTCCAAGTCCGCCGGCTTTGGACGGCACCCGGTATGAGTGGTTTCCAGAAGGCGGAACAGTGCAGGTGTTCGCGCCCAATCGCGACGGACTGCGCTTCGCCAATTTCACAGGTGCTGTTTCTTCCAGTGACAACCCGGTGACCGTCACCATGGACCAGCCCCGGCAACTGCTGGCGAGCTACACCCAGGGGAACACTCTGCTTCGCGACCTGCAGATTGGAGGCGCTGCCGTCTGGCGATTCCCTGATGATTCGCGCGTGGCCAACCCTGCCCAGATTTCCGTCAGCTTCACGAACGGTGCCTCCACCGCTCCCAGCCGCTTTGTTTCCTACCAGAACCCAGGGGGCACCGTTGACTGGCTGCAGATCCGCGCCAGCGGCGGTCAACCGCCCTACACCCTTGAGCTGGGGCTGGATCCCGCGCGCGCGGCGGGCGACCCTTCCATTGCTGCGGTGGTCTACTTCCACCGGCCGGATGCCGACACCGTGAGTACCACCGCCCGTTACTCCCTGCTCGATCCTGTCACCGGCGATGACCCCAGGATTACTGCGATCACTGATGCGGGCGGCTTCCGGCAGGCAGTCCTGGATCTGGGTTACCTGCAGACCTCATTGGTGGCGGCGCCAGGGATGATCCTTACGCTTTTTGGCGAGAATCTGGCGGCAGAATCGGGCTCCGCCAGCGCGGTGCCACTGCCATTGAACTTGGCCGGGACCTCAGTGGAACGCTGGCGTTTCCAGGAACAGGATTGGGTGCCCGTTCCGCTGTTCTATGTGTCACCGGGCCAGATCAATTTCCAACTGCCGCCCGATCTCAGCGTGCTTGAGAACCAGGAAGAGGAAATCCGCCTCCGAGTACGGCGCGGCGCAACCATGTCGGTCAACGAAACCCGCGTGATGCTGCGCAACCGGTCGGTGTCGTTGTTCAGCGCGAATTCCTCTGGCGCGGGAGCCCCTGCGGGCTTCGCCGTCCGGGTGCGTGCCAGTGGCGAGCAGGAGCGCAGCAACCTCTTCCTTTGCGGGAACGGGCAGTGCACTCCCAACGCAGCGCCCATGGGCGGCACGGGAGACGAACTGTTCCTGGAACTCTTTGGTACGGGCTTCCGCAACCGCGGCGCTGCCACCCAGATGAAGGCTTTCGTGGGGACCGCCGAAGCGGAGATCTCTTTCGCCGGCCCGCATCCCACATTTGTGGGGCTTGACCAAGTGAACGTGAAGGTGCCCCGCGACACCCCGCGCGGCCAGGATATTGACCTTTACATCTGGGTGCGCAACGGAACCGCCCCCTGGATTGCCTCCAACCGGCTAACGGTTCGCTTCCAATAGGCTCGACAGCGCCGGACACGAACGTGGCGCGGGCGTTGCTACTCTACCCTGCAGAGTGGCGCACCCGCCGCCACCACATCGCCTTCCTTTACGGCCAAGCCGCGCACTACACCCGCGCCCGGCGCTCCAATTTCGTTCTGCATCTTCATTGCTTCCAGCACCAGCAGGCCCTGGCCTTCGGCCACCACATCGCCTTCCGCCACCAGAACTTTCACCACACGCCCGGGCATCTTGCTGAGCACCTTTGCGGGACCTCTTCCGCCACCCGCGCCGCCGGCATTGGCTCTCTCCGTGGATTCCAGCTTTACCCGCCATTTACCCACCTGCGCAAAGTCGCCGTAGTGCGCATGCTCCATCCGCACGTCGTAGCTGCGGCCCTCCACCAGCACGCTATAGATGCCGGGTTCCACCTCCACCACGTCCGCGCGGCGCAGCGGGTTTTCGGGCGAATCACCTTCGCGCCGTGTACGAAACTCCACCGCCCCACCTTCCTCGCGCCAGCTAACCTCCATCGGCTGGCCATTAATCTGTCGTTGAGCCTTCATCGGAAGCTCCTTTCCCGTCCGAGCTGGCGCCACAACGACTGGGTATTCTTCATAGAGCCTCGCGGTGCGCCGTTGCCCCGTGCCGCGTCCAGCGCGCAAACGAGCGCGGCTACCTCCTCCACTTCCGGAGCAACTTCCGGAGTCGCCCGCCGCGCAAAGTAGTCCGCCAGAAAGCCCGTATGCAGTCGCCCGGCGGCGAACTCCTCGTCCTGCAGGATGTGATGGAAGAAGCCGATGGTGGTCTTCACGCCATCCACAGAGTATTCCTCCAGCGCGCTCCGCATGCGAGCAATCGCCAGGTCGCGCGTGGCTGCGTGAACGCTCAGCTTCGCGATCAGTGGATCGTATTCCATCGGGATCGTCCATCCCAGGTACACACCCGAATCCACGCGCACCCCCGGCCCCGCCGGGCGCTCCAGCCGCGTGATCCGGCCGGGGGAAGGGAAGAACTGGTTTTCCGGGTCCTCCGCGTAGATGCGGCATTCCAGCGCTGACCCCTGCCAGCGCACGTCCTCCTGCCGTAGCGCCAGTCGCCCGCCCGCCGCAATCCGTAATTGCTCATGCACCAGGTCGAGCCCGGTCACCCATTCCGTCACCGGGTGCTCCACTTGCAGCCGGGTGTTCATTTCCAGGAAGTAGAAGTTTCGCTGGTCGTCCACCAGAAACTCCACCGTGCCGGCGTTGTAGTAGCCTGCCGCGCTCGCCGCGCGCAATGCCGCCTGCCCCATTTGCTCGCGCAACTCAGGATACTCGCGCATCAGCGGAGAGGGGCATTCCTCAATCACCTTCTGGTGCCGTCGCTGCAGGGAACACTCGCGCTCTCCCAGGTGGATCAGGTTCCCATGCTGGTCGCCCAGCACCTGAATCTCAATATGACGAGGCCTGCCAACCGCCTTCTCGATATACACCCGCGCATCGTGGAAGGCGCGCTCCGCTTCGCCCGCCGCATCTCGCAGCGCGGCCTCCATCTCCTCTTCCGCTTGCACCAGGCGCATGCCTTTGCCGCCGCCGCCCGCGGCCGCCTTCAGCAAAACGGGGTAGCCTACCTCCTGCGCAACGGCCAATGCTTCGGCGAGCGAAGTTACCGCACCGGCCGCGCCGGGCACGGTGGGCACACCCGCCTCCCGCGCCAGCGCCCGCGCCGCCGTCTTCGAACCCATGCCGCGAATTGACGCCGCGGAGGGGCCAATAAACACCAGTCCCGCATCGGTGCATGCTTGCGCGAAGGCCGCGTTCTCGCTCAGGAAGCCGTAGCCCGGGTGCACCGCTTCCGCGTTCGTCCGTTTCGCCGCTTCGAGAATCCGGGAGATGTTCAGGTACGACTCGCGCGAGTCCGCCGGGCCAATTGCGATGGCCTCATCCGCCATCCGCACATGCAGCGCAGCCCGGTCCACTTCCGAGTAAACCGCCACCGACGCGATGCCCAGTTCCTTCAGGGCGCGGATCACCCGTACCGCAATCTCGCCCCGGTTTGCCACCAGCACCTTACGAAACATCGCCTAGGATTGTAGCAGCCCCGTCCGGCCGAGGCGCCGGTCGCATGATGCCGAGCCTGGTACACGCCCAAAGCAACACCGGTGATGGCCAGCCCGATGACGGAATTCGCACGGGCATCGGGACCCCAACGTGGGGACTATACTGAGAGTTTCCTGCCGCCCCCCAGTCCGGGTGAATGGTCTACTGTCAATGCGCTTTCCGTCCGGGCCGGCAGGTATCTGAAGGAGGAGTTCCGCCATGACATCCAGCAGTTTCACCCTGCGCCGCGAGCAGAGCCCGCACACCAACGTTATCGGTGCTGGCCGCTGTCTGGCCTTCCTTCGTGCGATGCTTCCGTTCGCTCTCCTCTGCTTGCTTGCTCTGCCGCTTATCGCCCAGGACCGCATCGGCGCCGTGCAAGTTCGCGTCTCGACTGACCGCTCCGATTGGCGCTATGAACCTGGCCAGCCCGTCCGCTTTCGCATCGTCGCCGTCCAGGACGGCCACGCGCTCAGCGGCGTCAAGGTGAGCTACAGAATCGGACCGGAGATGCTGCCGCCGCGCGTGGAACAAACCGGGACGCTCACTGCTGACGGCCTTAGCGTCGAGGGCGGCACCATGAACGAACCGGGCTTTCTCCGGTGCATCGCAACCGTGGAGTTGAACGGCAAGACCTACCGCGGACTCGCCACCGCCGCGTTCCGGCCCGAAGCCATCCAGCCCACGCAGCAGGATCCTGCCGACTTCGAAGCATTCTGGGCCGCCGGCAAAGCAGCTCTCGCTGAACTGCCCATCGACGCCAAGATTACCCCGCTGCCCGAACATGGCAATGCCCTGGCTGACTGCTATCACGTGAATCTGCAGAACGTTGGCATGGGAACTGCCCCCTCGCGATTCTATGGCGTTTTGTGCGAGCCGAAGGCGCCAGGCAAGTACCCGGCGCTCCTCAGCGTTCCTGGCGCGGGGGTTCGTCCTTATGCTGGTCTTGCCGAAATGGCGGGTCGCGGCGTGATCACCTTGCAGGTTGGGATTCACGGCATTCCCGTCACCATGGAGCCAGCGGTCTACAACTCCCTCGGCGCCGGCGCACTGACAAACTACAACACCTTCGGCCTCGACCACCGCGACCGCTACTACTACCGCCGCGTCTATCTCGGATGCGTCCGCGCGAACGACTTCCTCACTACGCATCCGAAATGGGATGGTGCAAACCTTGCGGTCACGGGAGGTAGCCAGGGCGGGGCGCTCGCCATCATTACCGCCTCACTGGACCCGCGTGTCGGTGGCCTGGCCGCCTACTACCCGGCGCTCTCCGACGTCACGGGGTATCTGCACAATCGCGCGGGTGGCTGGCCGCACATGTTCCGCGCCACGGATGGCCTGATGGAGCACCGTTCGCCAGAGAAGATCAAGACCTCGCAATACTACGACGTAGTGAACTTCGCCCGGCGCGTGAGAGTGCCTGGCCTCTATACCTGGGGCTTCAACGACGAAACCTGCCCCCCTACCTCCATGTATTCGGCCTACAACGTCATCCCAGGGCAGAAGAAGCTGCTGCTAGCCCTGGAGACCGGCCACAATACAGTTCCCGAGCAGGTGGCCGAGGTCCAGGCGTGGTTGCTCGCATTCCTTAAAGTGCCGCCAGCAGCCGGGAACTGAACCCAGCAAGCGACTTCGCCCAGAGCCCCCGCCTGCAGTGACGTGGACTCCCCGAATCGAAGAGAAGCCGTCCCGATGGTAACGCGATAGTTCACATCAGACCTCACCAGCCGCTCGCAGGCTTCATTACCTCCTGAACGGGGATCACCTCTACAGCGGCCGGGCCACCGGTGAGTGAGCAGGAGAGGAGCAAGTGGGCAATGCGTTGCTGGACACGAGCTTGGTGTTTGCCGGATGCGAGGGCGAAGGCCTTTTCCCTGGCGCTCAGGAATTCCGAAAGGTTTGCGAAGCTACTTTCCGATGTGAATCCAGTCACACTGGGCCATGCACACCCTCACCTCCATCTCATGGCACGCTGCGGTTGTCCTTCGCTGGACGGCGCTTGTTGCCGGCACACTTCTGTTCCTGTTCTTTCTCGCGTTCTTCTTCGGAGAGGGTCCCCCAAATCTTGTGCGGCTTACCACCGCTGAGCGCGTTCAGGTGATTGGGATCACCTCTCTGTTCTCTGGATTGGTGGTTGCCTGGAAATGGCAGGGCCTCGGGGGGCTTATCGCGATGAGTGCTTTCGGACTTCTGGTCGCCATCCAACCCTCGCACGGCACCGCATGGGGGCTCTACATTCCAGCCATGGTTGGGCTTATCCATTTGCTTTGCTGGGCACGCCTGCGGGGCGGGCCTCCTGGAGAACTGGTTCCGTGGCGCTTGCCCCGCTCCCTCTTTATTCTCGTTGGCACCGCACTGGCGGTCTTCGTTCTGTTATGCGCCAATGAATTGTTCGGACAGCCACCCCTGATGACTCCGGCACTTGCGCCGGGTGGTGAGCTCACGGGCAGATGGACCGGCAATGGGGCCTCCCCGGTCGAGTTCCTCATCGAATCCGACGGTACCGTAACTGGGGTCATCGGAGAGACCAGCATTTCCGATGGCAAAATAGTTTACGGTCGCAGTTGGTTCGGGAGAATGATGCAGATGAACTCACCGTATCGGGTGATGGGAAAGCTCGCTGGCAGGACGTTCACTGCGCCGCTTCGTCCGGCCGGAGAAACCCTTGAGGGTTCGCTGTTTCTGGAAAAAGTCCCAACCCGCATTACGTTGTCCAGGCGGTAGCCGTGATTCATCAGTTCGGCCCATTCCAGTACGACGCGGAACAGCGTGTCCTGTTCCGCGACGGTGAGCCGCAGCCACTTGCCCCCAAAGCCATCGATACCTTGCATGTCCTAGTCGAGCGGAGGGGGCGTGTGGTGGAAAAGGCAGAGCTGATGAAGCTGGTCTGGCCCGACACCATGGTTGAGGATGTCGGCCTCGCCCGCAACATCTCTCTCCTCCGCAAAGCTCTGGGCGATGAAGGGCTGGAATCCGCCTACATCGAAACGGTCCCCCGCCGAGGCTACCGATTCGTCGCAGAATCCCCCAGCACTGCCAGCGCGCCTCCTGAGCCTGTGTCTCCATCCGAACTGGAATTCCCCGGGGCTGCCGCGGTTCCCGCGGATATCTCCGGGCTGGAGCGTCGCCCGCGGTGGCTGCTTCCCGCGTGCGTTTTGGCGGTCGCCGCTCTTGTTGCCCTGATCTACTGGCAGTTTTATGTGCCCTCGCGATTCATCAGTCGTCAGCCCGGGATCGCGTCGCTGGCCGTGGTTCCCTTTGAGGCACTCAACGGCGATGGGAATCCCCAAGGCTTTGCCGAGGGACTCACGGATTCGCTCGTTTCCAGCATCTCCAAGCTCGAGGGAGTCCACGTCATCTCCCCAAGCACCGTCCGCCGCCACCAGTGGGTGGGGATTTCGATGGGACTGATGGGCCGCCTGCTCGGTCTCGACGTGCTGGTAGAGGGGTCGGTGCGCGAGGCGGGGGAACGCCTTCGTATCACCGCCCGGCTGGTGGATGTCCGCACGGGGAAGGTGATCTGGTCAGAGACTTACGATCGCCCGCGCGCCGATCCCGGCCAGGTGGAATCGCAGATCGCCGGCGAGATCGCTACGCAGGTGGGCCTACACCTTGCCATCCACAGCGCAGTTCCCGAGGCCCGGTAGCAGGGGATCCCATCCCACGTCCGCGAAGGATTTCCGAAACCATTCGGAAGCCGCATTCGCACACGATCTCCGGCAATCTGGAGCGGAAAGGAACACTCCCATGAGAACACAACTTATTCTCATCGCTGCCATAGCAGCATTCACCACCGTTGCCGCCGCCCAAACCATTCGGGTTGGCGTCTTCGACTCCAAAGCCGCAGTGATCGGCTTCTACCGGTCACCCAAATGGGCAGCAACCATCAAGGCGAAACATGCCGAGATGGACGCTGCCAAGAAGGCGAACGACACGGCAAGGATACAGGCACTCGAGGCCTGGGGATCCGGTAAACAGGACATGGCCCACCGCCAGTTGGCCGGCGAAGCTCCCATTGCGAACATCCTTGAGGCTCTGGCCGCTGGCTTGCCAGAGATCGCTCAAGGCGCCGGCGTCGTTCTGATTGTTCCCGATCTGCCCTACGCCGACAAGTCCGTGCAGACGGTCGATGTCACAGAGCGCGTGCTCGACTTCTTCGAAGCCGACTTGCGTACGCGAGCCCTCGTGAAAGAGATGACGAAGCACGTGCACTAGCCCGCGTCTGGGCAGGCTCCTGACAATGAACTAGCGCAGGCGGCGGTGGCGTGCAGGAACTCGCCTTCCCGTTCCGGGGTTTGGGCTTCGGCCTGGTGTTTCGTAAGCAGTTGCAGTTCGCGGGCGATACGGAGCGTGCGCAGTTCCTGGCGCCTGGCGGCTGCCATGCGGGCTTCGTGCCACTCGGCGCGCTGCTGATCGCGGACGTCCTGGAGCATCTGGTGGATTGTAGCGGCGGGTTTGCGCTCGACAGTGGGCGAAGTGGTGGCGGGCGGTCAATGGGTTGGGTGTTGGCCGCTTGGAATGAACGAGTTAGGTATGGGCGCGATTTTCTGGAGAGTGCGGTGATGGTGCGGCTGCGCCGCCGGTTTGCCGTCCACGGGAGGCGCGGTGCTCGACCCATGACCACAC
>JAHCHD010000070.1 GCA_026129915.1 Bryobacterales bacterium
AGCTGCCGCGCCAGGGATTCCGGTGTCTCCAGGTACAGCCCGTCTTCATTCGGCAGCCCCGCATTCGGGTAGCAGGAAATGCAAGTGTGCGCATGCTCGTGCAATGTACGAATGTGGTCCGTCATAAACTCCGGACCGGTAGCGCAATTCAGGCCCACAGAGAGCAGATCCTGATGGGCGATGGAAACCCAGAGCGACTCTGCGTTCTGCCCGGCGAGCATGGTACCCATGGGTTCAATGGTTCCGGACACCATCACCGGAAGGCGGTCCAGACCCAGTTCACGCTTCAGCCGCCCGATGGCGAGAAGCCCGGCCTTCACGTTGCGGGTATCCTGGCAGGTTTCCAGCAGCAGGATGTCCACGCCGCCCTGCCAGAGCGCCTTCGCCTGCTCGTAGAAATTCTGCTGGAGCTCCGGAAACGTAACGCCGCCGGTAACTGTGATGGCTTTGGTGGTAGGTCCCATGGAGCCAGCAACAAAGCGCGGCCGATCCGCCGTCGAAAGCGCATCCGCGGCTTTCCTGGCAATCCGCGCCGCTTCGAAGTTCACATCGAAAGCTTTAGTTTCGAGAGCATATTCCGCCAGCACCAGCGGGGTGGCGCCGAAAGTGTTGGTCTCCACAATGTCAGCGCCGGCACGCAAATAGGCAAGGTGGATCTCTTCCACCACATCCGGGCGCGTCAGCACCAGGTTTTCATTGCAGCCTTCCAGGTCCGCGCCTCCAAAGTCGTCCGGACCCAGGTTGCGTTCCTGGATCATGGTGCCCATGGCGCCATCAATTACCAGAATTTTCTGCTTGAGTTGGTCGAAGAGTACTCCGATACGTTCGCGCTGATCCATAAACCCCCAGATTGCGGCCATGTCGGTATGGCGACAATCCCCAATATTTCTAGTGTAGCGGGCCGGAGCAACCCTATGCGCAAGGCCACACCCCCCAAGGCGTTGCGGCGGCAGAGCGGAACCTGCGGCTGAAATCCGGTGAGCTCCGACAAATCCGACATTTCCGACGCTCATTTTGGCGGATCCGCGGGTGCGCGGCCGCTGCTGCGAAACGAACCCGTTGGAGACGATGCTGCGGCCGACATTGGATCCGCTGCACGACTGCGATTCGAGCGCTCCTCCGACAAATCCGACGTTTCCGACATTTCCGACGTTTCCGACACGGATTCTGTCGGATTTCGCCACCCGCGGCGGCGACTACGAAACGAACTCTATCGGTGGGGTGACTGGTAACCCCGGCGCGACCTGATCCCTGCGAGGTCGCCGACTCGCGGAGGTGCGGAGAGCGGTTTGGAGGACAAGAGCGGAACGGAGGGCGGCCGCGCCACCGTTGACACTATCCAGACTTCGATGATTGTAGCGGCGGGGCGAGCAGAAACGGAGTGTGGGCAGCGGGTGCGGGATTCCGGATGGGCGGTAAGGTATTGTGCGGATTGGGGTTGCGACTATTCTATGGAATTTGTATGTGGCCGTGATGGGCGGGGCGGCGGGGCGATTTGCAGCCGGTAAGTGAAATGGCACCTGGGCTCATTTGCCCGGTCCGCATTTGCCCGATCAGGCGAAAAGAAGCCGACCTTTGGGTTCGGGAATGGGGTGACCGAGGGCGGTGGCAGTTTCGATCCAGTGCTGGATGACGATTTCCACGTTCTCCAAAGCTTGGAGGCGGGTTTCGCCGTCCTCAGAACAGCCAGGTAACTCGGGGACCTCAGCGACTAAAGGCGCTGACTTCGGCGGTCCAATAGAGGATGATCTCGTACTTCGTCATTCCATTCCTTTCGCAAGTTTATATCGGACGATGACGGCGCGGACCTGCTTGTGGGTTCTGGGTGTTTTCAGCCAAGGGTTAGGCGGAAAAGGAATTGGGCTTCGAGGATTTGGCTTCGGTGTGAGCGGTAAGGGATGGTGGGGATTCGGGTTGCGGCGGTCTTTGGGAAATTCATGCCCGGCCGTGACGCATGGGGTAGTGGGCGGTTTGCAGCAAATCAACTTCGAGGTTGAGTGGTTGCTGTAACGCACGGCCACGCACGGCCGATTAGAATGGGGAAAGGCGGGAAAACGGCGCATGGACAGGCAATTCCAACAGCGGTTAAAATCCAGTGAAGTGATGCAAACTCGCCAGCCATTTTTCGAGTTCTTTGCCGGGGGCGGGATGGCACGCCTTGGGTTAGGAAATGATTGGCAATGCACGTTCTCTAACGAGTGGTGCGAGAAGAAGGCATCCGCGTACCGGGCGGCTCACGGCGGCGAAGAACTGCGGGTTTGCGACGTGGCGGAGCTGACGCTTGATGATCTGCCGGGAGTGCCTTTCCTAGTATGGGCTTCGTTTCCGTGCCAAGATCTGTCGCTTGCCGGGAACGGAGCAGGGCTGGAAGGTAATCGGAGTGGCACATATAAGCCATTCTGGAAGTTGATACGTGGAATGGTGCGCCGTGGCCGTCAACCCCAGCTGATCGTGCTGGAAAATGTGGTCGGAACGCTTACTTCTCATGACGGTAAGGACTTCGCCCATATTGTGAGTGCGCTCGTTGAAGAGCGATATCGAGTTGGTGCGCTGGTCATGGATGCAGTGCGATTTCTGCCACAATCGCGGCCGCGCCTCTTCATTATCGGGGTCCATGCTGACACGATTGTGCCATCTGCCTTAATGCAGCCTCAATCGTCTGAACCATGGCACACCAAATCGTTGCGGTCTGCCGTTCAACGGCTACCGGAGCAACTTCAAGATGCTTGGGCTTGGTGGAGCGTTCCGCTACCGTCCGAACCCGTTCCGTCTTTCGGCAGTTTGATCGAGGAAGAGCCAACGAGAATCGAGTGGCACACGAAAGCTCAAACCGATCACATCATCAACTTGATGGCGCCGCTCCACTTGGAAAAATTGAAGAAGGCTCAATTGCTCGGGAAGAGGATTGTCGGGACAGTCTACAGACGGACCCGGCCGAATGAGAATGGCGTAAAAGCTCAGAGGGCAGAGATCCGGTTTGACCAGATTTCCGGCTGTCTCCGAACACCCGTTGGCGGTTCGAGCCGTCAGACGATTGTAGTTGTGGAAGGTCGCCAGATTAGATCACGGTTGTTATCGCCAAGAGAAGCGGCACGTCTGATGGGTGTCCCGGACGATTACCCTCTGCCAGAAAAGTACAACGATGCCTACCATCTCTTTGGAGACGGCCTGGCTGTTCCTGTGGTGCGCTGGTTGAGCACTACTTTATTGACTCCTATCGCCACCGCAAGTCGGGTTATGATAGCGGCTTAATGCCCGAAGAGAACCAAACGCAAGGCATCCCACAGGACGTAGCGGCGATCCGCAAGCAGATCAGAGCCTTCCTGGACACTGCCGCACCCAATGGTGAAAGCACAAAGGTTGGCAACGCGAAGTGGGGTGTCTACGCATTCTACGACTACGATGCTGAACCGATCTACGTTGGGCAAACGAACGAAATGTTGCGCTCACGGATTGGACGCCATCTCACAAACCAGCGAACGGATGCCGTAGCGATGAACGTATTGGACCCGTTTGAGGTCGCCGAGATTGAAGTATGGCCGTTTTGGGATCTTCAGGCCAAGAACAGCAAGGACGCCGAAGCTAAGGAGAAACTGAATTCGGCAGAGTACACGGTTTTCCAACTGGTCCTCAGCCAATCCAGCTTCAATGCGGTTCTGAATGAAGGCGACATTGCGGTTTCGAATGTGATCGCATTGCCGCCATCTGTTCGTGGCCGAATCATTCCTGATGATCTTTACGAGCAACGCAAGCATCCAGATGTCAGGATCGCAAGACGTGCGACCACCATTGCCGCACTGGCACGGGTGATAAGTGAGCGTGAAGTCTCGAAGGGATTGAGACGAACGCTGATGACACAGGCTAGGCGGCTTGAACGTCTTGCTACTCAGCGATACGGTGAGATCGGCGGCAAAGTTCCAACGATTGAACCCGGCCAAGAGGTGTGAATGGATACCATTTCCCCTGCGACCCGATCAAGCGTGATGGCGATGGTTCGATCCAACCGCAACAAGTCCACGGAATGGCGGCTCCGCGCCAGCTTAGTCAGGGCTGGAATTCGTGGTTGGAACCTCAACCCGACAGACGTTTTCGGAAAGCCAGATTTTGTGTTCCGGTCCGAACGACTTGCTGTGTTTGTCGATGGGTGTTTCTGGCACGGCTGCATTGCGTGCGGAGGCAAGACACCAAGGTCAAACACCGTCTATTGGGAGCGCAAGATCGAACGGAATCGAAGGCGAGACCGCCTGGTGTCGGTGCAGTTGCGGCGAGACGGCTGGCGGGTCATCCGAATCTGGGAGCACGAATTGGGAACCATCGGTTCGGTGATGGCACGCATTAGTAAGGCACTGGCATCCGAGGTTTCACGTGCACTTCTGGCAGGACGCCAAGGTTGAATGTAGATTTCGTTATCATTTCATCCTTCCACTCAATGAATAAGCGCCTGTTACTGCAGAAGTGGTCCGCTGTGGAATCCAGTCTCAACCGGTTGATGGCGCGGTACGGCATCCGTGGCAACCATCGTTGGGTCTCGCGAAGTCTATCCTACCGGGTAATCTTGCCAAGCACTGCGGGATGCCGCGCGCCAGTGGCCGCCGGAACGTTTGAAGGCAGCCCGCGCCAGGTGGCATGGGCCAGGACGGCAAACGCAATCGCTTCCTTGAAATCCACCGGCAGGTGAAAGCGGTCAGTGCTCTCGATAGAAAGGCCTGGCAGTTCCTGCGCAAGTAGCTCCATCAGATAGGCATTGTGCCGGCCACCACCCGATACCAGCAATTCACCGGGAATCATGCGTGGAGCCACAAAGCGGTTCACGCCGAGAGCGATGCTGCGTGCAGTGAGTAGCGCAGCGGTCGCCAGCAGGTCTTCGAGCGATGCTCCCGTAGCCTGCAGCCGTTCCACGAACACATCGCCATACTCCTCGCGGCCCGCACTCTTGGGTGGCTGCATGGCGTAGTAAGGCCGGGCGAGTTCCGCATCCACAATGTGCTGGATGGGCTTGCCCAGCCGGGCGCGGGTGCCGTTGGCGTCGAAGGTCTCTGCGCCGTTGGTGGCCCGCCGCATGAGGCTGTCCATTACCATGTTGCCCGGGCCGGTGTCAAAAGCCACCACGGCTTCCGGGCCAGCACCCGCGGGAACGGCCGTCAGGTTCGCGATGCCTCCAATGTTCAGCGCGATCCGGCTGATGCGCTCATCGCGAAAGACCAGATAGTCGAGGTAAGGAACCAGCGGCGCACCGGTGCCGCCGGCGGCCATGTCGCGCGGCCGGAAGTCAGAAACCACCGGCACGCCAAACCGCTCCGCCATGGCGCTGGGTTCCCCAATCTGCAGGGTACAGGCTACCGGACGCCCCAGGTACGGCGCCGCGCTGCCCTGATGATAGATGGTCTGGCCGTGACAGCCGATGAGCGCAAGCTGGTGGTCGCCCACGTCACTCTGCGCCAGCGCGCGTTCGACGGCATCCGCGTAGAGCATGCCCAGCAGCACGTGCAACCGGGCAAGTTCTCCGGTGTGGGTAGCGCAGTCAGAGACACCCAGGATGGCGGCACGCACTTCCGGCGCATAGGGTTCCGAGTAGCTGCCGCGCAGGGTGAAGCGAATCCCTGCCTGCGCTTCCTCAATCTGGACCAGCGCGACGTCGATGCCGTCCAGCGAAGTGCCGCTCATGATGCCTGCAACAATCATTGGCTGTTCAACTCCCTTTGCAACTGCGCCAGAATCTGCAGCGCGTCGATGGGCTTCACTTCATCCAGGTTCAGTGACCGGATTCGATCTGCCATCTGGTAGGTGACCGGCTCAAAAAGCTGGATCTGCATGGTGGGCGGCTTCCGGCTAGGCACAATGGCTTCGCTCACCTTCGTCTCGGCCTTCTCGTGCAACTGGAGGATCTCGCGGGCGCGCACAATCAGAGTTTGCGGCAGTCCGGCCAAACGCGCCACTTCAATGCCATAGCTGCGGTCGGCGGCGCCTGGTTCCACGCGACGCAGGAAGATGATCTTGTCGCCCGACTCCTTCACGCGCACCTGCAGATTGATGACGCCCTCCAGGCGTTCCGCCAGCACCGTAATCTCGTGGTAGTGGGTGGCAAACAGGGTCTTCGCACCGATACGGTCGTGGACATACTCGGCTACGGCCCAGGCGAGGGCAAGCCCATCGTAGGTAGCGGTACCGCGCCCGATCTCGTCAAGCAGAATGAGGCTGTCGGCGGTAGCGGTATTGAGGATGGCGGCGGTTTCCGTCATCTCCACCATGAAGGTGCTGCGGCCGCGGGCGAGGTTGTCCGCGGCGCCAATGCGCGTGAAGACGCGATCGACAAGAGGCAGCGTGGCCGCGCTGGCGGGTACGAAACTGCCCATCTGCGCCAGCACCACAATCAGCGCGGCCTGCCGCAGATAGGTACTCTTGCCGCCCATATTGGGTCCGGTGATGATGGCCAGGAACTGCTTCTGGCGATCAAGATAAAGGTCGTTGGGCAGAAAGCGCTGGCTTTCCTGCAGCATCAGGTGCTCGATGACGGGGTGCCGTCCCCCTTCGATGCGCAGAACCCCTTCCGCATTGAAACTTGGGCGCGTGTAACCCGCTTCCGCGGCAAGCGTGGCAAGGGCCACCGTCACGTCAAGTTCCGCAAGGGCGGCCGCGCTGCGCTTGATGCGGGTGGCCACACTCAGCAGTTCCTGGCGCACGCTCTCGAAGACCTCGCGCTCGATCGCCAGCATGCGTTCCTCGGCTTCAAGGATGCGGGTTTCCAGCACCTTTAGCTCAGGCGTAGTGAAACGCTCCGCGTTCACGAGGGTCTGTTTGCGGTCGTAGTCAGCGGGTACCGATGCGAGGTTGGACTTCGATATCTCGATGTAGTAGCCGAAGACGTTGTTGAAGCGTACCTTGAGGGAGGTGATGCCGGTACGGGCACGCTCCCGGGTTTCGATCTCCGCCAGATACTTTTTGGCGTTGCGGCTGATGTCGCGCAATTCATCGAGCGCCGCGTGATACCCATCGCGCACGGCGCCGCCATCGTTGAGATTCGCTGGCGGCTCGTCGGAAAGGGCCTTACCGATTCGCTCGCGCAGTTCCGGCAGGTCATCGAGCCCCGCATGAAGGGCGCGGAGACGCGGGGAGGAAGCCGACTCCAAGTGCGGGCGTAAGCGCGGCATCTGGGCTAGGGCGCGCCCCAGCGCCACCACTTCGCGGGGGCCAGCCGAACCCAGCGTCAGGCGCGCGAGCAGACGCTCCATATCGGGCACTTCGGCCAGCAACCGGTTGAGTTCGCCGCGCGCGATGGTTTGCGCACAGAGGTCACCTACGGCGTCAAGGCGCTCCTTCACCTCAGTGAGTTCGCGCGAGGGCCGCAACAGACGGCGGCGCAGCAGGCGCGCGCCCATCGAAGTATGCGTGCGGTCGATGGTGGCAATGAGGGTGGCCTGGCGGCTGCCGTCCAGATCCTGCGCAAAGATTGGCTCGAACAGTTCGAGATTCCGCACCGTCACCGCATCCAGCACCAGGTCGCTGCCGCGCTCGGCATAGCCGGGCAGTTCGAGATGGTCGAGCGAACTCTTCTGGGTATCGCGCAGATGATGCAGCAACGCACCCGCACAGCCGGTAGCCAGCGCTTTGTTCGCAAGCCCGCAGCCATCCAGGCTCAGCAGATTGTAGTGCTCGCGCAGCAGACGGTCGGCGTAGTTTGCCTCGTGGGTCCAGGCATCGATTTCAGTAAGCAGGATGCGCAACCCGCTGAGTTCTTCACCCAAGGGACGCAGGGCCTCGGATACCAGCAGTTCGCGAGCGCCGGTCTGCTCAATCACCTGGCAGAGTTCCGTGGCGGCCATTTCGGTGGATTGAAACTCGCCGGTGGAGAGGTCCACCCAGGCAAGGCCTGCTTGCTGCCCGCTCAAGGTGGCACAGGCAAGGTAGTTATTCTCGCGGCTTTGCAGGCTGCCCGCTTCAGTGGCCGTGCCGGGGCTGACGATGCGCGTGATTTCCCGGCGCACCAGCTTCTTTCCGGGGCTTGGGGCTTCCATCTGTTCGCAGACGGCCACCCGGTAGTTCCGTTGGATGAGCCTGGCAATGTAACCCTCCGCCGCATGGTAAGGGACACCGCACATGGGTACGGGTTCGCCCTTCTCCTTATTCCGCGCGGTGAGGGTGATTTCGAGTTCGCGCGCCGCCGTGATGGCATCCTCGAAGAAGAGCTCGTAGAAGTCGCCGAGGCGGAAGAACAGCAGTGCATGCGGCGCCTGCTCTTTGGCCGCCAGATACTGGCGCATCAAGGGAGTGGCGGCTTCAGGAGGCATCGTGGGCGATCGCCTTAGCTTGCGAGCCTAGGCGTAAATCCCCCGCAGGCTGCTGGCAAAGGCCACGCGATCCACGGCCAGCATATAGGCCGCAATGCGATTGTTGACGCCATACTTTTCGGCGTAGCGCAGAGTATCGTTGAAGCCCGCCACCATGATCTCCTGAAGGCGGTCGATCACCATACCCTCGTTCCAGAAGAAACCCTGGCGATCCTGCACCCACTCAAAATAGGAGACCGTCACACCTCCCGCGTTGGCCAGGATGTCCGGAATCACAAAGATGCCCATCTCCGAGAGGATATCGTCCGCTGCGGCGGTGGTGGGCCCGTTGGCTCCCTCGCAGAGGATCTTGCACTGCAACTGGCGCGCATTCTTTGAGGTGATGACATTCTCTCGCGCGGCAGGCAGCAGCACGTCGCAAGGCTGGAACAGCGCCTCTTCACGGCGGATGTTTTCCGCGTCGGGGAAATCCAGGATGGAACCCGTCTGCTGGCGGTAATCCAGCAGCTTTCGGATATCGAGTCCGTTGCCATTGTAAACGGCGGCATCCCACTCGACAACCGAAACCACTTTGTAGCCGGCTTCCACCATCAACCGCGCGGCCATGCCACCCACATTTCCGAAGCCCTGAATCACGACGCGGGTATCCTCCGCGCGAAGTCCGAAGCGCTTCAGGGCTTCGTTGGTCACCATCATGCAGCCGCGGCCCGTGGCTTCGGGGCGCCCGCGCGACCCGCCAAGGTCCAGCGGTTTGCCCGTCACCACCGCGGTTGAAGTGTGGCGGCGGTGCATCGAGTAGGTGTCCATGATCCATGCCATGGTCTGCTCGTTGGTGTTCATGTCTGGGGCGGGGACATCGAGTTCGGGACCGATGAACTCGAAGATGTTGGCGGTGTAGCGCCTCGTCATGCGCTCGAGTTCGCCCTTGGACATGATAGTGGGTTCGCAGATAATGCCACCCTTAGCCCCGCCAAAGGGGATGTTCACGACCGCACACTTCCACGTCATCCAGGAGGCAAGAGCGCGTACCTCGTCAAGGCTCACGTCGGGATCGTAGCGAATGCCTCCCTTCCCTGGCCCGCGGGCGGTGGAATGGTGCACGCGATACCCCACGAAGATTTCCAGGCGACCGTCATCGAGAACCACCGGAATGTAAGTGGTAATCTCCTGCTCAGGCACGCGCAGCAGCTTCTTCAGCCCTTCGTCGAGGCCAAGGCGTTCGGCGGCCTCCGAGTAGCGGGCTTCGGCAGCCAGCCTGGGATTCAGTTCCTGATCCTTCGCGGGGGTGGGGGGTGCGGTGGTGGACATTGTGGTTCGGGGTCTATGCCCGCTCACATTATGACACTGGGGGAATCCCGATTAAAACGAGAGTGAGGACATCGCCTGGACTGCGTTCTGATTGCGCTTTCACGGGGCTGTTCTCCGCTCGCCGCTACGATACAATCGGGCGAATGGCTGGGAAGGTTTCCATTGCTTGGCGAGCGAAATTGCAGGACCATCCGCATTTCCTGGATGCGGTGGCCAGCAGTGCCTGTTTTGCCAAGGCGCCGGCGCTGAAGCGTCTGCTCGTTTATCTATGGGAGCACCGGGACGATGAGCTTTCCGAGTATGCCATTGGCCTTGACGTCCTAGGCAAACGCCAGCACTTCGACCCGAAGGTGGATGCGTCTGTTCGCGTGCATATTTCCAGGCTGCGCCAGAAGTTGCGGGAGTATTTTGAAGACGAGGGCCGCCTTCAGCCTTTTCGGATCGTCATCCCGCAAGGGACGCACACCCTTCAGATTGAGGAAGCGCAGCCTGAGCCGACGGCGGCAATCTGGATCCGACGCCTCAAACGCGCGTGGGTGCCCGCTCTGGCGTTGCTCCTTGCCGTGGTTTCCGGCTTTTTGTGGTACGAAGCCAGCCGGGTGCGCAATGAACTCGCCCGCTTGCGGGGTACGCTGGAGCTCCCCGCGGTTTGGCAGGCAATCCTTAAGCCAGGCAGGCTGACGCGGATTATCTACCCCATCCCGGTTTTTTACCAATGGGATACCATCCGCATGCGGGATGTGCGTGTGAACCACCCAGACGGCTGGAAGACCTCCCAAACGCTGCAACCCTTCGTGGAGAGGCTGGGCCCTCCCAGAATCTCTCAGTCCTACACCGTCAGTACGGATACCATGGCGGTGATCCAACTCACTCGTTTCCTGTCAACCCATGGACGCGCTCTGGAAGTGGTGCCGACAGGCAGCCTTTCGCTGGACCAATACGGCAATGACAACCTGATCTTCCTGGGAATTCCGCCAACCAACGCCCAGCTCAGTACCTATATGGACAAGCTCAATTTTCGCTTGCTGGATGGCAGTGGCACTGTCTTGAACAGAAACCCGCTAAAGGGCGAATTGGACGCCTTCACACCCCGCAGAGGAAGCCCTAACCAGGACGGCGTTGAGACCTACGGCGCGGTGGCGGTGCTCCCCGGGCATGCACCAGGCACTAGCCTGATGCTGATTACGGGCATGCAGACGTCTGGCATTGCCACGTTGGTGACCTCGCCTCATGGGATTGATGACTTCACCAGGCGATGGCGGTCTGCCAACTCGCCAGCTCATTTTGAGTTCGTGGTACGCACGATTTCGGCAGGCTTAACCACGAAATCCGCTGAAGTAACTGCCCTCCGTGAGATCCGCTAACGCTTTGATTTCATTACGTAACAGCAAGTAACAGACGGCTCGCAACTACCGAAATCCATCCATTCGACGTATATCTCAACCAATACCCGCAAGAGGTTGCGGGCAACGTTTGTGTTGGGGGTAGTTATGTCTCTTCTGCGTACTTTCGCGCTGCTTCTGCTAATGGCCATCAGTGCCGGATTCGCCACTGGGCAGGTGCTGTACGGTTCCCTTGTTGGCAATATCTCTGATCCTAGCCGGGCGGCGATCCCCGGCGCTTCTGTTCGTTTGACGAACATGCGAACAGGCATTTCCATTGAGACCACTGCTGATGCCACGGGCGGCTATCAGTTCCGGAATGTCCAGTCAGGAACCTACGAAGTGGAATGTACCGCCACCGGTTTCAAGGGCTACCGTCGCAGTCCGGTGGAAGTTCCCTCCAACGAGATCGTGCGCATTGACATTGCCCTGGAACTTGGCGAAGTATCCCAAATGGTGGTGGTGACCACCGAGAGTCCTCTGCTGCAGACGGACCGGTCTGACGTACGCAAGGAGATGTCGTCTCAGGATCTGAACAACCTGCCCGTGCCCGGCTACCGCAACTTCCAGTCGCTGATGGGCCTTGTGCCCGGGGTTACGCCGCCCGTCACGTCGAACTCCATCGCGGGAAACCCGGCGGGCTCGCTGGTGGCGAACGTGAATGGGGCCAGCAACAGCAACAACAACACTCGGGTAGACGGCGCCAGTAACACTTACCTGTGGCTGCCGCACCTCACCGCCTATGTGCCACCTCTGGAATCCATCGGTTCCGTGAACATTGTCACCAACAGCTACGATGCCGAACAGGGCTTGGCAGCGGGGGCGATTGTGAGTGTGGAGACCCGCAGCGGATCCAACGAGTTCCACGGGTCGGCGTTCAACTACCACACCAACAGCCGCTTACGCGCCCGCAACGTGTTCAATACGTCTACAGCTACTCTGCCGAAGAACATCATCAACCAGTACGGCGGCACGCTTGGCGGGCCCATCCGCAAGAACAGCCTGTTCTTCTTTACAAGCTACGAGGGGATGAACCAGCGGCAGAACTTCAGCCGTTTCGCCACCATCCCCACTCCGCAGCATCGGACCGGCGACTTCAGCGATACACCGACGCAGATCTACGATCCTCTCACCGGCAACGCTAACGGTACGGGACGTCAAGCGTTCGCCGGCCAGCGGATTCCTGTTGGACGCCAGAACCAGGTAGCCACCCGCATTCTCGGCATGCTGCCTAACCCTAGTTTCAGCGACCGATTTGCGCAGAACCTGTTTGCTTCCGCACCCATGAAGATCGATCGCGAAAACTGGGACCTGAAGCTCAACTGGAACGCGACCAGCAATACGATTCTGTTTGGACGCTATGCCATTTTCGACTACGCCACTTATGACCCGGCTACTCTCGGCGCGGCGGGTGGACGCGGCGTTGCCTCCACCTTCCCTGGCAACGACACGGGCACCATCCATAGCTTCACCATGGGAGGCAGCCACACCTTTACGCCCACGCTGCTGTTTGACGGCCACTTCGGCTTCACTGAACAGAACCAGAACGGCAACGACGAGTTTTTCGGCCGCAACGTTGGCCTGGATGACTTCGGACTGCCCGGCACGAATGGCCCGACCATCAACGAGAGCGGCTTCCCTGGTTTCCAGGTGAGTGGATACGAGGGCATGGGCGGCTACATCTCTTCGAGTCCGCGGTTCCGCACAGACCGCCAGTTCCAGTACTCCGCCAATATGGGCTGGACCAAGGGCCGCCACAACCTGCGCTGGGGGGCCGAACTCGCCAACCAGCACATGAACCACTACCAGCCGGCTGGCACTTTCGGACCACGCGGCGGCTTCAATTTTGCCGGCGGCATTACGGGTCTGAACGGCGGACCTGCACCGAACCAGTTCAATTCGCTGGGTGGATTCCTGCTGGGTCTTCCCAATACGCTTGGCAAGAGCATCCCCACTTCCGACTTTATGCGCACGCGCTTGTGGAATATGGGCTTCTACTTCCGAGACCGCTGGGAAGTGAGCCGGTCGGTGACGCTGAACCTTGGGATGCGCTGGGAATACTACCCAATGGTGGAACGTGACACCCGCGGCGTGGAGCGCTACGACTGGACCACCAACCAGATGCTGATCGGCGGTGTGGGCAGCACCCCCACGGATACTGGCGTATGGCTGAGCAAGAAGCTCTTTGCCCCGCGCATCGGATTGGCCTGGCGGGTGGACGACAAGACGGTCGTGCGCACCGGTTATGGCATCAGCATCGACCCATTCCCGCTTGCTATTCCCTTGCGCAGCTCCTATCCCACCGTCATCGAACAATCCAGGGTATCGCCGAATACCTTCTCGTTCGCCGGACTTCTGGAGGACGGCATCCCTCTGCCCACCCTTCCGGATATCAGCTCAGGGTCCATCCCCCTGCCCGCTTCGGTGACCACTCTCACGATGGAACAGCGCTTCAATCGCGGCTACGTACAAAGCTACAACTTCACCGTGCAGCGGCAACTGGGTCGCGGCTATGTGGCCCAGGCTGGATATGTGGGATCGCGCAGCATCCGGCTGACGAATCGCCGCGACCTGAATGCGGCACCTCCCGGCACGGGCGCCGCGGGCCGGCCTTATTTTGCTGCCTTCGGCCGCAACGTGGCCACCACTTTACATGAGCCCGCCTACACCTCCACCTATGACTCGTTCCAGGCGCAGCTCGACCGGCGCTTCACCAATGGCTTCAGCTTTGGCCTGGCCTATACCTTCAGCAAAGCGATCGGCTTTGGCGAGAACAATGACTCGGGCCTGTTTTTCAACCACCCCTCCGTGCTGGACCGAAACCGTTCGTTGCTTGCGTTCGACCGTCCGCACAACCTGCGCCTGAGCAGTGTGTACGAACTGCCGTTCGGAAAAGGCAAGCCTTGGGCGGATTCGGGTTTCCTGTCCAAGCTCGCGGGCGGATGGCAGGTGAACGGTATCTTCTCGGCATATAGCGGTTCGCCGTTTACTGTCACCTCCTCTGGCGCATCACTCAACGCCCCCGGAAACAGCCAGGTGGCCGACCAGGTAAAAGACCGCGTCCAGATACTCGGCGGCACAGGGCCGGGCCAGAGCTGGTTTGACCCTCTCGCCTTCGCCCCTATCACCACCGCTCGCTTTGGAAACGCGGGGCTCAGCAACCTGCGCGGACCGAACTTTGTGAACCTCGACATGGGTGTGTTCCGGAACTTCGCCATCACCGAACGATTCAATCTGCAGTTCCGGGCGGAGGCATTCAATGCTACCAACACCCCGCACTTCAACAACCCTGGCACCAACGTGTCCAGCCTGGCGTTCAATCCGGACGGCAGCATTCGCACGCTGGGTGGCTATACCGAAATCAACAGTGCCCAGGCAGACGAGCGGCAATTCCGGTTTGCCCTGCGACTATCTTTTTAGGAACAATTGGGAACTTGTGATGAAACTGACGATTCCTGCAATGCTGCTGACGGGTGCGCTGCTGCTGGGCTCCTGCGCCAGCGCCCCCGAAGCCCCCAGCCCGCACGCGGTGGCGGATGGCTACGAGGGTATCTGGTATTTCAACCAGCCCTCCAAGGACGAGTACGTCTATAAGTACAGCGGGGGCTTTGCTACCTATCCCCAGCAGATGTCCCCCATCTCCTTTTATGCAAAGGAGGTAAACAAGACCTTCTTCTGTTACGGAGGCAACCGGCTGGATCCTGACCACCCGGAGAAGCAGGAGCTTCTGCACCTGGTAAGCTACTACGATCACGCCACCGGCATGGTACCCAAGCCCACCATTCTGCTGAACAAGGAAACCGAAGACGCGCACGATAACCCCGTCATGTCCATCGACGAGCAGGGCCACATCTGGATCTTCTCGAACTCCCATGGCACCTCGCGCCCGTCATTCATCCACCGCAGCCGAAAGCCCTACGACATCCGTGATTTCGAGCTCATCCTCACTACAAACTTCTCGTATGGCCACCCTTGGTGGCACCCCGGCAAGGGCTTTCTGTTCCTGCAAACGCTCTATGAAGACAAGGGGCGCAGCCTCTACTTCAACACCAGCACGGACGGGAAAGAATGGTCGAAGCCACAGCTGCTGGCACGCGCGGAGCTTGGCCACTACCAGGTAACCGCCCGCCGCGGAGACAAGGCGGCAAGCGTATTCAACATCCACCCCCTGCCCGTGGGGCTGAACAACCGCACCAACCTCTACTACGTGGAGACATCGGACATGGGCAAGTCCTGGCAAAACGCCGCTGGCGAGACGCTGGAAGTTCCCATTCGTGAGATGGCGAACCCAGCACTGGTTCATGACTATTGGGCAGAGAAGCGACTGGTATACCTGAAGGAAATCGCCTTTGACGGCGAGGGCAAGCCGGTGATCCTGTACCTCACCACGAACGGATACGAAAGCGGGCCAAAAAACGATCCGCGCATCTGGCACACCGCTCGCTGGACGGGTTCCCAATGGGAGATCCGCGACTTCACCCGTAGCGACCACAACTACGATTTCGGCGCGCTGTGGATTGACGACGACGGCACCTGGCGTGTGATTGGCCCTACCGAACCAGGGCCGCTCCCCTACACCACAGGCGGCGACATGGTGTTGTGGACCAGCAAGGACCAGGGCGCCAACTGGACTCGCGTCCGCCAGCTCACCAAGGACAAGGAACGCAATCACGGCTACGCGCGAAAGCCCATGAACGTCCACCCGGATTTCTACGCCATCTGGGCAGACGGTGACACGCTGAAGCCCTCGGGATCGCACCTCTACTTCACGGACAAGGAAGGCTCCGCCGTTTGGCGACTTCCGAAGCAAATGACCAGTGACTTTGCCAAGCCGGACAAGCTCCCCTTGCCTGAGTGAACGGGAGCTTCCATGGCTGCGCTCCGGGGATCCGGCTCGCGAAAATCCCTGCGGGGATCTCACGACGGGCACACGGAGCGTGGGCCTCAATGGCGCGTTCGAGGTTGAGTGGACCGTCCCCGAAGCGGTCGGGAGGCTGGCCGCCCTCTACGCGATTGCAGGAGAACCAGTCGTCTCATCCCATCTGTCCCGGTCGCGCGCAGAGACTTGATGGGATGAATCGTAGCCTTGTTCCCTCACGGACATCCCCCGTTCGGGGGATCACGAATCCGCCTTGCGCGGGATGTGCTCGCTTCTGTTTCCCTTTACACTCATGCTGTGGAAGGAGATATCGAGCATGCCGCGGACAGACGGTATCCCCATGCAGTTCCAGGCCGCGCAGAGCGGAAGCCTGCTGGCTATCTACATGCGCGTGTGGTACTTCACCTACGCCATTGCCATGGCCGGCATTGGCATCGTGCTATTCGTCTGGGGGCCCCAGTGGTTGCCAGCCGGGCCGCCGTGGCAATTGCCGGAGTTCGGTTCCTTGCTGCGGCTATCCGGGCTTGGCCTCACGGGAATGGCGATCCTCACGGTTCCCATCGCGCTTGCGGGCGATCCTCGTACGCGCAGTCAGGCGCTGCCGTGGTTCGCTGGCTTACACCTTCTATTGGCGCTGGGGCTGTTCGACCAGCAGTACACCGTTTGGCACAGCCCTGTGGTCAGTAATCTCCTGCGCCTCTCCGTCGTCGTGGCCTTCGGCTTCGGCTACCTATGGATGTGGTCCCGGGGCAAGGTGAAGATTGCCGGCGAAGACCGTCCTGCCCGCGGCATCCTCGACACGCAGGAAGCGCCCGCGCAGCAACTCAGTTCCGCCTATGAGGAAGGCATCCGGCGCGTCGCCCAGCAGGAGGAGCGCAATCGGCTGGCGCGCGATCTCCATGATTCCATCAAGCAGCAGATCTTCATCGTCCAGACCGCCGCCGCCACGGCCGAAGCGCGCTTTGAATCGGACCCCGGCGGCGCGCGCGAAGCGCTCGCGAGGATCCGCGAGTCCTCCCGCGATGCAGTCACCGAAATGGACGCCCTGCTTACGCAGTTGCGCACCCTCCCCGTGGAACGCACCAGCCTCGTTGAGGCCTTGCGCCGCCAGTGTGAGGCGCTGGAGCACCGCACCGGCGCCCGGGTAACGTTCACTGCCACTGCGATGCCCGAAGCCGGGGTCGTGCCCGCCGTAGTGTACGAGAACCTCTACCGCGTAGGGCAGGAGGCGCTTCACAACATCGCCAGGCATGCCCGGGCTTCCGAAGTGCAGGTCCGGCTTGGAGTGGAGGGGCTTCATCTTACGTTGGAAATTGTGGACGACGGTGCCGGCTTCGATACCAATGCCAGCGAGCAGTCACCCGGCATGGGCCTTCCCAACATGCGTCAGCGTGCCCAGGATGCCGGCGCATTGTTCGAGCTTTGGAGCCGCCCCGGCCATGGCGCCCGCATCCGGTTGCGGGTTCCCATCAACTTTATCGACGTGCGTGAGCACCGCCGCCAGGCATGGATCCAAGCGGCCTGCCTGGTGTTCGTCCCCGTGTACGCGCTCGCCGAGGCGGCCTATCCCATGCTGCTGCTTGGCGTCCCGATCAGCGTGGCCCTTGGGTATCATCTCCGTGTCCTTTGGTTGGTCCGGAATAACGCGAGGGCTTCCGCAGCATGAAGCGCATTCGGATTGTCATCACCGACGACCACCGGCTGGTGGCCAATAGCCTGAAGGCTTACCTCGACTCCTTCCCGGACATCGAGGTGGTCGGAATCGCCACGAGCGGGGAAGAACTCCTGCGCAGTGTCAGCGCGTGGGCGCCCGGCATCGTGCTACAGGATTTGATTCTCCCAGGCGGATGGGATGGTTTGGAAACCACCAGGAGGCTGCTGGCCCAGTGCCCTGGTGTCCGCGTGATCGCCTTAACCGCCACAGTGGATGACGCGCGCATGGCGGGGATCCTGCGTGTCGGCGCCAGCGGCTATGTGCGCAAAGACGCGGAGCCGGAAACCTTACTTGCGGCGATCCGCTACGTCGCCGCGGGTGGAACCTTCGTTGACCCCTCACGCGCGATCCAGCTCGCCAGAGGCAGCGCACCCGTTGAGGACCTGACTCCGCGGGAAATGGAGGTCCTGCGTGCCTTGGCGGGAGGGCGTTCTAACCGGGACATTGCCGCTTCGCTCTTCGTCAGCGAGGAAACCGTAAAAACCCACGTGGGCAGTATCCTGGCAAAGCTCCGTGTCGAAAACCGTGCCCAGGCCATCGTCCAGGCCCTGAAGAGAGGGCTAGTCGCCCTGGAGGACTTGGAAGATACGTAGGACTTCTCGATCCACGGTCAGTCACCCGTTCTCACGGTCAGCTCGCACCGTCAGCTCTCACGGTCAGCTCGCACCGTCAGATCTCACCGTCAGTCATGGGTGTGCCTGTCGCAGGCAGCCGTACACCCGCAACAGGTGCCCCCTTGTCCTCCCGATGGCAGGATGGTTTCTCCGATTGCGCAACGCTTCCATCACCGCTGGCCTGGTGCCGATGGTTCGGGCAACTGAAGACTGATTTCCCCTTGCATCTCCATTGCGCCCGGCGGGGCCATTGCTCTGGCGGAAATTGTCCTTTAGGTGCTCTGTTGCATTTGCTCGTCCCCGCGTTTGCTTAAGGGCATCCAAGGATCTCGCGCTTTGGGGCGGCCGGGCAATCGTGGCTGCTATTGCAGTGTTTCTGGCGAGGGCGGGACGGTAGACGCCATTGTTACTGACGGCACAGGTGTTGCCTGCGGACCTGACGACGCCTGCATTTACTAGCGTCGCTTGCGAGAGCGATCCGCGCCAGAGAGGAAGGTTAGTAAAGCAGTGATATTCACAAATGCGTGTGCAATTCGATTCCTCAAAGAACGCGGAGCTGCTGCGAAAACACGGTGTCAGCTTGGCGGAAGCCTGGGACATCTTCGATCAAACCTACATCGTCGATGCAAAGAATGACGATCCTGAACAGTTTCGTGCCATCGGTTGGAGCCGGGGTAGCATCTGTTCGGTCAGCTCCGAGGTGCGGCACCACACTGCTGGGGATTTCTATCATCTGGTGACAACTCAAGCGCTGAAACTTGGTATCCGTGTTGGGTATGAACCGAAGGTTCACCCCCGATCATGAAAATCGCGGCTGTTCTGCCCTTTCAGAATCAATTAATCGCGTCGTCTTTCACGAGAGAGGCTATCCTTTTCGTGAGACTTTTCCACCCGTACCGCCACTGATACCGACTTCCACGGGAATGGCATCACCGACGGCATCGGTCTGAGCGAGAATGAGGTGTTGCTCCTGCTGAACTGTTGCCGAACAAATACATGCAGCGGACGGCCGGCGCGCCGCTGTCGACGCAGAGCATTGGCCAGCAGATCGACGTACACCCGAGGGCGGTTGGCGTGAGAGCAATCTGGGGTGTGCCTGAATGGCACAGCCGCATGACTACCTGGCAGCAATTCAAATCCGAGGTGAGAGCATGGACAACGTAAGCCTTTTGAAGAATCTCTACGATGCGTTTGGCCGCGGAGATATCCGGACCGTTCTTGGGACGATGAGCCCAGACATCCATTGGTATCAGGCAGAGAACAACCCCTACATGCGCAGCGGCGAGCCCTGGGTAGGACCGGACGCCGTCGTGGACAATCTGTTCATGAAACTTGGCGCGGAGTGGGACGGCTTTTCCGTCCATCCTAAGGCATTCCACGGTGCTGGCAACAGCGTCATCGTGGAAGCCCGCTACAGCGGAACATACAAAAAGACCGGGAAAAGCATGGACACGCAGGTCTGCCATGTCTGGGACGTTGAAGGCGGCAAGGTGACCAGGTTCCAGCAGTACGTCGACACGGCGAAGCTCCACGACGTCATGGGAGTCAAGTAGAGTTGGACGGCGGACGCGGGCTGATGGGATAAGGCGGGAGACGTTTCCGAGCCGGACTAACCAGCTGGCGATTCACACAGCCCGCGGACGCGGCCCGCAAACCCGCCCATACTTAGAATCCATCCGCCAATCCCCGCCGGGGCGCACGGCTTGGAGATCCAGCGGCGCCGAAATACCCCTGTTGCTTTCCCAAAGGAATGCTGGTACATTCATTTGGGATTCCAAAAGGAGTTGTTCACGATGGCGAAACGCGATGTCCAACAGGGCACGCTGGCGTTGATGGTGCTCAAGACGCTCGAAGTGCTGGGGCCTCTGCACGGCTATGGGATTGCGCGGCGCATTGAGCAGATCAGCGGCGAGATGCTTGCCGTGAACCAGGGCACCCTCTACCCGGTGCTGCTGAAGCTGGAGCACGAAGGCGCAGTGAAATCCGAGCGCGGCACTTCTGAGAACAACCGCAAGGCGCGCTTCTACCGGCTCACCGCGGCCGGCCGCAAACGGCTCCGCGTGGAAGCGCAGGAGTGGGCGCAAACCACTGCCCTGATGGACCGGTTCATTGCCGTGAAGGCGGAGGACCTGGCATGAAGGCACTCAGGCGTTTCGTGATGCGGCTCGCCGCGTCGTTGCTCCGTCGGCGCGATGAAGAGCGGCTGCGGGAGGAGTTGGCCGAACACCTCTCGCTGCTCACCGAGGACTACGTGCGTTCCGGCCTGAGTGTTGACGAGGCCCGGCGCCGGGCCCGGCTGACGCTCGGCACCGATGCATCCATCTCGGATGCCTACGGGGACGAGCAGCGGCTCGGTTGGTTTGAAGATGCCGGCAAAGATCTGCGCGCGGCCTTCCGAGGCTTGCGGCGATATCCCCTGGCGGCCAGCGTCGCCGTGATCTCGCTCGCCGCGGGCATCGGCGCAACCACCATCAGCCTCACCATTCGCGATGCGGTCTACCGGAAGTTCCCGCCACTCTATGTGGAACCGCAGCAGATCTCCCTCGTCTCCGTGAACCTCGCCAACCTTCCAGCCGGCCGTGGGGAAACCACGGTCCCGGCTGCTTTGTACAACGCCTGGTCAACAAACGGAACGCAAAGCGCCGCGTTCTCCCACCGGGGCACGCACGAGCTTCGCGCCGGGGATCGGACGCAGATGGTCTCCGTGCGTGCGGTGACGCCGAACGCCTTCGATTTCCTCGGCGTGGCTCCGGCGCTGGGAAAGGGATTATCTGCAACAGGGAATGGCGGCAATACCGTGGTGCTGAGCCACCGCCTGTGTCAGCAACTCTTCGATGGGAGTTCCGATGCCGTGGGTAAGGTTCTTTGGATCGACAACGCGCCGCACACGGTGGCCGGTGTGATGCCCGAGCGTTTCTGGATATTCGATACGGCTTCACCGGTGTGGACCGCACTCGATACGCAAGCACTCCCGCCTAACGAGCCTGTTCAGATGCTCGTGCGGCGTCCGCCAGGTGTCTCGGCGGCCGCCCTGGAAGCACAGCTTCGCGCAGGGCTCGAGAACTATGCGCAAGGGGAAGCCGCCGGCAACCGGAACTTCGTCATCGGCATCTCGGGTATCGAAGGCACACCGCTCGCGCGGCAGGTAGCCGTCGCGGTGCCGTTTCTCCTGGGAACGGCGGTGCTTCTCACGTTTCTGATCGCATGTGCCAACGTAGCCGTGCTGATGTTCGCGCAGTGGACCCTGCGCGACCGCGAGATCTCCATCCGTGCATCGATCGGCGCCAGCCGCGGGCGCATCGTCCGGATGCTGCTCACCGAGTCCACCCTGATCGCCATCGTCAGCGGTGCGTTGGGAGTGGGCGTGACGTTGGCATTGCGTACCCTCGTGGTGAGCAACAGCGGCGACATCGCGTTCTACGATCTCTCGATCGATCCGGCGATCTTCTTCCAGGTGTGCCTCGTGACGCTCTTCGCCGGCCTCCTCACGGGCATTATGCCGGCGCTCTACGAGACGCGGAAGATGCACCTGAACCCCTCGCGCTCGCTTCGCGGTTCGGACCGGGTACGCCAGCACCTTCGCCACAGTCTCGTGGTCTTTGAAATCGCCGTCACGGTGGCGCTCCTCGTGGTTACCGGATCCATGATCGATGGCTACCGGCGGGCGCTCGATGCGGATCTGGGCTTCGATACCGAGCCATTGGTTGCGGTCCGCCTGGAGAGCCCACAGGGTGTGCCCGAAGAAGAGGTGTTCCGCGAACTGGCGGAGCTCCCCGGCGTTACGGCCGTGGCCGCGTCCACATCCGTACCCTTCGGCGGCGGAGGGGCGCGCGAGCAGGTTTCGAACGCGGCGGATTCTTCCCTGGCCATCTCCGCCGAGAAGGCGGCCATCCGGGGACCCTTCTTCGCCGCACTCGGCGTCTCCTTGGTTGCGGGCCGGAGCTTCTCCGATGGAGAACTGCCGGAAGCGCGCTCCGTGGTGATTAACGAAGCGCTGGCGCGAAAGCTGTTCCCACAGGGCAACGCTCTCGGCGCAACTGTCTGGCTCGCCGCCGTGCCACACGATGTGGTTGGGATCGTCCACAACTACGCCAGCGGCTCACTCCGGAACCCGGCAGACGAAGCCCGAATCTTCGTTCCCTTGCCAGGTGGCCACACAACACCCCGGCTGCAGTTCGTCGTGAGATCGGCCAGCGACCCCGCCCCGCTGGTGCTCGCAATGCAGCGGGTGCTCAACCGGATCGTCCCCGATGCCCGCGTGAGCAGGGCCCATACCTTCCAGGAGGTGATCCAGGCCGGTGGGCAGGAGATCCTGGTTGGCACGGCGCCGCTCCTTCCCTTGATCTCGATTGGAACCTTGCTGACACTGGCCGGCATCTACGGCGTTCTGGCATTCGCCGTATCGCGGCGAGCCCGCGAGCTGGCCATACGCATTGCCGTTGGGGCAAGCCCCCAGGAACTGGTGTGGGAGGTGGCAAGGCACACTTCGAAGCTCGGGGTAGCCGGTGCCGGGATCGGCATCGCGGTCTCGTTTGCCTTAGCGCGCGTGGTGCGCGCGAGCGGAGGGGCGGGGAGCGTCTTCGATCCTCCCATCACGGCCTTCATCGGCCCGGTGATCGCGATTGCCCTGCTGGGGCTCATCGCCACGTGGATCCCTGCCCGTCGCGCCGCCTCTATCGATCCCAGCCTGCTGATGCGGGAGGAGTAGCGGCGGCTTCTGGATACCGGGCCGTTCACTTTAGAAGCGCCCTGCACCGTCGCCACTGGGGCGACCCGCAGGTTTCCGCGAATCGCCGCAACCCAGCTTCTACAACCACTTTCCGCCCATCCGGAAGCCAGAGCCCGCAGCCCGGAGGCCGTTACGAAAACGGGAATCGACTGGTCCCCGAATCTTAGACCTATCGAGGGCCCACGCGGCACTCGGCGGGCCGGTGAGTCCGCAGTGGTGCCAATCGCACTGACTGGTGCATCCGTTTCGATTGCACCCTCGGGTCTTTCAGAATCTACTTTCCCGGTTGCAGGAGGATCGTCGCCGAAGTTAAATCGACTTCAGCGAACATTCGCCCTTGGGTAGGCTGCAACGAGATGCAACCTGAAGGTGCACCGAACCCGCCAGCGGGCCTCCGTATCCTGTGTCCGCGCATGATCCTCATTCGGGCGGGGCGCGCTACTCAGAGCGAAGCATCGCCGCGGGGTCGATTCGCAGGGCACGGATCAATGGAGGCACCGCCGCAAGCAATGCCGCGCCGAGAATGGTACCGATCGGCAGAATGAGCATAGCAAGGTCGGTGGGCTTCACCTGGTAAAGTAGCGTCTCCAAATAGCGCTCAGAACCGATTCCCATCATCAGTCCAATAACTGACCCAAGCAGAAGCATCGAAAACACCTCGGTGGCGACACGACGCACGATCTTGTCCGGCTGTGCTCCCAGTGCGAGCCGGATGCCGATGTCGCGTCGCAACTGCACCACCGAGTAGTCAAGTACTCCATACAGGCCAACACCGGCCAGCAACAGCGCCACGACCGCAAAAAAGAGCGAGAGCATTGCCAGCATACGCTCGCGGGTTGTCTGCGATCGCACCAACTCTTCTTGCGTGCGTACATTGCTTACTCGAAGTTCCGTCCGCGCTTCCGGCACCGCCTGGCGCAGGATCGATGCCAACTGCATCGGATTGGCACTCTCGGTGCGGACAACGAGTTGACCCCATTCGCGGTCTCGCACAACGCCTTCATGGTCGAGCGATTTGCTCGGCACATACACCGTTGGCCGAATCACCTCACGCATGCTGTCGTAGCGCGCATTGCGCACCAAGCCAACGATGGTTACTGGAATGCGCTGGTCACGCCCGCGCATCGTTTCGTAGGTCTTCCCTACAGGATTCTCGCCGTTAAAGAAATGGCGAGCAAAGCTCTCATTCAC
>JAHCHD010000071.1 GCA_026129915.1 Bryobacterales bacterium
TGGAGCTGAACGATGTACCCATCCGGCAGGGCTCAGGCCCTACCGTCTATCTCCGCGATGTTGGCTACGCAGAGGACTCCGCGGATATCCTCACCAGCTACGCGCTGGTGAACGGCCAGCGAGCCGTCTATATTGCGGCAACCAAGCGGGCGGACGCCTCCACCCTTGATACCGTGCGGCGCATTCGAGAAGCTCTCCCGGCATTCCGCGCGGCGGTGCCAGATGACATCAACGTCTCGTTTGAGTTTGACCAGAGCTTCTACGTCACCACCGCGCTCACATCGCTCGTGCGCGAAGGCTTGCTCGGAGCATTGCTTACGGGCCTTATGATCCTCATTGCCCTTCGCAGCCTGCGTAGCGCGTTTATCGTCGTGATGACCATCCCCATCGCGCTGCTCTCCGCGGTTGTTGCACTTTGGGCTACAGGGCAGTCGCTGAACCTCATGACGCTTGGAGGCTTAACCCTTGCCATCGGAATCCTGGTGGACGAGTCAGTGATCGCGATTGAGAACATCCATACCCACCTCCGCGGCACCAAGACAGTTGGACGCGCCGTGCTGGAGGCCAGCCGCGAGGTCGTGATTCCCCGCCTGCTGGCTATGCTCTGCGTAGTAGCCGTGTTTGCGCCGTCGTTCTTCATGGACGGAGTGGCGCGTGCGATGTTCGTGCCATTGGCGCTTTCGGTAGCCTTCTCGATGATTGCGTCCTATTTTCTTGCAAGCACCATGGTGCCCATTCTCGAAACATGGCTGCATAAGCGGGGCGCCGCCCACGCTGAAGTCCGTGAGGACAAGTTCCTCATCAGGGCGCAGTCGGTTTTTGGCGGAATCACGCAGGGGCTCCTGCGCGTACGCTGGCTCGTAGCCGGCGTTTATGCCGTCGGCGCCCTGCTGGTGCTGGGTTTGGTGGGTGGCAACCTCGGGACTGAGATCTTTCCCCAAGTGGATACAGGTCTTGTGCAGATGCGCGTACGTGCTCCCTCCGGAACGCGAGTGGAGAAGACCGAGCTCATCGTCCGCGACATACTCAACGCCACGGGTCAGCTGGCCGGAGAGGATAGCGTAGAAACGTCCATTGCCTTCGTTGGCGTTCAGCCCTCCAGCTTCCCGGTGAACCTGATCTTCCTCTGGACAGGTGGCCCGCATGAGGCCGTCATCCGCATCAAGTTCCGAGACGGTGCAGGCGTGCGAACAGCCGCTCTCCAGGAAACCCTTCGTGCGAAACTTCCCGAGATTGCACCAGGAACTACGGTTAGCTTTGAAGCCGCTGACCTTGTGAGCCAGGTGATGAGCTTCGGTGCACCCACTCCTATCGAGATTGCGGTTAGCGGGCCGAGCTTACCCGAAAGCAGGGGCTACGCCGCGCAGGTACTGCAGGCTGTTTCTGATATACCCGGCGTGAAGGATACGCAGATCGGCGAACTTCTTGAGTACCCCACCGTTCAGGTGGATGTCGACCGTGCGCGCGCTGCTCAGCTGGGGGTCACGGTGGATGCTGTCGGAAGAGCGCTTGCACCAGTCACTTGGTCCAGCCGGTTCACCACGCCTGTCTATTGGGCAGACCCGAAGTCAGGCATCGCCTATCAAGTGCAGGTTGAGGTTCCCCAGTCGCAAGTCAACTCTCTTGAGGCAGTGGAGAGGATTCCTGTGAAGGGCACTCCGTCCGGTGGTGTCACGCTCCTTGGAGACGTCGCCCAGGTGCAGCACGGGGAGACTATCGGGGAATACCATCGATTCAACATGCAACGGATGGTGACGGTAACCGCGAACGTGGTTGGTGCGGACCTTGGTTCCACCGCGCGTCGAATCGAGGATGCCCTGGCAAAACTTCCTGAAGCCCCTCGTGGTGTCATGATCGCCACCCGGGGCCAGATCTCACCAATGACGTTGCTCGCCGATAGCCTGCAGTCCGGCTTGCTCCTCGCGGTGATCGCCGTGTTCCTACTGCTCGCTGCTTACTTCCAATCTATCCGCGTCGCCTTTGTTGTTCTGATGGCGGTTCCCGCCGTGCTTGCCGGGGTGGTGATTGCCCTTTCCATCACGGGCACCACACTCAATGTCCAGTCCTTCATGGGAGCCATCATGGCCATCGGTGTTTCGGTTGCGGATTCCATTCTGCTGTGTACCTTCGCTGACCGCTACCGTCGCGAGGGGATGGCCGTCCCACAGGCGGCGGCTCACGGGGCAGTCACCCGCATGCGGCCCATCCTGATGACTACCATCGTGATGATCGCCGGCATGATTCCCCTTGCTACAGGGAGTGCGCAGACAGCGCCCCTCGGCATTGCCGTTATCGGCGGGCTTGCGGCATCCACTCTGGCCGCCCTTCTGATGATTCCATCTGTCTTCGCCATTATGCTGGCGGGCGCCTCGCGCGCAGCCACCACCATTGACCCGGACGACCCGCAGAGCGCCTATTACGACGGTGCGACAGCGGAGAGCCATTAGTGCCAAGAGAGAACCCACCCATGGCTGAAAGAACTAGAACCATGAACCGACGAAATCTCCACCGCCTCGCGCTCAACTCCTGCGCAGGAGCATTCCTTCTGGCGATACTTCCCACAGTGACAGCCGCCCAGGAAGTCGCAGCCGAGCTCGTGGCTGTCGAGCAGCGCGCGCCCTCCCGCAAAAACGTTCTGCCGGGCGAACTTCGTGCATTCCAGCAGGTGGATCTCTATGCGCGCGTCAGCGGATTCGTCGAGCAGGTGCTGGCAGACCGCGGGTCCTTGGTGGCCGCGGGCCAGGTTCTGGCTCGGATGACTGCTCCAGAACTCGCCGCGCGCCGCCTTGAAGCCGCAGCTCGTATCCCCGGCGCGGAAGCACAGCGCGTGGAAGCGATGGCCCGACTGGACGCCGCCGAAAGCACCTTCTCTCGCCTCAAGGATGCCTCAAAGACCCCCGGTGTCGTCGCCGAGATCGACGTCATCCTCGCCGAGAAGGCCGTTGACGCTGCCCGCGCCCAGTCTGAGGCTATGGCGAAGTCCATCGAGGCGTTGAGAGCCTCCGTTGACGCAGTACGCGCGCTGGAAGACTTCCTCGTTGTGAGGGCACCTTTTGCTGGCGTCATCACAAAGCGTTTCACGCACCCGGGCGCGCTTGCGGGTCCCGAAGGTGCTGGTGGTGAGCCCCTGTTCCATCTTCAGGAGATTGCCCGGCTCAGGCTGGTGGCCGCAGTTCCCGAATCCATGATGACCAGTGTCCGTGTAGGCGCCAAGCTCAGTTTCACCGTGGCAGCGCACCCAGGACGACAATTCACCGGCACAGTATCGCGCCCGGCATTCGCCATTGACGCTGCTACTCGCACTATGCCCGTGGAACTCGATGTCGCAAATCCGTCGCGGCAGCTCGCCCCCGGCATGTATGCGGAAATCCAATGGCCGGTGGGTGGCAGCGGAGACAAGCTATTCGTTCCGTCCAGCGCGGTAAAGTCCACCACACAATCAGCTTTCGTCGTCCGCGTCAAGGATGGCAAAGCAGAGTGGGTACCGGTTAAACGCGGTGCCATCGACGGCGAGCTACTTGAAGTGATGGGCGAACTAGCCCCAGGCGATATGATTCTCAAGCGTGGTACGGACGAAGTCCGCCCGGGCGCCCCAGTCAGGGCGCGCTAGCTAGCCAAGGTTACTTGCTCGCGGCAACATCCATCAGCACGCCGTAGATCATGCGCGTGCCGGATTCCAACGACTCCACAGGTACGCGCTCGTCATTCCCGTGCATGCGCATCAGGTCCGTGTCGGTAATTGGATAGGGATAGATCCCATACACCGGTACCCCCCTTGCTCGCCAAGCGATGGAGTCCGTACCGGCGTTGAACAAGTAGGGTGTCACCTCCGCCTCAGGATAGGTCTCCTTCGCCCGCGTTGACAGACTCTGATAAAGTTCGGTTTCTTCGCCTGAAGGTTGCACCGATACGGTCCGTCGCCGCCTCTCTTCCATTTCTTCCTGGGTAAGGTTTACGAATCCCGCATAACCCACCTCTATCCCCTCGCCAGCTACCACCTTGGCAATTTCAGCCCGCAGTTCCTCGGGGTCAGTGCCCGGAATGATCCGAAAATTGACCGTCGCAGTAGCGTGCCCGGGAATCACATTCCCACGGAAGCCCGCGTTCAGAAACACAGGCGCGATGGTATTGCGAATCAGCGCGTGGAACAGCGGACTGTGTTTGCGGATTGCCACATCCGCCGCGGCGATCTCCGCAGGGTCCTGGCTGGCTGCAATGTTGTAGTAGTGCTGGCTCATCGGCGGCGCCGACGTCTTGGCCAGGGTTGCGAAAAATTTCCGTGTGCTGGGAATCAAGAACGGCTTCGTTTGGTAGTCCGCAAGCTTGGCCATTGCTTTCGACAATTGGAAGATGGCATTGTCTTCCAGCGGCATCGACGAATGAGTGGAGGTGCCGCGGGCGGTAATCAACAGGGAAACCGACGACTTGTCGGCCGTCGAGATACTTACGTAGTCCACCTTGCCCTCGTCGTTTTTCAGGATCCACCCGCCCTCGTTCAAGGAGAACTCACAATCGATCTTGTCCCAGTGGTCCTGCGCCAGCCAGGTGGTGTTGTACTTTCCCCCTTCCTCATCAGCTTCCACCAGCAGAATGACGTCGCGGTCCAGTGGCACCTTGTTCTCGGCCAGCATCATCACCGCTCGGGTGAACACAGCAACTCCACCCTTGAAGTCGATGGCACCGCGTCCATACAGATAGCCATCCTTCACCGTGCCCGCGAACGGATCCATCGTCCACTTCTCGCGTTCCACACCCACCACGTCCGCATGCGCAGCCAGCAGGATGGGACGCTTCGTCCCGTTGCCCTTCAGACGCGCAATCAAGTGCGCCTTCCCCGCTTCCGGCGTGGCAATGATGTCAATCTGGAAGCCCAACGGACGCAGCTTTGTAGCCAGCATCTCCGCCAGAGCGCCTTCTCTGCCGGGCGGGTTCGAGGTATCGATTGCAATTACCTCCTGCAGCAAGCGCGCCGTCGCATTCAGCTCGGTCGTCTGTGCAAACAGAAGTGCGCACGGCAACGCTAGCAGACAGGCATATCTTCCCAGCGACCGGGCAATTGCTCTCATGAGTACACTCTCCCTCAGGAAATCATGTTGTTGTTTCAATCTACGAACTAAGGGTCCGGCCGTCAACGCAGCGTGGCGTCTGAAAGCAACGACTACGGCAACGTTGCTTCCACCGCCGTCGCCGGTTCACTCTCGTTGCCTGTCGCATCAAGCGCCGTAATCCGGTAGCGCAGTGGCACGCCGGTTGGAGCGCTTGCGTCACTGTAGGTACTGCTGGGCACCAGTTCACCAATCGGAAGGAATTCAGCTTCACCTACGGCCCGATATACCCGATACCCCTCCAGGTCTGCCTCTGAGTTCCGGCTCCAGGAAAGCTCGATGCTCGACACCCCCGCGATCGCGGCGAGGTCCACGGGTCGTGCTGGCGGGAAGGTGTCCACGGGGATTACGTTAACCGCATCGGTGAAGGGGCTCAGCGCGAGCTGTTCCGCTGCCGCCACCCGCGTGCGCAGCCGATAGGAATGCGGCTCCCCGAAGATGCTGCCTTCGTCCACAAAGGGGCTCGTTTCTGGCGTCCCCACTAAACGAAACTCGCTCTCCGCACCCTGCCGTCGCCACACCTCCACCACCCGCGGACCCCCGCCTAGCGAAGGTTCTGGAAGACCCCAGGCAACTGCGACGCCCTCCGCGGTAGCCGTGGCGGAAACTCCTGCGGGCTTCGGCTGGGGTCCCAGAACGCGCAGTGCGGCAGGAGCACTCCATGCAGAGAAGCGCTTCTTTGGCCCCGCCACGCGCACCCTCAACAGCAATCGTTTCCCAATGAACCCGTTCACAGGCGTCCGCGCGAGCCCCGTCTCATCATCCACCGCTACCGGCAACAGCTGCGCCTCGCGCTCCCACGCCCCGTCGTCCCAATCCCGGTTCTCCCAAACTGCCGCGCGCAAGTCGATGTCGAGGCTGCCATCCAAGGGAAGATCCTCAGTGCTTCGCGTGGGCATGGTGAAGCGCACCACTACGTCGGCGCCCTCCTGCAGGGCGCTAAGGTCCTCTACGGGTATCGGGATGTAGAGCGCCGGTGGCAGCGTGTCGCCCACGTAACCACAGGCAGCCATCAGGATTACCGCGCCCACGAGCAGCAAGCCTTTCAGTACAATCTTCCGACGCTGTATCGCGCGGCGCATGGTGGCCACCCTGCTACAGGATGTAGCGGCTCAAGTCTTCGTCCTTCACAATGCTGGCCAGCCGCTGGTGCACGTACTCCGGAGTGACGTTGCAAACCTTATCCTTAAGGTCTGGCGCATCGAAGGACACGTCTTCCAGCACCTTCTCGAGAATTGTATGCAGCCGTCGCGCCCCAATGTTCTCAGTGGTTTGGTTTAGCCTTGTAGCGTAACGCGCGATCTCCTCAAGCGCTTCATCGCTGAAGGTCAGCCGTACGCCTTCGGTATCCAGCAAAGCAATGTATTGCTTCGTAAGTGCGTTCTTCGGCTCGCGCAGAATCCTGATCAAGTCAGCTTCCGTCAGCGACTGCAGTTCCACCCGAATCGGGAATCGCCCTTGCAATTCGGGAATAAGGTCGCTTGGCTTCGATACGTGGAAGGCCCCAGCAGCGATGAACAGCACATGGTCAGTGCGCACAAACCCATAGCGGGTATTCACGGTGGTGCCTTCAACAATGGGCAGGATGTCTCTCTGGACACCTTCGCGACTTACGTCCGGTCCATGGCCGCCCTCACGTCCCGCAATCTTGTCCATCTCGTCGAGGAATATGATCCCATTCCGCTCCACGCGCTCGATCGCAGCACGCGTCACCAGGTCCATGTCGATCAGCTTCTGCTCTTCTTCCTGCACAAGGTAGTCAAAGGCTTCCATCACCGGCATCTTGCGCTTGCGAGTGCGCTGGCCAAACAGATTCGGGAGGAAGTCTTTCAGGTTAATGTCCATCTCCTCGACACCCATGTTGGTGGCGATTTCAAAGGACGCATTGCGATCACGAACATCCAGCTCCACAACGCGGTCATCCAGCTTCCCGGCGCGCAGCATCTGCCGCATCTTCTCGCGCGTCTGCGCGTAGGATTCCACCTCTTCGGCAGGCGGCGGCACCAGCAGATCCAGCAACCGCTCTTCGGCATTGCTCTCCGCGCGGTCTGCTACTTCATCCAGCCGTTCTTCGCGCACCAGATCGATGGCGGTCTCCACGAGGTCGCGCACCATGGATTCCACGTCGCGCCCCACATAGCCCACCTCGGTGAACTTGCTCGCTTCCACCTTTAGGAACGGAGAACTCGAAAGCTTCGCCAGGCGCCGTGCAATCTCTGTCTTGCCCACGCCCGTTGGCCCAATCATCAGGATATTCTTGGGCATTACCTCATCTGCCATGTCGGCTTCCAGGCGCTGGCGCCGGATGCGATTTCGTAGCGCAATCGCCACTGCCCGCTTGGCTTCGTTCTGCCCAATTACGTACTTATCCAGTTCCGCGACAATCTGGCGCGGAGTGAGCTCATCCAGCAGAGGAGTGGAATCAGGACCTTGCGGCGGCAGGTAGATCACCATGGCTATTCCAGTTCCTCATACACAGTGTTGTGGTTCGTGTAGATGCAAATGTCAGCGGCGATGGCCATCGAGGTTTCCGCGATCTTGCGTGCGTCGTAGTCAGTATTCTCAAGCAGCGCCCGTGCTGCGGCCACCGCAAACGGCCCTCCACTGCCAATCGCAGCCACTCCCTTGTCCGGCTCAATGACGTCGCCTTGCCCGCTCAGCAGAAAAGTTTTCTCCTTGTCCGCCACAAGCAGCATCGCCTCTAAGTGTCGCAGCACTTTGTCTGTGCGCCAGTCCTTCGTAAGTTCCACGGCCGCCCGCGCCAAATTGCCGTTATGCTGCTCCAGTTTCGTCTCGAAACGCGCGAATAGTGCAAACGCATCCGCTGTCGAGCCAGCAAAGCCCGAAACAATCCTGTTGTTGTAAAGGCGGCGTAGCTTGTTCGTGGAGGCTTTGATCACCTCGTGACCCAAGGTCACCTGGCCATCGCCTGCCATAACCACTTTCGCGTCGCGGCGGACGCACAGGATCGTAGTGGATTTAATGGGTGGAAACATGGCAAACCAAACCCTATTCTCGCATAGCGGCCTTGTGCTCCCTTCTCTTTCGTGCTCGCTGAACCCCGGGCTGTGCGAAACTTGCCGTAGCGGGACCCTTCACACCCCTTGAGCGCCGCCATGCATCTCGTTTCACGCCGACACTTCCTCGCGGGACTCGCCGCCCCGGCAGTCGTTTCACAGCTTGGCCGAGCGCAAGGTGACTCCACCACTCGCCGACTCACTATCCTACACACCAACGATATTCACGCGCGCTTCTCCCCATCCCGCGAAGGTGTGGGTGGCCTTGCCTATCTGGCAACTGCCATCAAACAGGAACGCACCCGAGCCGCGCACAGCCTTTATCTGGATGCAGGTGATTTTGTCCAAGGCAGCCCAGTAAGTTCGCTCTACGAGGGCGTGCCTGTCTACGAGGTGATGAACCTTCTGGAGCCCGACGCGGTCGCCATGGGCAACCACGAGTTCGACTACGGCTGGCAGCGCGTCTACGACTACCTTGCCTACGCGCAGTACCCCTTATTCTGCGCCAATCTCGTAAACCAGCAGGGGCTGCTGTTCACCCCGCCCCCCTACCTGATCCGCGACCTTAATGGTGTCCGTATCGCGATCATTGCGCTGATGACGCCGCGCCTTCCGGAACTCACCTATGCTTCCAATCTGGGACCCTGGCGCGTGCTACCCCTCGCCGAGACTCTCCGGCACTACATTCAAGTTGCGCGAGAACGCGACGGAGCACAGATGTTCATCGCCCTCACTCACATCTTCCCCGCTGAGGAGGCAGCTCTCCTTCATGAAGTTCCGGAGGCTCACCTCATAATCAGCGGCCACGACCACGGCGGCATGCGGGAGATTCTTCGCGATGGCAACAGAATGGTGGTACGTACTCGCCCCTTCACCGCCGAGCTAGGCCGTATCGAACTTCAGTTCGACACAGCCTCCCAGCGCGTCACAGAGATCGACTGGGCGCGCATTCCCGTAAACACATCTGACTTCCAGCCAGACCCCGTCGTCGACCGGGAGGTACAGAAGTGGGAAGCCAGAGTTTCCGCCGTTGTCGACGGGGAAATCGGAGAAGCGATCAAGGCCTACAACCGCACCGAGATGCGCGACGTGGTGGAACGCAGCGTGAAGGAAACCCTCGGCACGGATTTCGTCTTCATTAATCGTGGCGCCGTGCGTAGCGGTCTGTCAGTGGGCAAGATTCACGCACGCGAGATCTGGGATGCACTCCCATTCGGCAACCGGATCGTGATTGGACGCATCGCGGGCTCACGACTTCCGCAAAGCATCTTGCGCGGCGCCAGCGTGGAGCCAGACAAGCTCTACTCCGTGGCCACCCTCGATTACGTTGCCGCTAACCAGCGCGAAATAGAAACCGAGGGCCTGGAGTTTCCAGAGGCCGGTCCCTTTGTTCGCGAACTTATGATTGAATGGGTGGAGAAGCGTCGCGTCGTGGATTAGTCGGCGACTTCCATCCAATGTTCCCAGACGGCTACACCGATCTTCCGCCCGGCAAGATTGCCGCCGCTGTCACCTATCTTGAAATCACAACAATTGCTTATCGCCCGCAACCGGTCGCTCCGGTGGACCTTGTATTGCGGGCGGACGGCCATCCGGAGGCCGCCTTCTATCGCGAGCTCTTTCGGGCCGTCGGCTCCCCCTGGTTATGGTTTAGCCGCCTTGGCCTAAGCGACCCCGAACTGATCGCAATCCTCCACCATCCGCGCGGTCAGCTTTATGTGCTCGAACTGGCGGGCCAACCCGCCGGGCTGCTGGAACTCGATTTCCGCCAGCCTGGTGAAGCTGAGCTGGCCTATCTCGGCGTTGTTCCTGAGTGTATTGGAAGCGGAGCCGGCCGATTCCTGATGGACTACGCACTCTTCCGGGTGGCCCGCCACCACGCTCAGGAACCACTCCGTCGCTTCTGGGTACACACCTGTACCCTCGATCATCCGTCCGCGTTGGGCTTCTATTGTAATGCTGGATTCGTTCCGTATAAGCGGGCCATCGAAGTTTTTGACGACCCCCGCCTCTGCGGCAAACTGCCGCCGGATTGCGCGCCGCAAGTCCCGATCATCCGCCCCTGAGCGCTGGTTCCGCGCTGCCCGCAACTGGGCTACTTCACTTCCCCCATCAGCCTCTTTGCCCAGGGCACTAAGAGGGCCATTACCACCGCGCTGCCAATCGTGAACGCAGTCACAAGGCCAAACAGCTGCTCGAGAGGCATTGACTCATACAACCCGGCCAAGCGCCCGCTGATGTAGTTCGCCACGGCAGGGCTTAGGAACCATACGCCCATAATCAGGCCTGTCACACGTTCTGGCGCCAGCTTCGTAATCGCGCTCAGGCCCACCGGACTCACACACAACTCACCCAGCGTGTGCAGCAGATACATGACGCTCAGCCACCAGGGGCTCACCAAACTGCCATCTGCAGCGGACTGGGCCGCGAAAATCATCACGCCAAAACCTGCGCCCACAAGCAGCAAGCCCAGCGCGAACTTCGTGGGACTTGCCGGTTCCCGTTTGCCAAGCCATACCCACAGCCATGCAAACACAGGCGCCAGCGCGATGATGAACAAGGCGTTCAGGCTCTGGAACCAGCTTGCCGGGAAGCCGATGCCGAAGAACTCATTCCGTGTGCTGCGTTCCGCAAACAGGTTCAGTGTCGATCCTGCCTGTTCAAAAGCGCTCCAGAAGAACACGGTAGCCACAAAGAAGATCACCACCACGACCAGCTTGTTCCGCTCGTCCCGGGTCCAGTTCCCCGCGCCAAACAGCCATCCGAAGAAGGCCAGAGTCACCACTAGCAGCACCACTCCAAAAAGATTCGCGACATCCTCCGGGCTCAACTCCACGACGCCGGAATATGTCGCCAATACCACTGCGCCAATCACTGCCGCGGTAATCAATCCGCCGGTTAGTCCGCGCTTCTTCGCCACAGCCAGCGCTTCAGGCGTGGTGGATCCACCTGGCTGAATGCCCGCCGTTCCCAGGAAGCTGCCGCCCAGCCAGAACTGCACCAGGCCTAGCGTCATACCCACACCCGCAATCAGGAAGCCCAAGTGCCAGTCGATCCTCTGTCCGACATAGCCGCAGGCCAAGGGTGCCAGGAAGGCGCCGATATTAATGCCCATGTAGTAGATGGAAAAGCCCGAGTCCCGCCGGCCATCGCCTTTACGGTAAAGTTGCCCCACCATCGCACTTATATTCGGCTTCAACAACCCCACGCCAGGGGCAATCACCAGCAAGCCCCAATAAAACAACTCCTGTGTGGGCAGAGACAAGACATAGTGCCCAGCTGCAATCAGCACACCACCCAGCAGCACCGCTCGCCGTTGCCCGATGAGGTTATCCGCAATCCAGCCACCCGGCAAACTCAGCAGATAGACTGACGCAGTATACAGGCCGTAGATCGCGCCCGCCTTCACCACGTCGAAGCCCATTCCACCGGTTTCCAGGGGAGCCACCATAAACAGAATCAAGATGGCGCGCATCCCGTAGTAGCTAAAGCGCTCCCACATCTCGGTGAAGAACAGCGTCGACAATCCACGTGGATGTCCAAAAAACCATGTATCCCACTTCGGGTTACCTAGGCTGCCGCCGTTCGCGGCTACGGTATTGGTGTCGCTCATGCAGAAATCTCGTTTCTCAGGGAAGCAGACATATCGAAGAACAGTTCGTCAAGACATTCATGCCCCGAACCGCCGGCCAAGCCGATGCACCGAACACACCCGGGGCTTCCGCCCCTTGGATCAACCATCAATCGGGCAAGAAGTCGACTTTCCCGGCTACCGAAGCTTCGAAAAGTCCGTCGCCTTCATGTAGACGCTCTCCACCTTTTGGTTTAGCTTTCCGTTGACTTCGCTCTCGTCGCGCGCCTTTAGCCACGCCGGATCCGTACGAAATCCGTCCCACGACTTCTTGGCCGCTTCCATGCTCTGGTGCTCCAGAATGTAGATCAACGTATTCTCAGAAAGTTTTGGGTCTGTCGGCACCCAGTAGCCCACGTTCTTCATGCCGTGCTTCTCGAAGATCGCGGTGGTGTGGTTCTTGAACCGGGCCAACAGTTCGGGAAGTTTGCCCGGCATCGTTGTGTACGTGCGCAACTCATACACCTTCCCATCCTGCGCGGTCGCGGATGTGGATAGGCTGAGTGCCAATACGGTCATCAATGAAAGACAGAGCAGCTTCAGCATAGAAAACTCCTTTCGAACGGGTGGGCTCAGACGGGGAATCCAGCCACACACGCATAGCATGCAGCCAAACGATTTATCGTACCCGAAATCCAACTCCGCCGATATGGACCTGTCGCCATCTCCATTTCTTCATTTCTCCATTTCTCCTGCGGTGCCCGAAAGCAATGTGATACCGTGCTAACCCAGAGACCCTTGCAGAAGGTCAGTTCTCACGGAGCTAGATTGATGTCCCTGTCCTCCCCCATCACCCGACGTACCCTGCTCACCAGTTCGCTGGCTGCGCCTGCCATGCTCGCGGGCCAGCAATCCCAGCGCCCGCCCAATCTCTTGTTTTTCTTTCCAGATCAGTGGCGCTATGACTGGACCAACTTCACCCCTGGCCTCGATGTCCGCCTTCCTGTGCTCGAATCCCTCGCGGCCCGTGGCGTTCGGTTCACCCGCGCGATCGTCGCCAGTCCCGTCTGCGCTCCCTCCCGCGCATGCCTCGCTTCAGGCCGTGAATACGATCAGTGCGGTGTGCCGAGCAATGGCACAGACTACCCCCTCGCCCAGACCACCTACTACCGCCGCCTGCGTGACCAGGGCTACGCAGTCCTCGGATGCGGCAAGCTCGACCTCCACAAGGCTACCGAAGATTGGGGCGTCGATGGCCGCCGCCTCGTGAAGGATTGGGGATTCACGGATGCCGTCGACAACGCTGGCAAATACGATGCCATCCGCAGCACTTCCCGTAACGGTCGCCCGATGGATCCTTTCATGGAGCACCTCCGCCAGCGCGGCCTTTTAGGCGCGCATATCGACGACTTCAGCCGCCGCACCGGCAAGCAAGGCTTCACCAATTGCGACCCCTGCCCCTTGCCCGACCCCGACTACGGCGACATTTGGAGCACTACCAAAGGTCTCGAACTCCTGCGCGCCGTACCCCAGGGCCAGCCCTGGCACATCGTCTTCAATTTCCCCGGACCCCACAACCCCATGGACATCACCAAGAGCATGCACGCTTCCGTCCAGGGCCGCGAGTATCCCCAGCCCATCCGAAGCCGCGAGTACAGTGCGGCCACGCACACCGCCATCCGCCAGAACTACACAGCCATGTGCGAAACCATCGACCAGCAGATGGGCCGCGTTCTGGCGGAGGTTGAAGCCCGAGGAGAACTCGCAAACACGATCGTGGCGTTCACTAGCGACCACGGCGAGATGCTCGGTGACCACGAGCGCTGGACAAAGAGTGTTCCGCACCAAGCCTCCATCGGAGTTCCCATGGTGATCGCCGGCCCCGGCGTGAAGCCGCGCGTCACTGACGCACTCGTCAGCCACATGGACCTCGCCGCAACGTTCTTGGATTACGCCAGCGCCCCCGTCCTACCAGATATGGCTTCCCGCAGCCTCCGCCCCTTGGCTGAAGGCCGCGCGGACGCGCACCGCGACGTGGCCCTCTCTGGTCTCAACAAGTGGCGCGTCGCCTGGGACGGTCGCTACAAACTTGTGCGCAACTTCACCTACCGCGAAGTGGAAGTGGAAAATGTTGACCCATCCACCGCCGAGGTCCTCTTCGACCTCCAGCACGATCCCCACGAGACTCAAAACATCGCCCCTGCCAATCCGCACATCGTCTCGCGACTACGAGAGCGGATAGGAGGTACTTAAACGGCGCTGTCCGCAAAGCCCAGCTTTGCATGCGCTGCCGCAAGCCAACCATGCAGCTGTAGACCGCGCTCTGGCCTGCCTAGCTTTTCTTTGCTGGATCCAAACTCCGCCGTTTCTTCCACCACACATCCGGACGCCGGTCTGGCCCGAGATGCGGATTAGGCTCCACCATCATGCTGTACAGTTCTGGCCGCCTCGCCCGGATGTAGGAAGGCCCCGACGCCAACATCCGTTTCTCCGGGTCCAGCGTCGCCACCACCACGTCCTCGCCCAGCTTGCGACACTCCGCGATAATCTCTCCGTAAGGATCCAGAATCAGCGACCCTCCGGGCTTGATCGTTCCGCCTTCCACGCCAATCGGATTCGAATAAATAGCGTACACGCCATTCTCCCAAGCTCTTGCCGGTAGCCACCGCAAAATCCATCCGCGCCCTTTCGGCCCGTCGAACTCCTGGTGGCAGCGTACAGGGTCGAGTTCCCGATTCTGCCACACTTCGGGATGCACCGTGCCTCGCCCCGGCATGGGCGAATCCAAGCACCCCGTCACATGCGGCATCAGCACAATATCGGCCCCCAGCATCGCCGTCATGCGGACGTTCTCGGGCAGATTGTTGTCGTAGCAAATCAGAATCCCAAACTTACATCCCAGGTGATCGAACACGGTGTACGAACTGCCGCATGTAAGCGCATCGCTGATGAACGCATGCAGCTTCCGGTGCCTTGCCACGAAACCTTCTGGCGACACTACCATGAATGTGTTGTAAAGGTGATCTCCGTCAGCCTCAATCAGCCCCGCGCCCACAGAAATTCCATATTTCTTCGCGATCCCAATTAGCTTCCTAGTCGAAGGTCCATCCGGCACTGCTTCAGCGAGTGCGTGAATCTCCCTCCGCGATAGTGTCTCCAGAAACGTGTACCCGCTAATGGAGCACTCATGGAAGCACACCAATTCAGCCTGCCCCTCCTTCGCCTGTGCGGTTAACCGTTCAACCGTTGCGATATTCTTCGCCTTGTCGCCATCCGCAGCCTCAAACTGTGCGCTTGCCACCCGTATCCGCTTCATAGCTTCCTCACCGGCCTTCCACCCAAACCGGGCTGCTCCAGGCCAGCTCGCCATTGGCCTGCACAACCCGCACGTAATACCAGTTCACCCCGCCGCCCGCGTCCTCATCTTCAACGGTAAAGCGAGCTTCGTAGTTCTCAGCAAACACCAGCCGGTGCAGCATCGCGCTTTCCCAGGGGAACTTGTCGGTAAACAGCATCTCGTTCGATTCCGCCAGTTGCCCCAGTGTCTGCACCAGCGAGCAAGGCTTTGGCTTCGTGCATATCACGCGCACCTGCGTTCGCGCGTCGCCCTGGATGCGCATCACCATGGCCTTTTGAGAATAGTCGTCCACCTGTTGCTTCAGCGCCGTGAAGCTCTTCACGTGGATGTGTTTCTCTGACTGGCTCAGCACCTGATCGCGCCGGAACTCATCCATCGGACCCGTCACGAAGCAGGTCTGGCTCGATTCAATCCTGCCTCCTTCTACCTCCAGGCGGAAGTCCCAGTCCGCGGTGCCGCCCCAGCCCAGCGCGGGCCAGGGACCCCATCCGTACTCAAACCGCACCACCACCGGGCGGCTCCAGCTCGACGGACCCGGCAAACGGTCCATGGGGAAATCGCGGTGGATAACCCGGTTATTCTTCAGGATCTCTACACGCTCCACTTCATCCCAGCCCCGCACGGCCACTTCCATCTGTCGCTTCCGCGTATAGGGCAACTCCTGCCCCATAATGTGCCCGTTTAGATAGAAATCGAGGTCAATACGGTCACCAGTCACTGCGTAACACCGCCGGTTACGCAAGGCATCGAACAAGGCCTCTCGTGTTAGCTCCGTTGTCTTTAGCGCCGCCAGCCCTTCCCGATAGGCGCCCGGATACCCCAGGTGGTCATCCGTGCTCGCCACAACGCCAAACCGCAGGCCCTGCGCCAGATAGTGATGTAAGGTGTGCTTGGTCCAGCGCCCTCCCTCGGTGTGCCGCTTGTAAGGATGCGGCGCACGGTCATGCTCCGCGCAACCCCATTCGGAGTGGATTTCCAGTACCGGTGACACCTTTGGGTCTACGGCCGCCGCGTTAATTCCCCGATGTCCCAGACGGTTCCCTGGATGGTGGGGAATCAGAAGACAGCCGCGCTCCAGCGCGAATTGTTGCAGTTCTTTCAGGTTCGCAATTAGGTTGTAGTCGCCCTTCAAGTCAGGAAACAGGATGTGATAATCGCCCTCGGCGGCCCCATGCCGTTCGTAGGCAAGCATCGTGACGAACTTGCCGGGGTTGTCGAAGTGGCGGGCGTGCTCCACCACATCCGGCCAGTTCGCTTTGGCCACATGGAAGCCGTTCTTCCACTTCGTCTCAATCCGCCCGTCGTACTTGCCCACATCGGGCCAGTACGAGTGCGGCGTGAATGCATAGAAGTCCAGGTGGTTCCGTGCAATCTCGAAACTGCGGGTTAGGGTCCCTTGCGCGTATCCCACCTGATTATGGTTGTGCAGGTCCCCGAAGTAGTTGCGATAGGCAATCCGCCCGGCACCACCCGTCTGCGCACTTGCCTGCTCGCTCGCCAAGTTCGCGGCAGATAGCGCCGCACCCCCTGCCTTCAGCACTTCGCGACGGGTATGGCTCATGATAATGTGAACTCCCTCTCGATCTCCCGAAGCGGGAGCAACTAATAGCCTACGGCACCGCCATGCGGAATGGAATTCGATCCGCCTTCCAGCCAGCCATCATCCTTCACCACAATCACCTGCAGCCTCCCGACATAGCTACTTGGGGTAACCTCGTGCCCAAATCCGCTAAGAATCGCCCGTGTATCGGGCGACACCCCTTCCTGTACGAAGAGCGTGTCTGGCTGCCACTGGTGGTGGATCCGAGGTGCGTCCACCGCATCCTGTGCATTCATGCCAAAATCCACCACGTTCAAGATCGCCTGCAGCACCGCGTTGATAATCCGCCCTCCGCCCGGTGAGCCCACCACCATGAACAGCTTCCCGTCCTTCAATAGAATCGTCGGCGTCATCGACGACAGGGGACGCTTTCCCGGTTCCACCTTGTTGGCCTCGCCTTGCACCAGCCCGAACATGTTCGGCTCACCCGGCTTGGTGGCGAAATCGTCCATCTCGTTGTTCAGCAGAATGCCCGTCCCCGGTACCGTAACGCCAGACCCATAGCTGCCGTTCAGCGTATACGTAACGGCCACTGCGTTTCTGCCGCATCAACCACCGAATAGTGCGTGGTTTCCATGCTCTCGAAGTCAGGAGCCTTGCCAGGTAGCACATCCTCACTCTTGCTCGCCTTCTCCATCGAGATCGTTGATCGCCGAGCTGCCAGGTACTGTTTGTCCAGCAAGCGGCCCAGGGGCACCCTGTAGAAATCAGGGTCTGCCAGATACTCGCTACGGTCAGAGTAATAGCGCCGCATCACTTCCGCGAGATAGTGCCAGGTGGAGGCAGCGTTAAAGCCGCCCTGCAGGTATCCGCTTCCTTCCAGCATCCCCAGCATCTGTATGACGCCCACCCCACCAGAACTCGGCGGTGGCGCCGTCAACACCTGGTAGCCGTTGTAGCTCGTTTCCAGCGGATCGCGCTCCACCGCGTGGTAGTTCCTGAGGTCCTGAAGTGAAATCTCGCCCCCGTTATCCCGCATTGCCTTCGCGATCAGCTCTGCAGTCTCTCCTTCATAGAATCCCGGTGATCCCCGTTCCGCTACCCTTTCCAGCACCCCTGCGAGTTCTGGTTGTTTGAAGATCTCACCCACTCCATAGAATTTCCCATCCCGCAGAAACACGCGCTTGGTCTCGGGGAATCGTCCCAACAGCCGAGTGGAGTTCTTCAGGCTCGTCGCAAGATTGTAGTGCACCTCAAACCCCTCGCGCGCCAGCCTCGCAGCCGGCGTCACGACGTCAGTCCATGGCAACCTCCCATACTTTTTCGACGCCATCTCCAGTCCGCGCACGGTACCCGGCACGCCTGATGCCCGCCAGCCAACCATGCTCTCCGATAGAGCGATCCGCATCTGTTCGCCCTGGTAGTCTGAGCTAATCGCATCCGGGTTCTTAACCGTGTGATACATGTCCCGAGATGCCGAGGCAGGAGCCTTCTCCCGGAAATCAATGAAGGTGGAAGTGCCATCCGCCAACCGGATCAGCATGAACCCACCACCGCCCACGTTCCCTGCGGCGGGATAGGTAACGGCCAGCGCCAGTCCTACGGCGACGGCGGCATCCACGGCGTTCCCGCCCCGCTTCAGTACCTCCACGCCCACATTACTGGCAATCAGGTCATTCGACACCACCATGCCCTGCCGCGCTCGCACCGGTTCGGCGGCGAACGTGGTTGGAGAGGGCACAGTCAGCGTAGTAGCAACTAGGAATCCCACAAAGCGGCGCATTGCCGTATTGTAGCTGTGCCGCATCCACCGCGCCCAGGCCTGGCCCAGTCGCTCACTTTCCGCCGCCGGCTCGCTTCCGGCGCCAATCGAACAGCACCACACCAGCTGCCACCGAGACGTTCAACGACGCCACTTGGCCCGCCATCGGAATGCGCAGGAGATAGTCGCACTTCTCCCTTACCAGGCGGTGCAACCCGTGGCCTTCCGCTCCCAGCACAATAGCGGAGGGTTGTTGCCAGTCCGCATCCCAGTGGTCCACGGTTCCGCGCTCATCCACGCCATATATCCAGTAATCCGCCTGCTTCAACGCCTCAATCGTGTTGCCGAGATTCTTCACCCTTACGAGCGGCAGGTACTCTAGGGCTCCTGCTGCGCTCTTGGTGACAGTATCCGTAACGCTTGCCGCACGTCGCTCCGGCAACACCAACCCGCCCGCGCCGGCCGCGTGCGCACTGCGTGCAATTGCACCCAGGTTATGCGGATCCTCCACCCCATCCAATAGCACCAGCATGTCCATGCCCAGGATATCGTCGAGACTCTGATAAGCCCGTTCCGCCCCTATTGCCACCACACCCTGATGCACTGATCCCTTCGCCAGCCGGTCCAGCGCCTCGCGAGGCTCAAATCGCACGGGAATCTTAGCTTCCCGGCAGGCATCCACAATTTCCTGAATACGGGCGCCGCCCGCTCCGCGCGCCACCACCACGCGGTCTAGTGGCGAACCCGCGCGCAACGCTTCCAGCACCGGATGAATCCCTGACCGGATCACGATTGACTCTCTGTACCTATCCTGTAGCTTGCTGTCGGCATCTGCCCTTCGCCCTGTAAAAAGTGGCCACCCACCGCAGAATTGGTGATTGCCCCTCTCAGTTTTGCATTAAAATTACAACTATGGCGTTGGGTGCTGTCGCTCGAACAAAGCAGATTTCGGACAAAACTGGCCACAGCATTTCCCCTCCCACGGAAATCCCTGACAAACTGATGTTCCGTATCGGCGAAGTCAGCCGCATTGTGGGTGTGGAGACTTATGTCCTCCGCTATTGGGAAACGGAGTTTCCGCAGCTCGCTCCCAAGAAATCTGGTTCTGGACATCGCATGTATCGCCGCAAGGAAGTGGAACAGCTTCTTCTCATCCGGCAGCTGCTTTACGAACGTCAATACACCATCAAAGGTGCACGGAATTATCTGAAGGAACTCGCCCGCAAGCGTAGCCCACACGTGGATCCACTGGAGTCCGGAAATCTGCATTCGGCTGTGAACGGTGAGGGCCCGGCGCCCTTAACGGCGGTCGCGTCGGCATCCGCCGGGACCGTCGCTAATCTGGGTTCCCTGCGCGAAGAGCTTCGCAGTATACTCACCCTCCTTAGCTAAGTCTGCCTCAGATGCCGCAACTGCAGGCGGCAGGCGAACCGGAGATCGCTTTCCCCAGGGCAATCAGCTCCAGTGTCGTGGGCCAAGATCAACCCATCACTACCCGTTGATGCCATCCTCAGATTGCCGTCGTGCCGGTATCCGAACCGTCCAGCCTTCGCAACCGTTCCCACAACCCACGCAGTTCCTCCAAACTCAACTGCTCTGCGCGCAGCTTGCCCTCGGGCAATCCGTCCAGAGACGTTGCCGCAAAGTGCCCTTTCAGGTTGTTCCGCAGCATCTTCCGCTTCTGCGCAAAACAGTTCCCCACGAACTCCACAAAATGCTCATCCACACTTGGAGTTTCGCGGTGCGGGTTCAGACGCACGACAGCACTCTGCACTTTCGGGGGGATATGAAATGCACCAGGCGGCACGCGAAATAGCAATTCGGGCTTGGCGTGCATTTGTGTCAGCACGGAGAGGAATCCGTAGTCTCGGCTACCGGGCTTGGCTACCAGCCGTTCCGCCACCTCGAGCTGCATCAGCAGCACCGCCCGCCGCAAACTTGCACCCATCTGGAACAGCCTTCGCAGAATCGGGGACGTAATGTAGTACGGAAGATTGCCAGCAACAGTCACTGTACCCCAGTGGGTCAGATCAGCTTCCAGCACGTCCTGGCAATGCACCCTCAGCGCGCTCGTTCCAGGTGGCCAAGTAGTCTCCAGGTGTTCCACCATCGTGGGGTCCACCTCAATCGCTTCCACCCGCAAACCGGCTTCCAGCAGCAGGCCCGTCAACGCCCCTTTGCCGGGCCCAATTTCCAGGATGGTGTCAGTGGGCTGCGCCCCCAGGGCAGACACAATTCGCGCCAGCACCGGTGACGAACGTAGGAAATGTTGCCCTAACTTCTGTCTGCTCAAAGCGATGATAGGTTGGCTAGCCGAGCACCAGCACGTCGTTGTTGTGACCCACGGAGATCGTTACCAGGGCGCTCACCGGCTTGCCGAAATTCGTCGCGGGCGTAAACACCGTAAATAGCAGCACCTGCTCGATATTCCGTCTCGCGGCGTCATTCTGCATCTCCGCCATGCCATTCTGGATCTGATAGGCAACCACGCGTCCTTCGCTGTTCACCTGCACCAGCAGCGTCACCGGCGTCGACACTGTCGTGTACGAGCCCATAGTCTTTAGCGAGGCCGTTGTGGAGAGGCGCGTGGGCACATCAAAAGACGCCGCATACACCTGCCGTACTGGGTACACCGGAGCCAGCAGCAGGAACAGCACCACGGCCGCCACCAAGCCGCCAAAGGCCGGCACCGCTAGCGGGCGCATCAGGTTATCTACATGCATTCGGGTGCGTTGCTGCCAATAGCGCAGCGTGCTGGGCAAGTCACGATACCGCAGAGCACGCGCCCGCTCCTTGGAGGCGAGGATCCGCAACTCCAAACTCGCTTTCTCCGACGGGCGCAGCCGGGGAAGATTTCGCAACTGCTGTTCGACGTATCGCATTGCCGGTTCATTCTTATGGCGAAGCAACGGGGCTCGCGTTCCCGCTTGCGACGATCAGGCTTCCATATCCTGGTGGCCATGATCCGCAACGGGACCAATGCCGTCTACTCCGCGGGTTGGGGCGACAGATCCAGCGCGCTGGGTTCCGCGGATAACCGCAGATACTCCGCGCGCAACGCTTCTCTGCCGCGCAAGATCCTTGACTTCACGGTCCCCAGAGCAATCTGGAGAATATCCGCGATTTCCTCGTAACTCAGTTCTTCAATCTCCCGAAGCACCAACGCCGCCCGGTAAATCGGGTTGATGCCGGCTAGGGCCTGTTCCAGGAGCGCGTGCTGCTCTCGGCCCAAAACCTCCTCGTAAGGGGATTCATTGTCGGTCGCCAGCGTGTCCTGTAGACTCCATCCGCTGTCTGTGTTCCGGTCAAAATCCACTTCCTGACGAAGATGGCGCTGAAAGTACCTCCTGCGGTTACAGGCTTCGTTTACAGCAATCCGGTAAATCCATGTCTTCAGGGTGCTTTCCCCGCGGAAAGTGCCCACCCGGCGAAACACCTTAAAGAACACCTCCTGCACCACGTCGTTCGCGTCGTTCGGGTTGTTCAGCATGCGATAGACGATGTTGTATACCGGCTGTTGAAAGCGGGCAATCAGCTCTTCATAGGCGCCCTCACCGCACGCGCGAAGTCCTGCAATCAATTCCTCGTCCCGTAGCCTGGAATTTCCATCCAAGTTTCCTGGGGCTTCGGCGAATTGCCCGGAAATGCCGAGTTGGATCAGTGTATCGGCCATGGAAAGTGATTCACTTTCTTGTCCACGACGTTAACAGGGTTTCGTGCTGCGTTCAATCCCTTGGACGCCAGCAGGGGTCCTGGTGTTCCCAGAACCCCAAAATTCTGTCGCGGCTCCAACACCCAAGTTCCCATTTCACGCCAGCGCCGCCTGGCAAAACGCAACGCACTTCTTCATCTCCGTAAGCACGTCGCTACCTTCCGGGGTGCTGTACTCGTACTCGATGCTTCCGGGGAACGGGTACTTTTCACGCTTCATCAGCTGCAGGATTTCCTTCAACGGTGTGCCCCCCTGCCCGAAGGGCATATTGGGTCCACCTCTGCCAGGTCCGCGGTTCTCGCCGGAGAACTCCGGACCTTTGCGGTCCTTTAGGTGCACACTGGCAATCCGGTGGTGGTACTTCTCGATGACCGGTACCGGAGATTCACCAGTTACACCGAAATAGTGGCCCACATCCAGATTCAGCGCAGTGTAGGATGAGGCTCCCAGTACCCGGTCGAAGCCGGACGACCCACCCTGCCCATGCGTGTGGAAGGCGATCGCCAGCCTGCGGTCCGCCGCATACTCGGCCACCCTCTGTAGCAACGCATCGTCGGTAGGCAGTTCCATCGTAATGTGATCGGCTCCCAGTGTTTCCGCCACGTTCCAGATGTAATCGTATTCCTCCTTCGGCATGGCGAGGGTGGGCGGCAGCTTGAAGCAGTAAATGCGCACGCCGGCATCCTCGTACATCCGGCGGAACTCATCGTACTTGTCCATGCTGGCTGATGCGCGCCACTTGCTGAGTTCTGTGGCGGACTTCTCCATAGCGGCTCGCTGCTGAGACGTGATCGGCGGACGACCCGCAGGAGGACCGCCTGCCGATCCCGCCGGTCGCGGTCCCATCGGGAATACCGGACGCGCCGGCAGCGGAGCACCCGCATAGCTCTCCGCCACGTTGCTCATCAGCTCCACTGCGCTGATGCCGCATTCCAAGCAGTACTTCAGCGTGTCCTCGGCGCTCCCCGGAAGGGCGCGAAAACTATACGTGATCGCGCCAATCTGTACCCCATTGAAGTTCGAGTTGGGCTTAGCTATCCCTGCTTGCGAGGCCGCGCCCCCAGCCAGCGCGAGCTTCCCGAAGTCTCTTCTGGTGTACCGCATCGTATAATCCCTTCTCGTGTCCATGGCCAATGAAGGCCAACACTCACCCAGCCATTCGCGGCGTTACCGCCCGTTGGCGTCACGGGAACATCTTCGCCAAGTCCTCCCAGCGGGAACGGACTGGCGGGAAGCGATCCGTAGTGCAACCTGCGTCAAGCAAACCGCGACGCGGACTTACGAAGGCAGCTCATGGGCTTCGCTTATCTAAGCATTGACTGAGCCAGGAGGTAGAGACGCTCCTGAGCAACCGGGTGTTACGGTCCGCTGGAAGGCTACCATACCTTTGAATTGGATTGCACCGGGAACGTCCGCAGACACCGCCAGAGCCCCCGGTTGCGACGCAGCATCCTAATCGAGACGGGTCGTTTCAGCAACGTCCTGACGGAGCCGGAGTCACTTCGACTTCTGCACCAATCCAACTGAGCCTAATCAGTTCTTCAGTGGTTCTACGTGGATATAGAGTCTCCGCTTCTTTCACTGAGTGCCACACCACCCGGTCGAGCAGTTCCTCCGGCGCCGCGTCTGGCCCAGAATAATCCAGCTCCGTCGACGTGAGCGCCATTTATCGCGCCCGTTCCCGAAGCGCGTTCAAAGGCGGCGTTCATTTCGTTCAACGGGATGCGGTTGGGCAAACCGTTGTCAGCGGTCAGGTTGGGTTCGTTCTGAAATACGCTGAACATTGGCTCCACAGCCAGATCGAACTGATTCTGCGGCAGTAACCTCAGAGTACAGCGTGGTGCCAGCAGGGCTTACGCTAAACCCGCTGGGGTCGCTGCCAGGAGTTCCAATCTCGCGGACAATTGCGAACCTCCCCTCGGTGTCCCTTCTCAGTAAGTACACGCACTGCGCCCGTCCTCCTCCGACATAAAGCTCCTCTTGGTT
>JAHCHD010000072.1 GCA_026129915.1 Bryobacterales bacterium
CCTGGCTCACCACCTTACCCGCGTCCAGCATTTCGATCAGTTGAGCCATTTCCCTAGGGGTGCTGCGCCCGATACCGAAGCGCTTGTTCTCTTCTTTTTCGCCTTCCTTGCTCCATCCGGATGCTTCCTTCAGTTGCGTGCCATCACCCCGGATCTTTCGCATGCTGCGCGTTTGGGCAAGGCCCAACTTCTCCATGGTCTCGTTCACATAGTCGGCACTCAGCCGGTCCAGCACCAGGTTTGTAGCAGTATTGTCACTCACCACAATCATCACGTGCATCAGGTCGCGGAGTGTCAGCAGGGTTCCGTCTTCAAACTCCCGAATCACTCCGGAACCTGACACTTTCGCCGCCGGGGTGACGGGAATCTTCTCATCCCAGCGCGCCTTCCCCTCAGCCACCGCGCGATAGCATGCCACCATAATGGGCAACTTGATGGTGCTCGCGGTACGCACTGGCTCATCCGCGCGCCACTCAAATTGCCGCCCGGTATCCAGCACCTTTGCATGGAAACTCAACCTCCCGGGGCACTCCGCCATCAGCGCCTGCACGCGCAGGCCAGCCGCGGTGGAGGCTGCAATTCCCATCTGGTTCGGGTTCGGTGGACCTCCATAGGTAATGCGCTCGCCGCTCTGGCAACTCGCCAGCACTGCCCACAGGAGCACCCCGGCGATGCTCCTCCACAGCCGATACCTTCCCGTACGCATGGGAACAGTATAGCGATGGAGGCTTAAGTCCGGTTTCGAGCCTCATGCAGATCCAATCTCCGCGTCAACATGCCGTTGGACCGGACCCCAAGCAGCATGCCTGGGAATGCTACGTTGAAGAGGAACAAATCCTCTTTCGATTCAGGCCTTCCTATGAACCTCCGCGCCATCGTATCGGTAATTCTTGCGCTCGCTCTTCTTTCGGGCAGCGTTGCCGGCCAGAAACCCACAAAGCAACTCCGCTGCGGCACCTCGCCCGCCATGGAGCGTCAGGAGATCTTTCTCCATCAGCGCGCCACTGAACGCCGGGCCCGCCTGCTGCAGGCCGGAATCCGTACCGTTGACGGCGCTGGCAAGGCCCTCGACTTGCACCGCAGCGCCGCCTCCGTGGTGGGCGACATCCTGGTGATGCGCGGTGACGGAGGCGTGATTCTGGGCCGCAATTTCTTCCCTGGGGCGCTCGTCGGGCGCAGCATCCAGTTTCAGCCCTCTGATGCCGCCGCCTCGGCGTATCGCGTGCAACTCACCGATGATGCATACCGCACGGACGCCATCACGGGAACCGCCATCAACCTGCGTTCCCCCGCCACCGGGTTCCCGATCGGCGATGACGACAGCCGCGAGTTCGACCTGCCCTTCCCCTTCCCGTTTTACGGCGCCACACACACCCGTCTTTACGTGAATTCCAACGGCCATCTCACTCTCGGCGCGGAGGACTCACTGGCGGAAAGCACCACCTATAGCGCCTTCCTGTCGGGCCCTCCCAAGATTGCAGGCGCCTCCTTCGACCTTGACCCGGAAGCCAGCCCAACCGATTCGGGAATCTTCGTCCTCCTAAACCCCACTGAGGTGATAGTCAGTTACGTCCGCATCGTGCGCTTTGGCACCAGCGGCAGCATCGCCAGCAACCTCGTCGACTTCCAAATCCGCTTCACGCCGGATGGCCAGGTGCGCATTCTTCACCGCTCAGGCCCCTTTGGCGAATTTGTCGTCGGCATCACCCCCGGTGGCAACCGGGACTTCGGCCAGCTTATCCAGTTCGTCAGCCCGCCGCCCGATCCTATTTCGCAATCGATAGCCGAAATCTTCAGCGGTAGCTCGCAACCCTCCGTGGACGTCTTCCGAGCCTCCCAGGTTTTCTTCGAATCCCAGCCGGACGATTACGACTATCTTGTCTTCTACAACGACGCCAACATCTCGGCGGGTCTCACTGCGGTGGCATTCGAGATTACGGTGCGCAATCAGGTGGAAGGCATTGGCGAGGAAATCGTCGATCGCAGTAGCCGCTTTGGTTCCAAGGAACGTCTCCAGGCGATCATCAACATGGGCCCCCTCAGCCAGTATCCTGATGACCCTTACGGCAACGTGTCGGTGCTGGGCCCGTCTGAGAGTTCGCCACTTAGCGTGCTGGCGCATGAAGCCGGTCACCGCTTCCTCGCCTTTCCTCTGCTGCGTGAGGGTGCCAGCGATACCATCAATCTGCTGGGCCGTCAGCTTGCACACTGGAGTTTTCGATTCAACTCCCACGGCTCGTTCATGGAAGGCAGTGACCTTTCCGCCCCGCCCTCCGGCGAGCTGGGGAACACCTACACCACAGGTCCACCAACGCTGCGCTACTCTGAATTCGACCGCTATCTAATGGGCCTCATCTCTCCCCAGCAGGTGGGCGGAGAGCAAAGTCTCTTTTACGTGGGGGGCACCGGTTCTCGCACCATCGCGCCCCGGCGCAATGAGCAGATTTCCGGACCGCGGCAGGATTTCTCCATCGACGACATCATCGCCGCCAACGGACTTCGTAAGCCTGACCACACCATCGCCCAGCGCCGCTTCCGCTTCGCATTCGTCCTTGTCACCGAGGACGAAACCAAGGCACAGCCCGCCCTGGAAAAGCTCGACCGCTACCGGCGTGAGTTCGTGCAGTTCTTCAACGACCGCTCCGCCAGCCTCGCTTTTGCGGATACAGCCCTCAAACCTGCTCTGGGGATGGATGCCTATCCCGCCACCGGGGTGCTCGCCGGCAGCCAGGCCACGTTGCGCGTCTCGCGTCGCGGCACGTCTGGCGATGTTCCACTCGTCTTCGAAGGTGCTGACGGCCTTCTCAGCCTGCCCGCAGCGGCAACCATTCCCAGCGGGGAAACCGCCGTTAGCGTGCCCTACACCGCCCTCCAGCCGGGTGTTGCCAGGGTTCGTGCCGTCGCCGCTTCAGGAGAATACCTGCCCGCCGAGGCCGCCATCGCCATTGCCACACAAGGGAGCCTTACTCTGCAGTTAACCTCATCCGCACGAGTGCAGGCGCTGCCCAACACCGAGGCGCTCACCCCCATCGAAGTCCGTGTCTCCGACGCCCGTGGCCTTCCGTATGAAGGTGTTCCTGTGCGCCTGGAACCCACCACAGGCGGCTTTGCAACTCCTGAGGTCGTTACGACCGACGCTCAGGGCGCCGCCAGCTTCCGGTGGACCGTCGGCGACGCCCCAACCAATTTCGCAAAGGTCTTCATCGAAGGGGAGCGTGAACGCACGGAACTCACCGTGGCGGCGTTGCCTGACTTGCTCCCCGACCTTCGCGCCGCCACCAACGCCGCCAGCTTCGCGGGCGGCGTCAGCCCTGGCAGTTTGGCCACGCTCTTTGGGGTCTCCCTGGCTGGCGGCGTCAGTCGTCAGGCCAGTTCCACCCCCTTGCCCACAGATATGGCGGGGGTCCAAGTGACGGTGAATGGAGCATTCGCACCCCTCATTTTCATCAGTGACCAGCAGATCAACTTCTTCGTTCCCGCCAGTGTGAGTGGAGAAACCGCGCAGATCATCGTCACCACTCCGGACGGAAAATCGAACAGTCTCATCTCGCCTCTGGCCGTCTACCAGCCGGGCGTCTTTTTCGATTCCGGAACGAATCTGGGGGCGATCCTGCGCAATGGCTTCGGCGCCAAGACGGATATCGTGCCCGCGCTGCCGGGAGGATTCGTGCAGATTTTCGCTACCGGCCTTGGGCCTCTGGTTTCAGCCGGACGCGGCGTCTTCCGTACGCTCTCAACCGTCACGGTGCGTATCGGCGATCAGGTCCTGCCACCAGATCCGGGTGATTTCGCCGGGCTTGCCCCTGGTTTTACTGGGCTCTACCAAGTGAACGCGCGCATCCCCGAGGATCTCGCTCCAGGCAACTATCCGCTACGGCTGATCGTCGAAGGCCAGGAAAGCAATGAGGTGATCGTCATCGTGGGCGCACCCTGACGGCGGCAGTCCTGCGCCCGCAGCTCCCTACTTCACCAATGGCGACCCGCCGGGCGCGCCGCCATTCCCGTTCAGGTACAACCGAGTGAGGCCGTCGCGCACAATATCGAAGGCTTTGTCCACATCGTCGGCCCAGTGGAACAGGTTCAGGTCTTCGGGAGAAATCATGCCGTACTTAGCCATGGCCTCGAAGTTGATTACCTGGTTCCAATACTCGCTGCCATAGATCAGCAGCACCATTTCCTTGCGAAGCTTGTGCGTCTGTACCAGCGTGAACAGTTCGAAGAGTTCGTCCAGCGTGCCGAAGCCCCCCGGAAAGATCACCAGCGCCTTGGCCAGGTAGGCAAACCACAGCTTGCGCATAAAGAAATAGTGGAACTCGAAATTCAGCTCATCGCTGATGTAGGGGTTCGGCGCCTGCTCAAACGGCAGGCTGATGTTCAGCCCGATACTCTTTCCGCCACCATCAATGGCGCCCCGGTTGGCCGCTTCCATGATGCCCGGCCCGCCCCCGCTACACACTACGAAGCGTCGCTCATTGGCTGGAAGTGAATCGCTCCACACCGTGATGCGCCGCGCCAGTTCCCTTGCGTCGGTGTAGTACTTCCCCAGCGGCCCCTCTTCCGCGATCCTCGCCGAACCGAAGAACACCACGGTATCGTGAACTTTTGCTCTGCGGAAACGCGCCTGCGGCTCCAGGTACTCCGAGAGGATTCGCAGCGTCCGTGCGTCGGAACTGTTTAGAAATTGCGGGTCCGCGTAAGCCTTCGGTTTCCGCACGCCCATCTTCTTTTCATCTGCCATTAGTGCTGCTCCTCGTGGTTTGAAGTGTCTTCGGCTTGGGTAGCTCCGTCCCGCACCCCGGCGGCGGCGGCCTCCAGCGCGTCCACGCGCTTACGCAGTTCCCGAAGGGTCTTCACCAAGTCTGGAAGTTGCGGAAACGCGGCCACGGCACGCCGCCAGGTGCGTGCATCAAACGCCGGGCTGCCCGCCATCAGTTCGCCTGCGGGCACGTCGCCGCCAATTCCCGCCTGCGCGTAAATAATTGCGTTGTCGTGGATTGTCAGATGCCCGGATATTCCCGATTGCCCGGCGAGCAGTACATTCTTGCCCAAATGGGAGCTACCCGCCAGCCCCGCCTGCGCACAGATGATGTTATCCTCGCCAACCGTACAGGCGTGGCCCACCTGCACCAGGTTGTCGATCTTGGCTCCACGCCGGATGCGCGTTTCCCCCACGGTGGCGCGGTCGATTGCGCTGAGGCTTTGGATCTCCACATCGTCTTCCACCACGGTCACGCCGCTCTGCACCATCTTGTAGTGGGTACCATCCGCACGTTTGGCAAACCCGAAACCGTCGCCGCCCACCACCACGCCATTCTGTAGCGTCACCCGGTGGCCTATGCGGCAAAACTCGCGCACGCTGGCGTGTGAGTGCGCCAGAAAGTCGTCCCCAATCGCCGCACCTTCGTAGATCACTACATGCGGATGCAGCACCGCCCGGTGGCCCAGAGTAACGCGGGGGCCCACCACACAGCAGGCGCCAATGGAAACCTCGTCGCCCAACTGAGCCGTCGGGTCCACCACCGCCAACGGGTGAATGCCCGGCGCCGGTCTCGGAGGCATGTAGAAACACTCGAGTGCCTTCGCGAAGTCGAGATAAGGGTCAGGTGACACCACGCAGGCGGCGCTCAAGCCCGCAATGGGCTGCTTCACCAGAATCGCCCCTGCCCCGCTGAGCTTGGCCTTCGGCGCATACCTGGGATTCGACAGAAACGAAAGATGCGATGGGCCTGCGTGCTCAATTCCGGCAACGCCCGTGATTTCCATTTCGTCATCCCCGATTACGGGACAATTTAATCGTTTTGCGAGATCTCTGAGTTTCATGAACTGTTACAAGGGTACAATTTCAGTAGAGATGGTGCGTTGGCTTTTTGTTGCAGTGCTGGTTGGGATGGCTTGTGCCGTCGGATACGGCCAGTCCCCGAGTGCGGTCCCGCAAGCCCCATCTGCCCCCGTCGAATCTGTCCCCAGCGTCCCGGATACCGTGGAGAAAAACGGGGAAGCCGTGGTGGAAGCCGCCGTGGAGCAGTTCCGTACAGCAACCAGGGACCGTGGCCTCCGCAGTGATAGCCCCAAGTCGTTCCAAGGCGGCGGGGGACGTATGCCGCAGTATCACGGCCGCCTAACGTATAACATCCGCAACGATCTTTTCGACGCAATCCCCCATCAGATTCGCCAGCGTGGCGGGCAGGCATCCATCTTGCGACGCCACCAATTTGGGTTCAACGTCAGCGGTCCGGTGTTCATCCCCAAGCTTTACAACGGCGGCTCGCGCACCTTCTTTACCCTCTCCTACGAGGGTGTCCGCGAGAGCATCGCCCGCTCACTGCTCGAGACTCTGCCCATCCTGCCCGAACGCAGCGGAGACTTCTCCCAGACCGTCGACCAGAGCGGTGCCCCTCTGCCGATTTACGACCCTGCCTCCACCAGTGAAAACCCGGCCTACGACTCCAGTCTGCCGGTAAGCACAAGCAATCTGCAGTACCTCCGCAGCCGTTTCGCCAACAACGTCATCCCGCAATCACGGCTTGACCCCGTGGCAATGCGCTCCATCGCTTTCTTCCCCCAACCCAACACTAACGTCGGACCCTTCTTCCGCAACAACTTCTTCGTAGTCTCACCCGAGCGCAACGTTGTGGATGGCTTCACCGGACGCATCGATCACATCTTCAACGACCAGCACCGCGCCAACTTCGACCTCACCATCACGAATGCGTTCGTCGGTGCTGCCAAATGGTTCGACAACGCCGCCAACCCCGGTCCAATGGACCGCATTGAGACCAGCACCGCGGGCACTTTCCAGCATATCTTCACTATTTCTCCAGAAACTATTCATTCTACGACCTTTGCCTTCTCTAGCTCTGGCTTCGAAAATCAGGTGGATGACGTCACTAATTTTCCTGGACAGTTGGGAATTCCCGGCAAGCTCGGTACTGTGTTTCCGTTTTTCAACATCGTCGATGGTTACCTCGATCTTGGCCGCGCCAATCTGATTCGCCGTAACTATCGCAACACCTACACCCTTACCAACACCTACTCCACCCGCTTCAGCAAGCACAATCTCCGGTTCAGCGGGCGCGCCACTCAGTTCCAGGTGAACTCCTTCCAGCCCGATTACCCAAGCGGCCGTTACCGTTTCCAGAATGCATTCACCGCGCTTCCTGGGATCGTCAACACAGGCCACGGGTTTGCCACGTTCGCCCTGGGGGAGGCGGACTTCGCCGAACTCAGCGTCGTTGACCAACCCTCCTACTGGCGTCGCTGGTACTTCGCCGGCCGGGTGGTAGACCAAGTGGAACTGCGGCGCGGCCTCAATCTCACCTTCGATGTGAACCTCGAGCACAGCCTGCCGCGCGTGGAGAAGTTCGACCGCCAGAGCACCGTCGACCTTAGCGCCGTGAATCCGGAAACCGGCGCCATGGGCGCGCTTGTATTCGCCAACCAGAGCGGAAACGGTCGCACGTTCCAGCGACCCATTACTGTTCTTGAGCCGCGAGTGAGCTTGGCCTGGAACCCCAGTACTGATAGCGGTTCGGTGGTTCGCATCAACTATGCCCGCAGCTATAGTGCATGGAACCTGGCCTACGGACATTGGGGCACCCAGGGCTACAACCTCTATCCCACCGTGATCTCGCCCAACCGTCTCACGACCCCCGCTCTCCTGCTGCGCGACGGCTTTGGCGATTCCATCCGGCTTGCCCCAAACTTTAGCCCGTCTGCCGCGGATAACACGCTGGCTGAACTGCAGTCCCAAACCAACGACGTCCCAATGACCGTCAGCTATGGCCTCACCTACGAACGAGAAGTCCCTGGCAATCTTCTGCTGGTGATGGGCCTGTCCCGGGACTCCGGCCGTAACCTCTTCATCAATGAGGCTACGTTTGACCCAAACGCTGTGCCACTGGACTTCCTGTCGTTCCGCGACCTGCTCAACGACGAGTCCTTCTTGCGCAATCTCCGGCCCTTCCCCCAGTACCAGCGCTTCAGCCTCAACAGTATGTGGCCTGCCGGACGTTACAACCGCGACGAAGCCTCCATGCGTCTTGAGAAGCGCGCTAGCGGTGGACTCACTCTCCGCGCAACCTACCGCTTCTCCAAACAGATGGACAACTACTCCGGCCCCGGCGCCATTCAGGACAAATACAATCTGGATAAAGAATGGGCGGTGGCCGCCTTCAACAGCCCGCACGTGACGTCGCTCAACTATGTCTACGAACTTCCCTTTGGTCCAAACAAGGATTATTTCGCATACTCAGACTGGCGTCGCTACGTGGTTGCAGGATGGAGTCTTACGGGCACATCCACGCTTGTCAGCGGCCGTCCGCTCAGCCTCCGTGCCGCGTTCAACAATACTGGAAGCGTGGTGCAGACCCTCTATGTGAATGTGGTTCCCGGTGAGTCTCCCCACGTTAGCGATCCATCAGCGGTGCTCTGGTACAACCCCGCGGCATTCTCGCACCCCGACGACTTCACGATTGGCAACGCCCCTCGAAACATGCCCAATCTCTTTGGCCCGGCGCGACAGAACCACGATCTGTCTGTGAGCAAGCGGATCCCCCTCACTTCTGGCCAGAGTCTTGAGTTTACTGCCGTTGGATTGAACTTTATGAATATCGGCAACCTGGACGACCCGGATACGGAAATCGCGCCGGCGAGCGCTCCCAACGCGAACGCAGGGCGTATCTTGCAGTCGGTTGGCGGGCGGATTATCCAACTGGGGTTGCGGTTGAACTTTTGATGACGCGCGCCTTGCTATTGCTTTTCGCCCTCTGGCTTTGTCTGGTCGCAATACCTCCGGACTGCGTGGCCCAAACGCAAGATGCCTCTGTCCCCCAACCCCCCGCCGAGGACAACTCTCCTGCATCTGGTGCGCGAACCGGAAGGCGTGCCCGCAGGGCAGCACAGGAAGCCAGGCCGGCTCGCAAACCTTCCCATTCAGGCCCGTCTCGCATCTTCGTGCCACTCTGGCGACCCTCCGGAGCGGAGCAGGAATGGAACCTGACGGACTTCCAGGCCAAGGTTGGCGCCACAGAAGCCAAGGTGATTGACGGTCGCTTTGACGACAGTCCTCTTCTGCTGTTTATTGCCATCGATTTCTCGGCGGATCTCATCCTCACTGAGTCTGCCAAGGAATCCCTCGCGTCGGCCCTTCGCATCGCGCAACCGGCGGTCCTGGCCGGACTGCTCCGGATCCCCGAACAGCCCATGGTGATCGTTGACCCCACCACCAACCGCGAACAGTTCATCAGTGCCATGAAGACCCTGCCAATGAGCGGGCGTGCCGGCCTTTTCGAGATGGTTGAAGTGGTTGCCGGGGTCACCAGCCCGCTAGTGCGCGAGCATCCCGTCCGTGCCGCTGTGCTCTATCTCACAGATAGCGAAATCAGCAACTATCGCGAGGACTACACCAATCCGGTGATCAACCGTTCCGACGCGCGCGACCTCAGCCGCCGCTTTCCAGACGCACTCATCCGTGAGAAGGTGAGCACCCTCACCAGTAACCTGCAGCGCTCCAGCATCCCCATATTTATCGTCCATCTCAACTACCGCAACGATCCTCTCAATGAGGCCTACCAGACCGGTCTGCGCCGGCTGGCCGAAAGCACGGGGGGCCGTGGCGTCTTCTGCAGGTCCATCGCGGAGATTCCTGTGGCGATTGGTGATATGGTGAATTCCATCCAGGCCATGGGCATGCTGGAAGTCGAAGTGCCCGCGACCATCAGCGGTTCGTTCACGCTGACGCTCGAAAGCGCCATAGGCGCCGTACAGCACCGTAGCCAGTTCCAGCCCCCTCGCTGAGAGATGACATGCAACGTCTCAGCCCCATCGCGAGCACTTCCCATAGGTCCAGCACTGTCCACCAGTTGAGCCCTGCCCGGAAAGCGAGGAGGAACACCAATGCCTGAATCAAGCTCTCGCCAGTTGCCGCCTCGCCCGGAATCGGCAAGTCCTACACCTGCCGCGCACGCGCGGCGCTGGCCATGGATCCTGCCTTGGATTCTGGCCATTGCCGTTGCCGCTATCTTCAGTTGGACCAACATCGCGGAGCGGCAACAGCTCAAGGACGAACAGGTTGCCCGCGTCACAGCGGAAGCGGAGGCGCAGCGGCTCCGCAACGATGTCGCGTCCCTGCGCAGCCAACTGGACGAACTCGAGACAGAAATGGAGACGATCGCCCAATCTGGCAATCTGAGCGCAGAGGCCGCCCTCCGCCGCCAGCGGGAAATCGAAAGCACACGCCGCGCCCAATCCCTCTCCCAGCAGGAATTTGAAGTTGCCCTCGCCAACGCGGGCGCCCAGCGTGAAGTCCTCGCGGAGCGCATTGTCCAGCTCGAGAACAGCGTCGAGCAGTTGCGCGACAACCTGGCTAGCGCCCGGGCGCGCGAAGAGAACCTCCGTGAATCTGTGGAGCATAGCCGACGTCTCACTGAGGCCTTGCAGACCCAAATTGGTTCTAAGGATCAAGCCTACGCCACACTGGAACGCGCCTACCAGAGCTTCAAAGACTCCTCTCAGTCCGGAAGTCGTCAATTGGAAACCATCAGCCGCACGCTTACGGATCTGGAGGAAATCAACCAGCGCCGCGCCCGCATCCTGGAACAGGCAACCCGTCGTCTGAAGGACCTCAGCGACAGCTACCGTACGGTCGCCGTTCGCATTGACAGCGACCCCCGTACCCAGGGAACCTTAAATGCGGAGGTCAATCGCCTGCAATCCGGCGTACTGGCCGTGGAGGACCAAGTGGCGCAGTTCAACACCCTCAACACCCAGGCCTCGCAACTGGAGCGGCGACTTAGCCAGTTGCGCAGCGCGAACTGATCGCCTTACCTCGAACTGGTGCCCTTGCCATGATCCGCTCCAGCCATCGACGCTCCATCCCGCTGTTCATCGGCATCGGCAGCATTCTGGTGGGGCTGGCCGTTGCTCTGAACATTGGGTGGATCGTCATCAGTTGGCAGGAAGGCTTACTGGTCGCCGCCGGCGTCATTGTTACCCTTCTCATCATCGCCGGCGTCGTGCTCAACACCATCTTTCTGGTGCGTGAAATTCGCCGTAACGAGCAGCAGGATGGCTTCCTGAATGCCGTCACCCACGAACTCAAGACGCCCGTTGCCTCGATCCGCCTATACCTCGAGACGCTTCGCAGCCGGGAGATTGACGAGGCGACCCGCCATGAGTTCTACAGCATGATGATCGACGATACGGAACGCCTGCAGGCCACCATCGAGCAGGTCCTCCGTGCCGGTGTAGCCGGTTCCCCCCACCGCGCGCAGCGTCTTCACGCCGTAAGTCTCCGCGAGCTTGCCGAGGAATCCGTTCGTGTCTGCCGCACGCGACACCAGCTCAGTGATCACCAATTGCAGTTTGTGAATCGCTGCACTGCCGAGTCGCGGGCCATGGTGATGGGTGATACCGACGATCTCCTGGCGGCCATGCGCAATCTGCTCGAAAACGCGGTGAAGTACTCCGGCAAAGATATTCGCATCATCGCCAGCCTCCAGAACAGCGGTTCCACCCATGTGCAATTCCAGGTGAGCGATGAGGGCGTGGGTATCGTCTCCACCGAACTCAAGCGCATCTTCAGGCGCTTCTACCGAATCCCGTCTCCCGCCAGCCTGCGCATCAAGGGCACCGGACTCGGTCTCTATATTGTCGCTAGCGTCGCCAAGCGCCACGGCGGGCGCGTGTTTGCGGAAAGCGAAGGCCCGGGTCGCGGCAGCATTTTCACGTTCGAACTCCCGGTGGCCGCACTGGACCTCGCGCTTACCGCCTCGGTGGACACTGTTGCGCGGACACAGGTTTCGCCTAACGGCCAGGAATTGCCGCAATGACCACCAACTCCAGTCCGCCAGCCCCAAACGCGGGCGCAGCCTCCGGCTCCCCAGCCAACCGCAAGGCTCGCCTCCTCGTGGTGGAGGACGAGTCCCACATAGCCGTTGGCCTTCGTTTCAACCTGCAGGCGGAAGGGTACGACGTCCAGATTGTGGAAACAGGAGAGGACGCGCTAGTAGCACTGGCCCGGCACCAATGGGACCTTGTGGTGCTCGACCTCATGCTGCCCGGTCTTTCAGGCTTCGACGTGGTTGAGCAGATGCGCTTCCGCGGAGACCGCACCCCTGTGCTCATCCTCACCGCCCGCGGCCGCAGCGAGGACGTCGTGAAGGGTCTCACCCTTGGCGCGGACGACTACCTTCCCAAGCCCTTTGAACTCGCTGTGCTGATCGCCCGCGTAGCAGGCCTGCTGCGTCGGACCGAATGGGCACGCAGCCAGGCGATGTCCATGCGTCCGCCATCGGATTCCCCGCTCACCGGCCTGCCCGTCTGTTTCGAGTTCGGCACCAAGGTCATCCTCTTCGACGATCTCAAGATCCTGAATGGGGACCGCGAAATCCCTCTCACCGTGATGGAGTCCAACCTGCTGAAGTACCTCATCGAACGTCAGGGAAAACCTGTCAGCCGCAAGAGCCTGCTCGAAGACGTCTGGGGCCTCCATGAAGACACCGACACCCGCGCGATCGACAACTTCATTGTCCGTCTGCGCCGCTACCTCGAAGAGGACCCCCAGGAACCCCGCCACCTGCTCACCGTCCGGGGCGTCGGCTACAAGTTTGAACCCGGTAGCTAACCATCGGATCGTTGCGAAGCAGTACGGGAATCCAGCACGCCCGCTGGCCTGAGAGAAATCCCCCCACCGAATCGCCATACAATAGGAGACACTTCGGGGTCCCTTGGAATTGGCTCAGCCAATGCCCGGCCCCTTAGGTATCCGCCATGCAGAAGATATCCTCAACTCGTGGATTCTCCACCCCCCGAGCCGTTATTGTCCTGCTCGCTGTGTTCGGCCTTCTGGCCGGGTCAATGTGGCTGATCATCGATCGCCCCCACGTAGCCACTGCCGCCAGCGAAGAAGAGCTATGGCAGTTGCGCAATCTGGGCAAGGCCTTCTACGAAAACCCCACCACGCAGAAGGAAGCCGTGGAGACCTTCCGCAAGGCACTCACCCTTGCCCCAGGCTCCGTTCGCGAGAAGCTCAACTATGGCCTCGCCCTGATGCACGCGGGTGACACCGAGGAGGGAACCAAGCTTCTGCAGGAGGTCCAGCGTCAGCAACCAAACCTCCCCCATCCGTGGTTTGTGCTTGGCGTCCACTATCGCAAGAGTGGCGAGGAGGAACTCGCGATCGCCCAGTTTGAGCGGATGGCCGCTCTCGCTCCGGACGAGCCCAAAACCCAGTACAACCTGGGTGTGCTCTACAAACAGTTAGGTGACAACGAACGAGCCATCCGCCAGTTTGAACGCGCCGCCGAACTCGAACCCACGTTGGCCGCGCCCCATTTCCAGCTCTTCAACATGTACCGCCTCGCTGGCGACCGCGACAAGGCCAACACCCGCCTGGCCACATTCAAGGAAATCAAGGCGGCGCAGGAAGGCGCCGTCATCCCGGAGGACATGGACTGGAGCGACTACGCGGAAATCTACGATCCCGTTGACCCGGTCGTCGCAGCCACAGACCAGATGCCCCCGCCCCGCCTCATCGCCGCGAATGAACAGATTGGAAGCGGCGTTGACCCGGCCACGGCGCGGTCTTTGGTGCTTGATGCCACCGGCGACGGCAAGCCGTCACTGGTTGTGTGGTGGAAGCAAGGGGTGCGCCTCTATCTGGAGGGCAGCAAAGCACTGGAGTCTGCTGCGCTCGCTTCCTTCAAGCAGGTCCACGATGTCGCTGCCGCCGATTTCGACAATGACGGACTCACTGACCTCGTCGTCCTTACCTCTTCTGGCGCCCATCTGCTCCGCAACACCGGTGGCGATTTTCAGCCGCAAGGCCCAGCGCTGGCGCAACAAACCGCCTTCACGAAGGCGATTTGGCTTGACTACGACCACGACTACGACCTGGACCTGATCCTGCTTGGCGATCGCCCCGCGGTCTTTCGTAACCAAGGTGCGGCCGGTTTCCAGGCCCAGCCCAACGCGATTGGCTTTGTGCCCGGTAAGGCCATCGATGCCGCCATCATTCGCCAGATTCCTGATTCCAAGGCGATGGATTTCGTCGTCAGCTACAGCAATCGCGCTGGTGTGCTTTACAAAGACCGCCTCGGCGGCAGCTTTGAAGCGCGCAACCTACCCGAAGTGCCCGCCAACGCTAGCCAGTTCCAGGTAGCGGATTTTGACCACAACGGGACGCTGGACCTTGCCTTCCTCGACGGCTTGCACGTGACGCTTCTTAGCAACTTCCGGGGAACTTGGGCTCTGCATAAGAAACTGCCCGCGAACGGGTCCTTCCTGCTGGCGGATTTCGCCGCGCTTTCCGTGCATGACCTGCTTACCGATGGCGTATTGCTCGACGGCGACGGCGCTGCCTACACACAGTCGCGCGAGGCATCAAACTTGCCCGAACGTTTTGCCCTTGCCGCCGCGGATTTCGATGGAGACGGCCGCCTTGACGTGGCGGGCGTCACCCCCCAGGGAACCATCGTCCGCAGTCTTAACCAGACCGAAGGCGCCGGGCGCTGGCTGCGGATCACCCTCAAGGGCGTAAAGGCTCCCGCCCTTGCAAAAGGCTCCGTTGTTGAAGTGAAGGCCGGCCCGCGCTACCAGAAGTTCCTCTACACCGGAGCGCCTTTGCATGTGGGCGTGCGCGCCTCAGAAAAGGTCGATACCATCCGCATCACCTGGCCCCATGGGCTTATCCAGAATGAAATGAACCAGGCCACCAGCCAGGCCTATCGGTACGAGGAAGCCCAGCGCCTGTCCGGCTCCTGCCCCATGATCTTCACCTGGAACGGCAGGAAGTTCACCTTCATCACCGACGTGCTGGGGGTGGCTCCGCTCGGTGCGAAGTCTGGCGACGGCAGCTACTTCCCCACCAATAGCGACGAATACATCTGGATCGATGGCGAGCACCTGCGCGAGCGCAATGGCAACCTGGAGATCCGCATCACCGAGGAACTCGGTGAAGTCTCTTACCTCGACATGCTGGAACTGATTGCGGTAGACCATCCAGTGGATGTGGATGTGTTCTCCAACGAGAAATGGAAGTCGCCGCCCTATCCCGAGTTTCGCCTTTACGGAACGAACTCCCGGCGCTACCCCGTTCGCGCGTACAGCCAAGGCCAGGACGTGCTGGCGGCCGTCGCCAAGCGCGATCAGGTCTACGTGGATAACTTCAAGCGTAACTTTCAGAATGTCGCGGAAATGCACGCTCTGGAACTGGATTTCGGTAGCGTCGCCACGGACAATCGAGCATTCTTGGTGCTGAATGGCTGGGTGGACTGGGCCGACGGCAGCACCTTCCTTGCCCGCGAGCAGGAAGGCGATGGCGGGCTGGTTCCTCCCTACCTGCAGGTCCGCGACGCGAAGGGCAAGTGGCAGACGGTGATCGACGACCTCGGCATGCCCTCCGGCAAGACGAAGACGCTTGCGGTCGACCTCACCGGCAAGTTCCTCTCTGCCAGCCGCGAGGTGCGCATCGTCACCAACCTCTGTGTCTTCTGGGACGAGGTGTTCCTGGGTGAAGACGCAGCGGCGCCTACCGTGAAACTCACCCCACTGTCAGCCCGCGAAGCCACCCTTGGCTATCACGGCTTCTCCACCTCCATCATTCATCCAGAGCGGAAGAAGCCAGAGCACTCTGAGTACGAACCCACTACCCCTGTGTCCTATTGGAACCCCACCAAGGGGAACTACACCCGCTATGGCGACATACTGAGGCTCATCACGGACGTGGACGACCGCTTTGCCATCATGGGATCGGCGGACGAGGTCCGCTTGGCCTACCGCGCGTCTGACGCGCCGCCCCTTCCCAACGGCTGGAAGCGCGATTACCTGCTGCGCGTGGAGGGCTGGGCCAAGGACGCCGACGCCAACACCGCCTTCGGCGACAGCGTGGAGCCCCTGCCCTTCCGCAGCATGTCGCAGTATCCTTATCCGCCCACTGAGCGCTACCCCGACACCCCGTCCCACCGGGAATACCGCGAAACCATGAATACCCGGCCGGCCCTGCTTTACACCCGCCCCCTGGCCCGTTAGGCTGGGGCCGTTGGGGTGTTTTCCGACTTAAGTATCTGAAACCGCACCCCGACGGTTGGCCGTCTAATCGGTTTGTAGAAAGGTCAGGCAGTAAGCATGTCTTTACGATCTTCCACCCTTTGGTTGCTTTCCGTAATTCTGCTCACCGCCAGTGTCCTGGGTCTGGCGTCCAGCGCGCCTGCGGCCTCACCGGTGAGCCATGAAGTGTACCCGCTCCAGCCCGGCGAGCAGCTGCTCGATGCCATCCCGCGCCCCCGTGGGGGGACCTACCTGGTGGTGGGGCGGCAAGCGCAAAGAACCATAGAGGTTCCTATTGCACTCCCAGGCCCAGGAGACTTCAACCTATTCCCGACGTTGAACTTTGGCGGGACAAACACGACGACGACTACCTTTTCGGCCTTCTCGTTCGTGATCCGACCCACAGCCATAGTGCGCCTCGGCCTTGACAACGACGAAGTGTCCCGTATCCCGCTCGACGCCAGCCCATGGGTCTCCTTCCGGCAGGCTTTGGTAGATGCCGACGGCAGCCTGATTGTCCTGCTGAACACCTCCATGCCGGGCCTCCCGCTGGTGAACCCGCTATTCCCTCTGGAAATTCCTCCAATGCCGGAGCCGCCCGCAACGACACTTCCGGTATCCTACGGCTACCTGCTGAAGACCAACGCGGCTGGCACCCGGATTGACCGCTCCACCCTCATCGGCGGCGCAGGCCCCGCCCTGTCAGCATCCTCCATCGCCATGGGCACCGAAATCACCGACATCACGCAGGATGGCGCAGGCAACCTCTACCTTACCGGTAGCACCAGCCACCCGGACTTTCCGGTATCGCCAACGGCGGCGAAGGTCAACCCTCGCTTCGACCTCGAAGGCAAAGGGGCCGAGGGCTTTCTAATGAAGCTCAGCCGAAACCTCGACCGGTTGATCTACTCCACCTTTCTGGGGTCGGACGAGATCCTGCCATACGACTGTACAGGCCTTGGCCCTCCCGTCCAACCGCGGTCGCACTTCAGCCGAGGCTATGCCGTGAAGGTGAACCAGCAGCAGCAGGCAATCGTCTACGCATCCACAAACGGCAAGCCCCTCCCGGTGACCGCAGGTGCGTTTCAGGCTCCGGATACGCCGGGCAGTCCCTCCTGCCAAAATCCTCCGCCGGTCCTGAACAATCCATTCCGCAACCAACTGGGAATTTCGCTGCTACGCTTCAGCGCCGATGGCGGCACGCTGCTCGCCTCCGCCTATCTGGGCCGCAGCGCCCTCACTGGTTTGGCGAACGCCAGCGGTGACGCCCTGCAGTTGCAGGCCGGCGGGACGGTGATGGCGGCCCTGGACGAAGCGCTGACAAACCCTGGCGCTGCCTTGCGACTTGTGCGTCTGGACGCCAGCCTGTCCACCGTCCTCCTGCAGCACGACCTCGCCACGAACGGCTACCCGATTCTCTGCCGCACCCTCACGGTACAGCCGGATGGAAGCCTTTGGCTGTCTGGCACCCTATGGCCCAGCACCGCCCGGGTACCCCTTGGCAGCCAACAACAGCCTAGTAACCCGGTGGATCGCATTGGCTCCGTTCCGTTTACTGTGCGGCTTGGCAGTGATCTGCTGCTACGGCTAAGCGCCAACAATCTGCAGCCGGAGGCCGCCTACCTGATGCCCGTGGGCACGTCCACTGCAGGCATCCGAACCACGGCTGCGGGGGTGCAATTGCATTCGGCCAGCGGGGGCCGCATCAGCATCCCTGCCTCTGGCAGCGTCTCGCCCGCAGTCCTGGGAACGGCCAATGCCGCCGGGCTTAGCGTGAAGACCACTGTTTCACCCTATGAATTTCTCAGCCTTTACGGCGAGGGCATTGGCCCCGCTACTGGCGTGGGCGCGGCTTTCAACGCACAAGGCGACCTGCCAACGTTGCTCGGTGGCGTGCGGGTTTGGATTGATGGCGTCGCAGCCCCCTTGCTGTACACAGGCAACGGCCAGATCAACCTCATCGCCCCCGCGCAGCTTGCTGACCGCGCACCCGGCTCCCGCGTTCTGCTTGAAGTGGAGCGAGATGGCGCGATCGTCGCCACCGTCCCGCTGCGCGCCACGGATTGGGACATCCACCCCTTCCGCCATACGAGCCAGGAGCGAATTGGCGACGTGATCGTGCTGAACCAGGACGGCACCCTGAACAGCACTCTGAACCCGGCAGCCCGGGGCGAAGCAGTCACCCTCTTCCTGAACGGCGGTGGTGCACCGCTGGACCGCTGCCCCGCAGGCCGCCGCATAGCGTCCGCGCGCCCATTCAGCACGCTCGCTCCCCGCATCGAGTCAGCGCGCGATTACTTCCTCCCCGTGCCAGACAACTCACTCATGGTCCCATGGCCCGTGGAGTACTTCGGCGCGGCCCCCACGCTGGCCGCCGGAACCCTGCAACTGAACCTCCGCGTTCCCCAGGAACTCGCCTTTCCTAGCCATCCCATTGAATTCGACATGGCCGAGGCAAGCTTACAGTTCACTGCCCCGGACGCTGACCCGGAGGAAGAACCGATTACGCCACCCATCCGGGTGAACGTTTGGCTTAACCCCTAACCGGCCCTGCTTTACACCCGCCCCCTGGCGCGCTAGGCTGGGGACGTTGGCGCCAACCAGGATGCCTGCATCCGAAATTTCACCATCGGGAAACCTTCCCTGTCTGGCTGGCGTCCACTAAGGCGCACGCAGGGCGCTTCGTTTCGTGACACCCGGCGGGCGTCACAGCTCGTGCGGTCGCTCCCAGTGCTATAGATTTCAAGGGCTAGAAGGATCGGTATTACTTATGTTTTCCTTGGCTTCGTTTCGTAACCTCGCCCTCGCGGCAATGATTGCGGTACAGCTAGTGGCAGCCGCCTCCCCGGTCTCTACCGCTCTTTATCCTCTGGGGGATGGCGAGGCGCTTCTGGATGTTGTTCCCCGGGCGCGCGGGGGCGTGTACCTCGTGGTGGGCAAGCGCGCACCCAACATGCTGATCGGCGATTTCTCAACGGAGCCTCTGGACCCAGACTTCAGCAGCACTTCCGGCTCCCTGCTCGGGGGCTATTACGTTGCCAGCATTCGACGCATGGACGAGCTTCAACGGGAAGTGGTACGGATCGACCTTCCTGCCGAATCCCAGGCTTTCGTAGGTGCAGTGGCCGCTGCGGACGGCGGCCTGGTATTGCTGTGCAATTCCCGTTATGAGGGCGTACCCGTTGTAGATCCCTTGTTCCCAGTTCCGCCACCGGATCCTGACCCAGCGGGCGAGATTCCCAGCTACGGCTACCTCTTGCGCACTAACGCCAACGGGACGGGTATCCTGCGGGCCACCCTCCTGGGCGGGACAGAACGCACGTTCCGCAGCAACGGCACCAGGGCCTGGGACCTTACTCGCGATAGCGCGGATAACCTGTATGTAACCGGCGGCACAGGCCATGTGGATTTTCCCGTTACCCCCGGCGCGGCCAAGGCAAACCCCGGCTTCGACAACCCAGCCAAGCGCGAAGAGGGCTTTCTGATGAAGATCTCCGGCGACCTTGGGAGGCTGATCTTTTCCACCTTTCTGGGTTCCGACGAGCAGTTGCCCACCAGTTGCGGCCCCATCCAGTTCCCGCCCTCCTCGCAGATCGGGACGCACCGCAGCGCGGGCTTCGCCGTACGTGTAAACTCCCAGCAACAGGCAGTTGTCAACGCGGGAACAAACGGCCGTCCTATACCCACCACAGAGGGCGCATACCGTCAGGTGGACCCACCCAACACCCAATATTGCCAGGAGCCCTTTGGAGCCAGGAACCTTCCATACGGCCTGCCGCAATCCTTTTCGCTGCTCCGCTTTGACACCGCGGGCAGCCGCATCGTGAGTTCAGCCTACCTTGGGCGCGGACGGAACTCGGCGCCAAATGCCGGAAGTGCCGCGATGCAGTTGCTTCCCGGTGGCGGAACGGTGGCTCTGATACTCGCCGCAGAAACGGAAGCTCATTCCTATCCGCTGCGACTCATGAAGCTGAACGCCGCTTTCTCTATCCTGGAAGGCCAGCAGGACCTGAACAGCGGATATCTGTTGCCGGTGATTCCGGTTAGCACAACCAGCCAGAGTGATGGCTCATTCTGGATGGTTGGGCAGAACTGGCCCTTCACTGGCATCCCCGCAGAAGGCCTGGCCGGCTTGCAGCCCTCCGTCAATCTGGGCCAGGAGCCACTGATGAGCTTCCGTGCGTCTGACCTGCAACCTGAGGGATTGTGGATGCTTCCCAACGGCGCCAGTTCGGCTGGTATCCGCAACGCGCTAGGTGCGGTAGACGTGATCTCCGCATCGGGCAGCCGCTTGCGTGTACCGCTGCTTGGCGACCTCTCCCCCGCAGTCCTCGGCACCGCCAATGCCGCCGGGCTCTCGGTCAAGCCCACTGTGTCGCCCTACGAATTCCTCAGCCTTTACGGAGACGGCCTTGGACCCGCTGCAGGATCCGGCACTTCCTTCAACAATCAGGGCGATCTGCCAACCCTGCACCAGCATGTGCGGGTAAGGATCGATGGCGTGGCGGCACCGTTGCTCTACGTCAGCAACAGCCAGATCAACCTCATCGCCCCCGCACAGCTTGCTGACCGCGCACCCGGCTCCCGCGTTCTGCTGGAAGTGGAGCGCGAGGGCGCAATCATCGCCACCGTCCCCATGCGCACCGCCGCCTCAGACGTCCACGCCTTCCGCCATAGCGACCCTCAGCGCTTCAACGACGTCCTCGTGCTGAACCAGGACGGCACGGTGAATAGCACCGCCAATCTAGCCGCCCTTGGCGAGGTGGTCACTCTCTACCTGAACGGAGGGGGCGCGCCGCTCGACCGTTTCCCGCCGGGACGGCGCGTGCCGTCGGCCCGCCCGTTTAGCGCCCTCACCCCTGTCATGACGTCATGGAGCAATTTCTTCCTGCCTACGCTGCAACCCCCGTCCATCGTTACGTGGCCGGTGGAGTACTTCGGCTCCGCGCCTACGCTGGCTGCGGGCACGCTGCAACTCAACCTCCGCGTCCCTCCGGAGATCGCATTTACTGGGGTCGGCGCGGTGTTCGCGACCCTGCAGTTTGCCGCCCCGGACACTGACCCGGATGCCGAACCACTTGCGCCACCTGTCAACGTCACCGTCTTCCTAAAGCCCTGAGCCACAGTGGGGACTGGAGCCTATACCCTGGGCTCCAGTTGCGCCCAGTTGCTCCCTTGCGTCCACTTGCTAAAAGCCTGTAACCACGTTTGCCGCCGTCCGCGCAGCCGTTCCAGCATCCCTGCATGCTGCGGGTCCTTCGCCAGGTTGCGCACTTCCTTCTGGTCGGTGGCCAGATGGAACAACTCCTCAAAGCGTGGATCCTCGCCCAGATACTCCGTGTACTTCCACTCAGTCGTCCGGACACCCTCGGTCTTGGGGATCCAGTCGTGTTCAAACAGGTGCTCGTAGAACCACTCACGCCGCCAGTCGTCCACGTGCGCCCCGCGCACCAGCGGCAGCACAGACCGCCCCTGCATCGACGCCGGCGGATTCACTCCGGCAAACTCCAGCAACGTGGGCGCTACGTCGATGTTCAGCGCCATCTCCTGCCGCGCCTGCCCCCGCTGGGCTTCCGGGGCACGCGGGTCGTGTACGATCAGCGGCACGCGGATTGATTCCTCGTGCATGAACCACTTGCCCGCCATCCCATGCTCAGCCAGGTAGAATCCATTGTCTCCGGCGTAGACGATCACCGTATTCTCGGCCAGCCCTCGCTGCTCCAACGCCTCCGTCAGCCGCCCCACCTGGTCGTCAATCCCCGTGATCATCCGGTAGTAGTTCTTCACGGAACGCTGATACAGTTCCGGCGTGGAAAAGCGCACCGCCCAACGCCGCCGCGCCTCACTTCCCTGCACCGACATCGGCAATTGCGAAACGAACCGGTCGTCGGCCGTCTCCGGCAGCGGGATCTCCACATCCTTGTAGAGGTGCGCGTGCCGCGGGTCCGCCAGAAACTGCAGCGGGTCCTCGTCCTGCACATGCGGTGCCTTGAAACTTACAGACAGGTGGAAGGGCTGGTCCGCCGTGCAGCCTTGCACGAACTCCACCATCTGGTCGCCCATCGTTTCGGTGAGGTGTTTGCCCTTATGACCGGGCTCAGGAAAATACTTCCCTTGCCCCCGGAAACCCTTGAAGTAGTCGAATGCCTCCACCGGCATCTTGCCGCCGTCGATGCCCCACTTGCCCACGAAGCCATTGCGGAAGCCTGCCTGTTTCAGCAGCGCGGGGTAACTCTTGGAGAAGAGAGCCGGCGCGAAGCTATCGCGAAAGGCGTGAATTCCATGGCTGCGCGCGTAGAGCCCCGTGAAGAAACTCGCGCGGCTGGTGACGCAAATGGCCGTGGTCACAAAGGCGTTGTCGAAGCGCGTGCCGCTCCCAGCCAGCCGGTCCAGGTGAGGGGTTTGGATAATGCGGTTACCCATGCAGCCCAGGGCATCCCAGCGGTGGTCATCGCCCAACAGAAAAACGACGTTGGTGTGCGCCTTGCGTTGGCCCAAGGCGCGCGCGGCCAGAAGCGCGGGAGCGGCTGCGCCAGCCAGCAAACCCCGCCGGGATAAGGAAGCCATATCGCCTACTTTATCGCAGTCGGCCATGCGCGAGCGCTCTTCACGTCATCCTTTTCAGTGCGACAATCAAAAACAGAACCCACCGCAATTGGCACGAGACAAAGGGCAATGGTGCAGGGACATCGAAGATGACGCCGATCATCTGGACGCTGCTGCTGGCGGTTGCCGCCTTGATGGCGCTAAGCGCTTGGCTCGCCGTGCGACTGCGCGCCGCCCTTCATGTCGCCAAGGCGGAATCCACCCGCCGGACCGAAGCTGATGCTCTGGCGGGGCAGGCCGCGCAGCAGTGCCAGGCACTGGCCGCGGAACATGACGCGCTGCGCGAACATGCTGCTTCCCTCAGCGCTGATAACGCCAGCCTTCGCCAGGAATCTGAACAACACCGCCTCCATGTCGAGGATGCTGATCATGCGGTTGCTGAGGCTAACCGCACCAAGTCCCTGTTTGTCGCCAACATGAGTCACGAACTGCGCACCCCCCTCAACGGAATCCTGGGGCTCACACGCAGTCTGCTCGACTCCAATCTTAGCCCTCGCCAGCAGAGCGAAGTGGAACTCATCCAACTCGCTGGAGAGGACCTCATGCGCATCGTCAACGACATCCTCGATCTCTCCAAGCTTGAGGCCTCAAGACTCACACTGGAAAGGATTCCGTTCCACCTTGGAGAGTTGCTGGAAGGCGTCTTCAGCTTGCTGTACCCTCAGGCCGCCCGAAAGCGCCTCTGTTATTGCCTCACCTTCTCGCCATCCATGCGGCTGCGCTACTTAGGCGATCCGTTCCGCATCAGGCAGGTGGTGCTGAATCTGCTCTCCAATGCCATCAAGTTCACCCACGCCGGGCATGTATTTCTGCATGCCGAAGATGCCCAATGCGAAGACGGCAGTACTCGCCTCTGTCTCAGCTTCGAAGACTCCGGCATTGGCATCAGCCAGGAAAAGCAGCGCCTGATTTTCGAGGAGTTCCAGCAGGCTGACCTTTCCACCACGCGACGCTTTGGCGGTACGGGACTTGGCCTGTCCCTGTCCCGCCGCATGATTGAATTGATGGGAGGCGACATCGTTGTCGAAAGCGAACCTGGCCGCGGCTCGAAGTTTCGCGTTACGC
>JAHCHD010000073.1 GCA_026129915.1 Bryobacterales bacterium
CCCCATCCGGGGTGGGGGCGTGCTGTGTTTAGATGCGTTCCACGCGCAGATCGGGGCGGACAGGGCGGCAGCTCCGTGGGCACGCTGCCGTCTGGACCTGGCGGCGGTCTTGCGCGTGCCGCACTGGAGCGTCGCGGACTGGCAGCCGTTAGGACGAGGTAAGGATACGCTCCGCGTTGTAGCTCCAGGTGCGTTCCGTGATGATGCTGGTGTTTGCGGTATCGATCACCACGCCCTTGTAATCCAGCTTCAAGTGGAGTTTCGTGCCGTGGATCCGGGCCGTTCCCAGGATGCCGAAGGTATCGACACAGACGTACTCCCGTCCAGAGGCCTGGTTGGGGAGGTAACGGTCTTCCTCTCCCGTACCCACAAACGCGGCGGCGCTGCGGTAGCCGAACTTACGGTCTCCGGCCGCGGAGACAACGCCGTCTTCCTTCCAGGTGGTTTGGTGAAGTCCGCCTGGGACTTTGAAGTCGGCGTTGTGGTTCTTGGCCGCCGCGGTGGCCTCCCAGTTTGCCAGGCTTGGCGGATTGGAGCGGAACCTGCCTGGAGTGCTGGTGGCGAGGCCCCGAATATACTGGCGGTACTGGTAGCGGCCCGGACTTGAGAGGGAGGCATTGAGCTGAATGTGGACGCGAAACCTGCCGCGCATCTGCCAGCCGGTGCCGTCAGCGCGTAAGTCCACGCTGACCGGATTGGTGATGATGAAGGAATCCACGACACTTCCGGACACCCCTGCGCCGCCCGGCGGCAGCGTATGGGGAAAGTAGCTGAGCGTTTGAATATCGGTGGTTGCCGGGCCTCTCCGCATTTCCGCAATCATGCAGCCAAGTCCAGCTGGGCCGAGCTTGCCATCCTTGGTGAGCTTTGTGAGACGTTCGGGGGAGCCTTGCCAGGCATAGATGGCTTTGATGGTGGTGTCGTCAAACTCGCCAGAGGTGCTGACACCCAATTGACGTTGGATTGCCCAAATGGCATTCACGGAGTATTTACGGTCACGGTTGTAGGTTCGGGCGCTACTGATATTCAGGGACATATTCGCTCCTCTACTTGCCTACGCGGGTACGCGTGGGTGCGTTGTTCGCTGCCTCCAAGGAATGCGTGATTTCAGATGAAGTTGGAGCAATTGTTTCCAAATTCGCATTGGCGGCCCAAGACCTTCCGCGGCGGGTGTTCCCGGTGGCGCGCTTCGGATGGGGGTGGGGCGGGGATTCTGTGATCCCTTGCCCGGTTGTAGTTGCGGGTGTCTACGGTTGGGTTCCGTCGTAGACCGTGACGCGGTAGCGCAGGGTGAGCGGCTTGCCGGGTTCGAGGGTGTGGCTGCCGGTGCCGGGGAAGTTGGCTCCGACGAAACCGTAGGGACGGAGGCACCAGCCTGGCGGGTGGCCGGGGTTGCCTTCGAGGGACTCGACGCGCACGCCGGCGGGCTTGCCGTCGTAGTTTGCTTCGAGGGCTGCCCAAGTGTGAGGGACCATATCCTCGTCTTCGGACACCGCGCCTTCCGGGGTGATGATGCGTGTTTCCGTACGGGGGGCGAAGCGGAGATTCATCCCGCCGTAGCCTTTGGTCTGGTCGGGTTGACCACCGATGACGACGGGCTTCTCAAGAGCTTCCAGCTTGACCTCGATCTCAAGGGAGCGTGCGTTGCCTTGTGCCGGTTCCACCCGCAGGGCAATGTCCTCTTTCACGATCTGCTTATCTCCCACAAACCAGCCCTGATTGGCGTCGAGCGTGGCTGTCTTGCTGGTAGCCGAGGAGCTAGCGGAGAAGGCGTGCTGGTGGTGCTTGAGCGTGATGCCCGGGCCGAGGGTCCAGATGTCGTAGGTTTTGCCTTCGTATTGAATCACCGGCCAAGCCCAGAAGAGGCCGCGGTGGTGCCAATGGTCTTGGGGGAAATCATCAAGGGGGCTGACGCCCGCGGGGGTGATTAGAGGGAAGATGTAGCCCTCGCGCGTGCGGTGCGCGGGCGCGTTGTTCGCGAGCTGCGGGCCGTGATTGTAGCCCAGCACGGGGCGGTCGTCGTCCATCAGAACCAAACGTCCAGGGTCGCTTGCATCCCAGTGAAACGGCGCAGGTGGCGAGCTACACGCGGATAGCAGCAAGGCAAGCAACAGAAGGGTGCAGGCTGGGAGAATTCCGGCCGGGCGCATTCCGATGGCGCGTGCGTGTCGCATGTTTCCTCCTACGGGTCCACCGTGGCAAGCTTCGATTCGTCCACATCCACACCCAGGCCAAAACCGCCGGGCGGAATGGCCTCGCCATTTTCCACCACAATGGGTGTGCGCAACAGGCTGCCCTTCAGGAATTGTTTGCCATTGAGGGCAGCCGGGTACTTCAGCCCGTAGGCTGCGTAGAGATGGAGGGAGGCGGCAAGGGAAACGTCAGGGTCAGTGAGGCCGCTTCCCAGGAAAAGCAACCCTGCATCTTCGAGGAGCTCCACCTGCTTGCGGGCGTCCCAGAGGCCGGCCGTGCGGGCGGGCTTCATGGCGACACCATCCAAGAGGTCGAGCCGGATGAACTCCATCAGGTCTGCGCTGGAGACGACGCCCTCATCCATCAGGATGGGCAAAGCGCCGAGGCGTTTCACGTCGCGGAATGCGGCGAGGCGATTGGCGGGGACGGGCTGCTCCAGGATGTCGACGCCAGCATCGGCGAGCTTGGGGGTGACGGCAAGGGCGGTGGCGGCATCATAGCCACCATTGGCGTCGGCCCAGAGGAAACAATCGGGGGCAAGCTTGCGCACCAGTTTTGCCAGTTCGACGTCAAAGCGCGGATCGGGCGCCACCTTCAGGTTGAAGTGCTTGTAGCCGAGGGCCTTGCCTTCCGCCACCAGGGATTCGGCCTCGGCAAGCTGGCGGACATTGACGGTCCAACTGAGGGTGATGCGGTCGAGTGGCTTACGGCCCCAGAGTTCAGGAAGGCTCATGCGGGCGAGTTTGCCGGCGATGTCGTGGAGGGCGAGGTCGATGCCGGCCTTGGCAATAGGCATGCCGGTGGAGAAGCTAGGGGCGATGGCGCGGTTCATGCGATGGTGGGCACCGGCGAGGTCGAGCGGGTTGGCGCCAATGAGGGCAGGCGCGAGATAGCCGCGAATGGCGCTGAGGGCGGATTCCGGTGTTTCGTAGCTCCAGGTGGGGATGGGGACGCTTTGACCCCAGCCGACAGTGCCATCTTCGAGGGTGATCTTCACGAGCACGGTGGGACGCTCGGGTTTGGGGAAGAATCGGAAATAACTGGTGACGGCGTACGGGGCAGGGAAGGCATCAATGCGCGTGATGGCGGGCGCGGCCGCCCATGCAATGCGCGATGCCGCCAACGGCGCAAGACCGAGGCGCAGCCACTGGCGGCGCGTCAGCTCCGGATGCAAGCAGGGAGGTGCTGTAGATGCGATCATCAGTATTGCCATTCAGCATGCCAGCATGGCCCGGTCCGGGGCAACCGGCGCTGGTTCGCAGGCGGGCTCGCGATGGACAACAGGAGACGATGATGGCGGCCTTATTCGCCAAGTTGAACTGGAAGGGACACTCCCCGCTGGCGATCCTGAACACGCCGGAGGCCGTCATCCCCTTACTGCGAGAGGCACCGGAAGCGCAGCGGCTAAGCGCATTAGAGGGTTCCACGAAGGTGCCCTTTGTGCTGGCATTCGGCTCCACGCTGGCGGAGGTGCAACGCTTCGCGAAGCTCGTGAAGACGCACACCGAGGGCGATGCCGTGGTGTGGTTCGCGTACCCGAAGCAAAGTTCCAGGCGCCATCGCTGTGAGTTCAATCGCGATACCGGATGGGCGGCGCTGGGTGACGCCGGCTTCGAGCCGGTGCGTCAGGTGAGCATTGATGACGACTGGAGTGCGCTCCGGTTTCGGCGCGTAGAGTTCATCCAGTCACTGAAGCGCGACCCGAAACGCGCGTTGTCGCAAGGGGGAAAGGCGCGTGCGGGGAGCTGATTTTGGTTCCGCCCGCGGAGGCACATCATAATAGGAGTAGGAATGCACGAGGCTGCAGACCGCCAACGCCCGGCTCGAACGACGCCAACGAATGACCCGACCGCAATCCATTCCGGAACTGGAGCAGGAGCAGCAGGATGAGCTGACGCCGCTCTTCAACGTTGTCCTTCTGGACGACAACCACCACACCTACGACTATGTGATCGAGATGCTGCAGCGGCTGTTCCTGGTGAGCGCGCAGCAGGCTTTCCGGCATGCCGAGGAAGTGGATACCACCGGGCGAACCGTGGTGCTGACCTGCGACCTGCCCGCCGCGGAGTACGCCCGCAGCCAGATCCAGGCTTATGGCCCGGACTGGCGCATGCCTGAGAGCAAAGGTTCCATGAGCGCCATCATTGAACCGGCCGGCGCGAAGGGGTAGTGAAGGGCGCGTTCAGGTGTTGTGGAAGGGATTCTGCACGGGGATGCCGAGTTTCGAGAAGGCGCGATGATTCCGGGTAGCGAAGGTATGGACGCGCTCGTGCGCAGTGGCGGCAAGGAATCCATCGATCGCATGGAGGGGATGCCACCCGACTGTGCGCATCGTCAGGTCTGTCTTGGCCGCAGAAGGGTCTCGTACGCTTCGGGTCCGGTTTGCCGCCAGTAAACTGAGAAGCCGCTAGCGCGCATGGCGTCGAACAATGGGGCAGGCAGAAAGGAACTGTTGAGTTTCAGGTAGCACCCCGGCTCCATGCTCGTGAGCTGTTGGTGGATTGCCCCCAGGGGATGATGTCCAGCCGCCAGCATCGCATCGGCATCGATGGATGCGGCTACTTTTCCCTCTGCGACCCAGGCTGGTGTTTCCGGCGGGTTGGGTGGTGGATTGTTGAGCACGTGCAACTGTCGGTCGGAACTTGGCTGGGAGGCGCCGTCCTCTCCGGTCTCCTCTCGCAAGAAAAGAACAAGATCCCGAACGGGAATCCCCGCGACAGCGGCTGCCTGCTCAAGCGTGGCGACCTTTGCCACCGTACGACGCAGGATGGGGTTGCGCAACTTGGCAAAAGCGGGGACACGGGCGATTAGTGCGTCCTCTATGCCGGGATAGGCTTCAAGCAGCGCTCCTACCTTGGTGTGCGGATGGATGGCTAGGGGCATCAGTTTACTCCTTTTGGTGCGGGTTCGTCGTAGGAGAGCAGGCGGCGTTCACCCTCCAACGCGCGAATCTGGGAGACGTCCTGGGTTACCTCCAGAGTGCCGGCGTAGTCGCCCGTGTTGTCCCGTACCGCGAAGTAGCGAATGTGCACGAAACGGCCTTGAAAGTTGATCCAGAACTCGGCTACGTTCTGCCGCCCAGACTTGAAGTCCTCGAGAATTTGATCGACGATATTTACGCTCTTGGGGGGATGGCAGTGCTGCACTTTGCGGCCGAGGATGGCGCGGCTGCGGGCGAAGACGCGGTCTGGACCTTCAGAGAAGAAGGCCACGCGATCGTTTGCATCGACGAAGGTGATGTCCACTGGCAGCGAGGAGAAGATCGAGGTGAGCTGGGTGAGGTTGAGAGTTCCAGTGGGAAGCGCGATGTGGTCGGACACCGGCAAATGCATGCCTTCGCGTAGCATTTTCTCGGGTGGCTGATAGCCCTCGCCGGGCGCAACCAGGCACCAGCCGTAGCGAGGCGAGGCCAGCCAGATCTCGCCCCAATCCTCCTCCGTAAAGGTGGTGAGGCACATGGGGATGAGGATGTTCTCTTCCTTGTAGATCATTTCAGAGACAGCATTGAGAACTGCCTGGCCGAGCGTCTGGGCCACCAGCTTCCATTCGCCCGCCGTACTGTCCGCGACCGCAAGGGCCTGCCCGAGTTCGCGGAGCAGGTCACGAACCTGATCGTCCTTGGCCCACATCACTTTGGAGGGGCCAGTGATGCCGTGCACTTCCAGGCGGCTGAAGATGGCATTCTCCTTGCGCTGGTAGTGTTTGTCGATATCCATCAGGTCGTTGTAGCAGTGTCTCCACTTCAGTAGCGCACCCTTTGGGATGGAGTCGTCGGCGAGGGTCTGAATCTCCGCCATGGCCATTCGCATGTCGCCCAGAACCCGGTTGAGGGCGGCGTTCTCCTTGCGCATCGTGTCGGCAGGATGGCCGGGGGGCAGTGCGGGCGGAGGCAGTTGTACCAGCACGTCGCGGGTTACCTGCGAGTGAAGGTCGCACATGCTCTGGATTTCTTCCACGGGCATCCCTTCGGCGATAAGTTCCTGCTCCATGGCAACGATTTCGGAGTAGTCGGTTTCGCCTACGAGACGCTTCATCTGTTCGCGCACCTGGCTTGGCGCTTCACCGGCGTGAAGGTGGCGAATGATGTGCTTCAGGGTCTCGATGCGGTGCTGACGGTTGTTGATGAGCTCACTCATGGTATAGAATCCCGAACAAGAAATCTGGGTCCTAAACAACCATCGCCCGAAAGGCCGTTTGTGGTCTGTGCCTTTGGTCACAGAGGATAGGGCCCGATTTTGCCGTAATGGAGTTGTTATGGCAATTCAGAGTTACCTCGTGTACGCGAAGCCTGGCTGCCGGGAAGCGGTAGCGGAGCGGCTTCGCGAGTTTCCGCATTCCGACATCAGCCCCGCCCAGCAGCATGACGTTGTGATCTTGGTCACTGAGACCAGTGGCAAGTCCGGTACAGAATTGCTGGAGACCCATCTGGCCTCGATTCCAGGGGTAGATGGGTACGCCCTGGTAGCTGGGTATTCCGACGAACTAATCGCGGCGGAGGAGAACTGAGGCAATGACCCGAAGAGACTTATTTCGGCAGATGGCGGCGGCTGCCGCACTGGCAGCGGCCCGGGCGGCATTCCCTGGCATTACCTTCGCGGCTCCCGCGATCGATGTTCCGCTCGACAGCCTCACATGGAAGAAGGCGCCATGCCGATTCTGCGGCACGGGCTGCGGCCTGCTGATTGGGGTGAAGGACGGCCGTGCGGCGGCAGTGAAGGGCGACCCGGCGGCTAGTGTGAATCAGGGACTTTGCTGCGTGAAGGGCTACCACTCCATCATGGCGCTCTATGGTGCGGACCGGCTGAAGCACGCCCTCGTGCGGAAGAACGGGCAGATGGTGAAGACGCCCATCAAGGAAGCGTTGGACCTGGTCGCCAGCAAGATGAAAGAGACCATGACGGCGCACGGCAAGGATTCCGTGGCAATTTACGGCTCTGGCCAGTGGACGATTCCCGATGGCTATGTGGCGTCGAAATTGTTCAAGGGGGCAATCGGCACCAACAACGTGGAAGCCAACGCCCGCCTGTGCATGGCCAGTGCGGTGACCGGTTTCATGACCAGCTTCGGGCTGGACGAGCCGATGGGCTGCTATGAGGACATCGACCACGCCGATGCGTTTGTGCTGTGGGGAAACAACATGGCAGAGATGCACCCGGTGCTGTTCTCGCGTATGCTCGACCAGCGGCTGAAACGACCCGATGTGAAGATCATCGACTTCGCTACGCGTTCCACGCGCACCAGTATTGCGGCAGACAAGTCGATCCTCTTCAAGCCACAGACAGACCTTGCAGTGGCGAACGCGATTGCGTACGAGATCCTGCGCAATGGATGGGAAAACAAGGCCTTTCTTGACCGTTACGTGAGCTTCCACAAGGGCAAGACAAAGATCGGGTTCGGGCTGGAGGATAAGTTCCAGTTTGAGGATGAAGCGCAGACGATTTCATTGGCGGATTACCGCAAGTCGCTAGACGACTACACCCCCGAGAAGGTGGAGGCCATCAGTGGTGTGCGGGCCGCCGACATTCGCTACATGGCTTCGCTCTACGGAGACCCCAAACGCAAGGTGGTGAGCTACTGGTGCATGGGGATGAACCAGCACACGAGGGGTACCTGGATTCAGAATCTGGTGTACAACATCCACCTGCTGACCGGGAAGATTTCGCAACCGGGGAACGGCCCATTTTCACTCACCGGACAGCCTTCCGCCTGCGGCACGGTACGCGAGGTGGGTACGCTCACTCACAAACTGCCTAGAGGCATGGTGACTAATGAAGCCGACCGCAAGTTCGCGGCGGAGATCTGGCAGGTGCCCGCGGAGAACATCCCGGCTAAGCCCACCTACCATACGGTGGAGATGTTTCGGGCGCTTGACCGGGGCGAGATCCGCTTCCTGTGGATCCAGGTGACCAATCCCATGGTGACCATGCCGAAGCTGAAGCGTTACCGCGATGCCACCAAAAAAGAGGGGCGCTTCATTGTGGTGAGCGATGTGTATCCCACACCCACCACCGACATCGCCGACGTGATTCTGCCCTCAGCGATGTGGATTGAACGGGAGGGCATGTTTGGCAACTCTGAGCGCCGCACGCAGCACTGGGAGAAGATGCTGCAGCCGCCTGGCGAGGCGATGAGCGACACCTGGCAATTGATTGAAGTGGCCCGCCGCCTGGGCTTCGAGAAGCAGTTTCCCTGGAAAGAGGACGAGCACGTCGAGCAGATCTGGAAGGAATACTACCGCTTCCATGAAGGCCCGAAGCACAACATGGCCACGTATGAGGATCTGAAGGCAAACCCAGGTGTGATTTGGCCCTATGTGAAGGGCAAAGAAACCAAGTGGCGGTACAACGCCAAGTACGACCCGGCTTGCACGCAGGGCGAATTCGATTTCTATGGCAAGCCGGACCACCGGGCATGGATTTGGGTGCGGCCTTATGAAGCTCCGCCGGAAGTGCCAGATAACGAGTATCCGTTCTGGCTGAATACGGGGCGGGTGGTAGAACACTGGCACACCGGATCGATGACCCAACGGATTCCGGTGCTCCACAAGGCAATGCCTTCCGCCTATGTGGAACTGCATCCGGCGGATGCGAAGGAACTGGGTATTCGTAACGGGAACCAGGTGAAGCTGGTGACGCGGCGAGGTTCCATCGTGCTGCCGGCCGCCATTGATCAACGAGGGCGGCCCCAGCGTGGCATGGTGTTTGTGCCCTTCTTCGATGAGGCGAAGCTGATTAACGATTTGACCCTGGATGCCTTCTGCCCGATCTCCAAGCAGCCCGACTACAAGAAGTGCGCGGTGCGCCTGGAAAGGGTATAGGCGATGCGGAGCCAGTGGGTAAGCAACCGTAAGTTCATGATTGGCCTGTTCACGCTGCTGATGCTGGTGATGGTGATGGTTGTGGGCAAGAGCATTCAGACTGACCGCACTCCCGTGGCCGTGCAGGTGTTGGGGGACGCGGGGCAGCCATCACTTCCTACGGAAACTGGCGTGTTTCGGGAAGCCAGCAGGGCGATGGCGTTCAAGCAAATGCCGGAGTCAGGGCAATACACCCGTTCGTTGAAGGACTACTACGCGCGCCGGGCCTTTCCGGGGGCGCCTCCGGCAATTCCACATGAGGAGTTGAACGGTTCCACGTACGGACCGGCCCCCTGTCTGGGCTGCCATCGCAGTGGCGGCTTCGTGCCGCAGTTCAATGCATTTGCGCCCATCACACCGCATCCGGAATTGACGTCGTGCAACCAGTGTCACGTAGCGGCAAGCAACGGGCCAGTTTTTCGAGCCACGCAGTTTGTAGCGGCGAAAGAACCACCAATCAACCAGGAGTGGTTGCAGGGCGCCCCTCCTCCCATCCCGCATGGGCTGGATATGCGCAATAGCTGTCTTTCGTGCCACGCAAGCCCGGCATCGCCAAAGGAAATTCGCACGGACCATCCGGAGCGGGTGAACTGCCGGCAATGCCACGCGGCGATCGTCGACAGCGGCCAGCAATCAGTATTTGAACGGTTCGATGGAGGTGCCCCATGGCATCCCTAAGGCTTCGTAAGCGGCTGCTGTCTGCGCTGGCGGGACTGCTAGCGATGATGCAGGTGGGTTGTGGCACGAAGGCGACCCATGGGCCGGACGGGGCATCGCGTGCGTCGTTGCTCTCGTTGGTGAGGAACGCTAATGAGCCAGCGCCGGACCCTGGCGTACAGTCCGCTATTCCGGCCCGGTACGGAGAAGTGACGCGGGTTGAAGGATTTCCGGATCAGCCACCCTTCAACACCGTGGCCCGGCAAGGCCATCTGGAAACCTACCCTTGCAGCCAGTGCCACGACAAACCGCTGGCGGGGATGCTGGCGCTGCGAAAGAAAGACCAGCCGAATTCACACTGGCAGATTGTGCAGAAGCATGCGCCAGAACACGCGATGAGCTGCCAGACCTGCCACGGCGCTGGCGACCAGGACAAGCTGGTGACGCTCACCGGGCAGGCGGTATCCATGGACGCGCCATTTCAAGTATGTGCGCAGTGCCACTCCACGCAGGTGAACGATTGGGCTGGTGGCGCACATGGCAAGCGGCTAGGAGGGTGGGCGCCTCCGCGTGTCGTAGAGAACTGCACGGGCTGCCACAACCCGCATGCTCCTGCGTTTGAGTCACGCTGGCCCGCCGTATTGGGTAAGGGCTCACAGAACTACCCAGGGAGATAGTCGAATGCGGATGAGCAGGAAGATCGATGAACTTGTACAGATCCAGCCAGCGCCTGCCCCTGAAGGTCCTGCGCGCAGCGGAGTGGAGCAATTGCTGAACATGCAGATCGATCGCCGCACGGCCGTGGCGATTGCGGGCACCGCGCTGGCGGCGGGGGCCGGATTGCTGAATGCCGCCTTCAATCCGTTTGGCGCACCGGAGGCCAAGGAGAAGGCCAAGCTCGAGTGGGCCGAGTTCTTCCAGGGTAACTTCCAATTGATGTCGGAGGACGAAAAGAGCGACGCTGTGCGCAGGCTGGAACGTCTCTACGAACTGGAGAGTGGCAAGTCCATTCGGGTCTCCGCGGACGGACCTCGAGAACGCGTGCTGTATGGGTATGCATTCAACGTCTCGCGTTGTGAAGGCTATATGGATTGCGTGCGCGCCTGCATTCAGGAGAACAACCAGGATAGGGCATCAAACATGGCCTACATCCGGATCCACGAGCACCAGAAGGGCGAGATCAACTTCGAGCACGCCACCGACGATTTCTATCACGAGGTGCCCGCGGCGGGGCATTTCTACATCGGCACGCAGTGCTACCACTGTCAGAATCCCCCATGTACGAAGGTTTGCCCGACGCAGGCGACGTGGATGGAGCCAGACGGCATCGTAGTGGTGGATTACAACTGGTGCATCGGTTGCCGCTACTGCATGGCGGCATGCCCTTATGACGCCCGGCGGTTTAACTGGACCGACCCTGTGGTGCCCGAAGAGGAGCTGAATCCCAACCAGCACTACCTGGGCAACCGTCTGCGCAAGAAGGGCGTGGTGGAAAAGTGCACCTTCTGCATTCAGCGCAGCCGCAACGGCCAGAGCCCCGCGTGTGTGGAGGCCTGCCCCACGGGCGCGCGCATCTTCGGCAACCTGCTGGATCCGGATAGCGAAATTCGTTGGGTGCTGCAGAACAAGAAGGTTTTTCGCTTGAAGGAAGACCTGGGTACGGAACCGAAGTTCTGGTACTTCATGGACTAACCGGGAGACGGATACGATGGCCACACAGCCACTCACGAATGACCCAGGGTACGCGAACCCCTCCCGCTGGCGGATTCCGTATGCTGCCCTGCGCGAGTTCTTTTTTGACGCATTGGATGAAGCCACGCACGGCAGCCGAACCTACCACATCTGGATGGCTTCACTTACGTTCCTGATGTGTTGTGGAGCCTACGCTTACACCACACAATTGGTGCAGGGCCTGAGCGTGACGGGAATGCACGACCACGTAAGTTGGGGCCTCTATATCTCCAACTTCACCTTCCTGGTGGGTGTGGCCGCGGCCGCGGTGGTGCTGGTGCTGCCCACCTATGTGCTGCACGATGTAGCTTTCAAGAAAGCCGTACTGATTGGCGAGGCGATGGCGGTGGCAGCGGTAGTGATGGCCATCGGATTCGTGGTGGTGGATGTGGGTGGCCCGGCCAGGCTTTGGCATGTGACGCCAATGATCGGCGTGTTCAACTGGCCGCAGTCCATGCTGGCGTGGGACATTGTTGTGCTAAACGTCTACCTGGTAATCAACATCAGTGTGCCGTTCTATATTCTGTTCAGCCACTATCGTGACCGGGAGCCTAATCCACGCTTTTATGTGCCCGCGATGTTGATGTCCATCCTATGGGCGGTGTCGCTGCACCTGGTGACGGCGTTTCTGTTTGCGGGACTCGCGGCGCGCCCGCACTGGAACAATGCGTTGATGGGTCCGCGATTTCTGGCGACTGCGTTTACGGCCGGACCGGCCCTAATGATTCTGGTGCTGCAGGTGATCTCGCGCCAGACAGACTACAAGATCCGCCCGGAGACCATCCAGAAGATGGCGCTGGTGGTTACCGTCGCCGCGCAGATTACCGTGGTGATGACCATTTCTGAGATGTTCAAGGAGTTCTACTTCCCCACGCATCACAGCATGAGTTCGCAATATCTGTTCTTTGGCTTGCATGGCCACCACGCATTACGCGCCTGGATCTGGACGGCAATTGCGATTATTGTGGTTGCCACGGCGATCTTGTCAGTGCACAAGTTGCGGCGCAATTCCTGGACGCTGAATGCCGCTTGCGTGCTGTTGTTTCTTGGCATCCTCATTGAGAAGGGCCTGGGCACCGTGGTGCCTGGGTTCATCCCCGAGAATTGGGGAAAGATCCACGAGTACGTGCCCACTGGTACAGAATTGATGGTGACGACCGGCATCTGGGCGGGAGGTGCGTTTTTGTTTACGATCCTCGCCAAGGTGGGTGTCGCAGTGGAACTCGGAGAATTGCGCGTGAGCCCGGAGAACGACTAGCGGCAGTTGCGCGAACGGCCATGCAGAGGAGTGAAGCAATGAAACTACGCATTCATGGAAACTCGGTACGGTTGCGGCTGCGACGGTCGGAGGTGGAGCGTTTTGCGAAAGACGGATTGCTTGAAGAGAGCTTGGTGATTGGCTCGGGAGAACTCGGATACAAGCTGGTGCGTACCGATGCAGAGACGGTAGGGGCGGAATTTAACTCCGGCGTATTGCATGTGAGTGTGCCGTCCTTGCAGGCCGATGCGTGGGTGAGCGGCGATGAAGTGGGCATCTACGCACAGACGTCCACGGTGGAGGTGATTCTCGAAAAGGAGTTTCGGCGTACTTCAAACAAGTCAGAGTTTGACGAGGATCTCTATCCGAATCCGCGGGCGGGTAAGCACCTGCAGCAAATCGAAAGCTGACGCACTGCAAGCGGCAGGGGCACATAGCTTCGTTGCGCGACACCGAGTTGCGAGATGCTGAGGTGCTTTGACAAGATGGTGGCCGGACAAGGAAGGAATTTGCATGAAACGCTGCTCGCTTTGGATCGCCCTGATTGCGTTGTTTGCCCTGGTGAGTGTAAGCGTGGCGCAGCCGCAGCGCCCACCGCGCACGAAGAAGCGCGTGATGGCGGTTGGGATGACCGTTGGCTTCTATCACGACTCCACCACCGAAGCGCTGGTGACCGTGGAAAAGCTGGGCCGCGAGAGCGGGCTGTGGGACACCTACATCTATACCGACATAGAGGCCATCACCAAGGAGAGGCAAAAGGGCAATAAGAAGAACCTGGACGACTTTGACGCTATCTTCTTTATGACCACCGGGGAACTGCCGTTCACCGAGGAGCAGAAGAAATCATTCCTTGCCTTTATTCACGATGAGGGCAAGGGATTCATTGGCGCGCACTGCGCCACGGACACGTTTTACCAGTGGGCCGAATATGGAGAGATGCTGGGTGGCTACTTCGACCATCATCCCTGGAACACCTTCGACGCGCCCATCGTGGTGGAGGACCCCACCCACCCAATGGTGAAGCACTTCCCGAAAGAGTTCACGTTGAAGGATGAGATTTACCAGTTCAAGGACTACAACCGCGACAAGATGCGTGTACTGATGGCCCTGGACGCGAAGAAGCTGGACCTGACTAAGCAGAATGTGAAGCGGGCAGACCGCGACTTCGCAGTTTCGTGGGTGAAGCGTTATGGAGAAGGGCGGGTGTTCTATTCGACACTGGGCCACACGATAGAAAGCTGGCGCGATCCGCGCGTGCAAAAGATGTGGCTGGAGGGAATCCGCTGGGCGTTGAAAATTGGCCCGGATGTTCCCACCGGGCCAATTGCGAAACCGAGTAGCGAGTAGTCCCGGGCCGTGACTATGCGGGTGGCGGCACGCGCTTGGCTGTAATCTCCAGCGTGCGGCTGCCGACATCCGCCGTCAGCTTCATTTCATCGCCACTGACGGTACCTTTGTGGACCACAGTGTATTCGCCCGTGGCGATGGTAAACGTGATGTTGTCGCCGTCCACCTTCCCATCCGTGATGGCAATCGAACCCATGTGGCTGCTGGCGGTTCCAGTTAGTTTGCCGTCTTCGGCCTTGAACTGATATTCGATTTCCAGGGTGCCGTTCTGTGTTTCCAGCGCGCCCTTCCACGTTCCGGCTACATCAGCGCCGAAGGCAGTGATGGCGACGAGCGCCAGGCCCAAGAACAACCGCTTCATAGATGGATACTCCTTTGACTGTTTGGCCGGAGTTGGCGGGCCAACAAATCTACTCTAGCGTACTGGGTTAGGGGGCGTTTGCGCAGGCACGGTGCCAGCGGGATGACGCAACTAATCCCGATGCGCGGAGGAGCCTCCGAGGGGATGTGGCAAGGATCTGGAACGTTTCTATTTACCCCGGACTACCCCGGACGCGTCGCGAGCAGCCGAATCACCATAGCAGGGCCGCGGTGAGCCTCGCTCTCGTCCAGGTCAATCTGGCACTTCTTGAGATGCTCTATCGTTGCGTCAGCGAAATCTGCTTGCAGCAGGGCTTCGGTATACAGCAGATCCGCATCCTTGGGACCGCCGGAGCGAAAACGGAGCTGGTCCTGATGGAAAGCTTCGAGGATCAAAAGACCGCCGGGCTTCAGGGCGCGCAGCATCTTCTGATGGATGGCCGGCCGCATTGCTGACGGGATGTGGAAGAAGATGGACGCGATGACGTCGTAGGCCTGTTCGGGCCATTGCCAACTGAAGAGGTCGGCTTGCTCAGCGTTCAGCTCCACGCCTTCCTGTTCGGCCAGGCGCCGGGCCTTCGCAATACCGGATTCAGCGTTATCAACGGTGTGGACATCCAGGCCGAGAGTAGCCAGCCACACCCCGTTGCGTCCCTCGCCATCGGCGGGAACGAGCGCCGACATGCCAGCATGCAGGCGGTGACGCTGATCTTCAAGAAATCGGTTCGGCTCTTCGCCGTAAAAATAGTCGTCGCCGGAAAAGCGGAGGTTCCAGTTCACCATGTGTGCTTTGCCAAAGTAATCAAGTGAAGTTCTGAATGCAATTGAAAATGAAATGCGGACAACCGCCTAATCGGCCAGAGCCTTTAGCCGGTCTGGTGTGTAACGGCCACCGGCGACGGCCTCAATGGGAACGACGGTAGCTAAGTGCTGCAATTCGGCCTCGGTGAGAACGATATCCGCCGCGCCGGCATTCACTTCCAAATACTGTACCCGTTTGGTGCCTGGGATGGGTACGATGTCTTCGCCCTGGGCCATCACCCAGGCAATGGCGAGCTGGGCAGTTGTGCAGCGTTTCTCCTGAGCCATCGTTTCAATGGCTTCCACAAGACGCACGTTGTGCGCGAGGTTCTCATCGGAGAAGCGAGGACCCAATGCGCGACGCCAGTCGCCTTCGCTGAAATCTTCGGGATTACGGAAACGCCCCGTCAGTAATCCCCGGCCCAGGGGGCTGTATGCCACAAAGCCAATGCCGAGCTCGCGGCAGGTATCCAGGATGGGGCCTTCCGCGTCCCGCGAGAAGAGCGAATACTCCGTCTGGAGTGCGGTGATTGTGGAGGCTGAGGCAGCCTTTCGCAGATTGACGGGACCTACTTCGCTAAGGCCAAGATGACGCACCTTCCCTTCCTCCACTAGACGTGCCATCGCACCAACCGTGTCCTCGATGGGAACTTCGGGATCCATCCGGTGCAGGTAGTAGAGATCGATGACATCCGTTTCGAGGCGGCGGAGACTGGCCTCGCAGGCCTCCCTCACGTACTCGGGCTTGCCATTTACGCCCACAAAGGTTCCGTCGGGTTTGCGCACGAAGCCGAACTTTGTGGCGAGTACCACCAGATCGCGGCGGCCCTTCAGGAACTTCGCCAGCAACTCCTCGTTTTTTCCTACGCCGTACATGTCGGCCGTATCGTAGAAATCGATTCCAAGGTCGAGAGCGCGTTCGAGCGTGTGGAGACTTTCCGTGTCGTCAAGCGGGCCATAGAAATCAGACATGCCCATGCAGCCGAGTCCCATGGCGGAGACCGAAAGACCAGCGGTTCCAAGCGTGCGGCGTTCCATGATTATCAGCATGCCACGCTTACAGCGGCCATGCGCAAGCGCCACTCGGAAAGTTGCGCTTTGCGTGGCTAGCCGGGCATCGGAGAATGTAAAGAAACATGCCTGAAACGCAGCCAGTTCCGACGTACTACAGCCTGGCGCTGTGCTTTCGCGACCATCCGGTACTGGTGAACCAAGCGCCGGATGAGTTGCCGCTGTCCCACAGGGTGGAGGATCGCTGCCGGGAGGAGAATGTCACCTGCCTGGTGGACGTGCGCAACCTGCCCCCTGATCGCAGCATGCGCAGCCTGTTTCGGCCTGTCCCCCGGATGCAGGATGTGGTGACCACGGTTTGGCCCGATGGCGAAACGCTGCGGCGGGTGTTGGGCGGCGCACACGGTGATCGCGAGACGTTGTTGCCGGAGCTGCAGGAAGTGCCCCATGTGCTCTACTGGGTGCCGCGTTTTAGCGTCCCTGCTTTGGCTGACGTGGAGAAGCGGATCGCTCGCAGAGAGGCGCTGGGGACATCTGCCCTGCTGGGTGACTTGGCGCGCTGGCCGGAACCACCATCTGGCCCCTTCCACACGTGGGACCACCCGGCCAGCGAAGCGATGGCGCACCACGAAGCTCGGCTGCGGGCCGACGCCCGGTTGGCAGAGCTGCAATACGACCGGCGTGTTTTTACGGCTGCCGCGAACACTGCCAATGGAGACGTGAGGCCGGGGCTGGAATTCGACTACCACGAGGAGGCCGGGCTGGTGTGGGCCTTCTATGAAGGATCTGGGGTGGAACTTGGCATGCTGGTGGCGGTGAAGGACGAGCACGGGCGTCTCCGCATGGCCTACCAGCACCTTACTGATACCGATCAGGTTCGCGCGGGGCACTGCTTTTCGTACCCTGAGATTCTGCCCGATGGGTATCTGCGCATGCACGAATACTGGCGCTGGAGCTCGGGGGACGGTAGCGCCGGGGAAAGCCAGTTGCAGGAAAAGCAAGGCGTAACGATAGAGCGCCGAGTAAGCTAGCGGGCCTCGCAGGTAACCGCCGCGAGGCGCTCCGTGCGGAGCAGCGCCTCCTTGCGCGCCAGGCCCCAGCGATAGCCCGTAAGTGAACCACTGGCGCCAATGACACGGTGGCAGGGAATGAGGATTGCCGCCGAATTGGTGGCGCAGGCGCGAGCGACGGCGCGGCTTGCGCTTGGCTTTCCAAGTTCCGCGGCCAACCCGGTGTAGGTGCGTGTTTCGCCTATGGGAATCTGGCACAAAGCCTCCCACACCCTGGCCTGGAAGGCGGTGGCGTAGACATCGAGGGGGATTTCGCTGGCGATTGCGGGCGCATCCAGGGCGTTCAAAACCCCGGTGATCCAGCGTGGTGCGACGGCGGGTTTCACCGCGGCCCGCGGATAGTCCCGATGCAATTCCGCTTCAAGGGAATCGAGCGATTCCCCGATGCCCACGAAACTCACGCCGCGCTCAGTCCCTGCCACCAATACCAGCCCCAGAGCATGCGACGCAGTTTCGATGAACAGAGTGAGGCCATTCCCCTGGCGGGCAAAGGTGGCCGGAGTCATGCCAAGGCGGCCAGGGCCGGCTTCGTAGAGTCCCCGCACGGAACCATAACCAGCGGCGAACAGCGCGTCGAGGGTATTGGGTGCCGTTCGGAGTTCCACTTTGGCCCGGTTCAGCCGGGCGCTTTGTTGAAACTGGCGGGGACTCACGCCAAGGTGCTCACGAAAGGCCTGGCGGAGTTTGCGTTCCGTGGTGCCAGCAAAGGCGGCGGCTTCCGCAACGCTCGCGGACCTGGCGTCAAGAGCCTCACAGGCGCGAATCAGAACTGGTGGCAATTGGCTAGCAGTCATGCTTCCAGATTAGGCCGTGGTTGCCCGGCTGGCTATCCGCTTTTGTACGGCTTAACCGCCGGGAACACGCTGGCCGCAGAGTGGCTAGGGATTGATCTTCTCGGTGAGAGTCAGCGGGCTATCCAGCCGAAAATTGATCCGTGTTTCGGAAGGGATCTCCGCGGGCTTGCCCTTCGAGGTAAGTACGGTTCCAGTTCCAGCGCCGGCGCCTACACCCGCGCCGATGGCAGCTCCCTTACCGCCGCCAAAGATGGCTCCCAGCGCTGCGCCAATTCCAGTGGCAATCCCTACCTTTGCAGCGTCGCCTTTCGCAGACTTCTCGGCGGTCATCGTAAAGGTTTGGGTTTGCACGGGTACAGACTGGCCGTCAGAGGTGCTGATCTTGGTGAGCTGTATGGCTAGCGAGGCCAAACCCTTCACGCGGCCGCTATCCACCACCTGCACTACACGACCTTCTACCTTCGAGCCCCGCTCGGCGATGATGAGGTCCTCGTGCACGATGGGCTGATCGAGGGTTCCCGTAAACGTCTGGTCCACATTCGCCGACTCGGATGAAATCATCTGCGTGGTGCGCACGGTTAGGATGGTGCCAGAGGGCAGAGTAACACTCCGTGGAGGTTCTGGAATTGATGCCGCGGGCGTAGCCACCTCGCGCGGAGCTGGGTCCTTGCGTTCGGGGCGCATTAGTTCGTAGCGGTTCTTATCCTGCTGGGAGGATGCCGATTCCGTGGGAGTTTCCCAGGAGCTGTTAGCGGCGGGGGGAGGGGGATCCACTACGATCGGCTCCACCCTGGATTGAGGGCGTGTGGTGGCGGGGTTTGTAGCCACAGCGGGCGGATTCGCGGCGGGTGAGGGACGGGTGGATGGGGTCGCCGGAGCCTTCGGCTGCGCCGTTCCGGTGACGGCTGGCTTCGCGGCGGCCGCGGGCGCCGTGGCAGGTTTCGGCTCTGGCAACGGCTCGCTGGTGTTCGACGCGATTTCGGCAGAGGGCTCATCCGTTGGCAAAGGGACGGGTTCGGCTTCCGCCGTAGTGGCAGGAATGGGCTCCGGTTGAGAGCCAGCGTTCCGATCGTGCATCAGGTTCAGCGCCAGGAGCCCGGCCACCAGAACCAACGCCGCTAGAATACCCAATTGCACGAATTTCATTGCGCCCACCTTGTTGGAAACATCTGTCGCGCCAGCACGGCGCCGAAGTCAGAATCCAGTAATTACTGTATGCGGTTTCTCATGCCAAGAGACGGACTGGCCTGGCTGGGCGTTACTTGCATCGGATCCGCTAAACTAAAGAAAGACGCTCGCATGCGCCCCTTCCCTACCAGTTTTCCCATCGGCAACACCCGTATTGCACCGGCAACGGTGCTTGCTCCTATGGCGGGTGTCACGGATACCGTCTTTCGACAGTTTATTCGCAATCAGGGTGGATGCGGGCTGCTGATGACCGAATTCACCAGTTCGCATGGGGTGGTGGCTTCGGTTCACAGGCAGAAACCCTCGAAGACGGTGCGCGACTATTTGAGCTTCGAGGAGCACGAACGGCCCATTACGGCTCAGTTATTTGGAGCAGACCCGCATGTGCTGGCAGAAGCTGCGCGCTATTGCGAGGGCATGGGCTTCGATTTCGTAGATCTAAACCTGGGCTGCCCCGTGAAGAAGGTGGTGAAGTGCAATGGCGGCAGCGGTTTGCTGCGTGACCTGCCGCTTATTGGCCAGATTCTTAGCTCTGTCCGTAGCTCAATCTCCATTCCGCTCACGCTGAAGTGCCGGGCGGGCTGGAACGACGACGAGCTGGTGTTTGTGGAACTCGGCAAGGTGGCCGAGCAAAGCGGACTGAGTGCCATCGCCCTGCACCCTCGGACGCGCGAGCAAGGCTATAGCGGCAAGAGCGACTGGCGTCGGATTGCCGCGCTGAAGAGTGCCGTTAAGATTCCCGTGATTGGCAACGGGGACATCCTGACGCCAGAAGACGCCGTGCGTATGGTGGATGAAACCGGCTGCGATGCCGTGATGATTGGGCGCGCGGCGGCTTCGAACCCCTGGATTTTCCGGCAGATTGCCGAGTATCTGGAAACTGGTGAGTATATGCACCCTTCGGAGGAAGATCGCTACCGGATGATGCGTTCCTACTACGATATGCTGATTGCCCATGACGAACCGGAGATGGTTGGCAAGATGAAGCAGTTTGCCACCTATTTTACTCACGGGGTGCGAGGAGGGGCGGCGCTGCGACGTGCCGTCTACGAATGCCGCACCGGCCCCGACGTGATAGCGCAAGTTGACCAATTCTTTGAGGCGCAACTCGCCGCTGCCGTGTAGACGGGCAAGCTGGCGCAATCCTTCCCATGAAGCAAGTAACTCTGGTGACCGACGGCAGTTGCCTGGGCAATCCGGGCCCTGGTGGATGGGCCTATATTCTTCGCTTTGGCTCCCATGTGCGTGAGGCGACCGGGAACGACACGCATACTACGAACAACCGCATGGAGCTGAGTGCCGCGGTGGAAGGGCTCCGCGTTCTGAAAGAACGGTGCAGCGTGGAACTGATCACCGATTCTGAGTACGTGAAGAATGGTATCACCAAGTGGATTCTGGGCTGGAAGCGCCGCAACTGGCGGAAAGCGGATGGCCAGCCGGTGCTGAATGTGGACCTCTGGCAGGCGTTGGATGCGCAGGCAGCCCGGCATGAAGTGCAATGGCATTGGACCAAGGGCCACGCCGATCACGAGGACAATAACCGTTGTGACGAACTCGCCCGTGCCGCCGCTGAAGAGGCCAGGCGCCAACTGGGGTGTCGCTGATGCGCTTGGGGCTGTTCGGCGGTACCTTCGACCCCATTCACAACGCACACCTCGCCGTGGCCCGTGCAGCCTGTGCATCCTGCCAACTGGACGAAGTTTGGTTTATCCCGAACAACATTCCGCCCCACAAGGTGGGAGGGCCGGTAGCTTCCTGGGAGCAGCGCTTCGCCATGGTTTCGCTTGCCTGCGCGGAGGATGCGCGCTTCCGTCCTTCGCGGCTGGAAGAACGAGAGCGTACGAGCTATACCATTCACACTCTGCGTGCAGTGAGAGCTCAACTGCAGCCCGACGACGAATTGTTCTTCCTGATTGGCGCCGATGCGTTTGCGGACATCGGAAGCTGGTACCAGCGGGAAGCTGTGTTCTGCATGGTCACTTTTGTGGTGCTCAGCCGGCCTGGCCATGCCTATGAGGCGCCGGCAGGCGCGCGCACGGTGAGGCTGGAGACCCTGCAGATGGATGTATCCAGCTCCTCCATCCGGCAGCAGCTTGCGAACGGCGACTTTCAAGTACCGGTTGCGCCCGCCGTTCTCGATTACATTTCGATGAACAACGTGTACGGTGCCGTCCCAAGCGACAGTCGATTCCATACGGCCTCCGATCGATAGGAGTAAGATGCCAGTTACTATCCTCAACCGCCTTCAGCGGCGCGAATCGGAGAAGCGCATGACGGCACGCATCTTCTTTAAGCTCATCGGAGCCCTTCTTTGCCTATTGGTTGTCGCCATGACCGCCGTGGACTTCCTGTCCGCGGAGGTGGCGGAGCGGAACTACGTCCAATCGCTTACCCAGGAACTCGCCAATTACGGGAAGTTGCTTAGCCTACGCGCCGAACAATCCGGCCAGCCGCTGACAGAGAACGAGGCGCGGGAGATTGGAGCTGCCCTAAAGGCTCGCATGACGGTGATTGGCCACGATGGCGATGTGTTGCTCGACTCTGAAGCCCCCGCGAACACAATGGAGAACCACCGGCTTCGACCGGAGGTTGCTCAGGCGCTGGCGGGTGAAATTGGCAGCAGTTCCCGGCCGAGCCCTACGATCGGGATTCGGTATCTCTACGTGGCGCTTCCGCTGAGTGATGGGGCGCTCCGTTTTGCTGTTCCGCTATCGGATGTCCAGGAGCGCGTTAGCGCGCTGCGCTTGCAGATTCTGGCGGCGGCGGCGCTTAGCTTCCTGCCCGCGATTGTACTCGCCGGGTTCTTTGCCCGGCTGGTTTCCGCGAAGCTCGGCAAGATTATTGACTACTCCAGTGAGCTGGCTCGGGGCCATTTTGGGGCGCGGCTCGACAAGATGGGCAAGGATGAGTTGGGGATCCTGAGCCGAAAACTGAACGAGACCGGCGAGAATCTCGAGCGGATGTTCAACGAACTGCAGCGTGAGCACGCGGAACTGGAGAAAGTGGAGCGAGTCCGAAAAGACTTCGTGATTAACGTTTCCCACGAGTTACGCACCCCCCTAGCGGCAATCCAGGGTTACACAGAGACGCTTCTTGACGGGGCACTGGACGACCCCAATCACAACGTACGATTCCTGGGCATCATCAAGCAGAACACCGAGCGGCTTACTAGCCTCACCGCGGATTTGTTGACATTGTCGCGGCTGGAGATGAAGCGGCAGGAATTTCAGTTCACGCTGTTCAAGACCAAGCTGCTGATGGAGGATATCCTCGACACGCTGAAGCCTCTGGCGGCCCGGCGCGAGATTGCTCTGCGCTTGCTTCCCCCAAACGAGGACGTCGAGATCTTCTGCGACAGGGAAGCGTTCTATCAGGTGCTGAGCAATTTGGTGGATAACGCAGTGAAGTACAGCGCCGTGGGCTCTGAAGTCACCATCGGCGCCGTGCACGTGAAGCAGGGTTCGCGGCTGTTCGTGGAGATTTCCGTGGCAGACAGCGGGCCTGGTATCCCACACGAGGAATTGTCGCGCCTGTTTGAGCGGTTTTACCGTGTGGATAAGGCCAGGTCTCGTGAGTTGGGCGGAACCGGGCTGGGGCTAAGTATTGTGAAACATCTGGTGCTCGCGCACGGTGGAACGGTGAGGGTGGAAAGCACTGTGGGCACAGGCAGTACCTTCTTCTTCACTATGCCGGCGGAGGTTCCCGCGGAGGCGGAGGCGGAGAGTCATCAAACTGTCACAGTATCGTCATCTTAGTGACATAAGGTGTCGGTTACTCTCGGATGAAGGGCAGGTTTCAGAAACAATCATGCGGAAAATTGCACTGATCGAGGATGACGCGGACCTCTATTCGTTGTTGAAATACAACCTGGAAAAGGAAGGCTTTCCGATGGTGGGGTCGCAGACCGGGAAGGATGCGATCGAGTTATTCCGTCGCGAGCGCCCTGACCTGATCATCCTGGACATCATGTTGCCGGATTCCGACGGCCTGGAGATTTGCAAGAAACTGCGGACCATTCCGGAACTGGCGCACATCCCCGTGATCTTCCTGACAGCCCGC
>JAHCHD010000074.1 GCA_026129915.1 Bryobacterales bacterium
ATTCAAAACGCAGTCCGCGAACACCACAGCTCACTAACGCAATCCCACTCAGTCGACGTCAAAACGAGGGGACAGGTCCGGCCCCTGCGAGGGTTTGCCGGGCAATTGCCGTGCTCTTTGGACAGCTATCCAGATGGGCAGGAGTGCAGCAAAGAAAGACGCTGGTTTGCAAGCAAGGCGGTGCCCTCCCCAACTGCCGGAACCACCCAGACATCGCCGGGAGTCACTGTCAGGTCCCCGCAGGTTCCCGCTCCCTCAAGTACGATCCAGATCCCAAATTTGCGCGAATTCGGTCGCAATGGCAGAGAACCGCCAGCTTCCAGGGTCACCTGTTCCGTTCGGAAGTAATTGCCCTGCGCCAGCAGTGTGCGTCCTTGTCCTAACCAGTGGGGGCGGAGCAAGCCGGGATGCGGGCCGAGCGTCGCGACGGCCAGAGACTGCTCCAGATGTAGGTCCCGTGGGCGGCCGTAATCGTAGAGCCGGTAAGTGACGTCGCTGGCCTGCTGGATCTCGCAGAGTACCAGTCCGGGGCCAATAGCGTGTACCGTCCCAGCAGGAATATAGATGGTGTCGCCGGCCTGTACTGGCCACCAGCGCAATAACGCTTCGATGCTGCCATCCTCTGCGGCTTGCTTCACTTCCTTGCGGCTGACGTCGCGAGTGAAACCTGCTGCAACGGTTGCTCCCGGTTCGGCCCGTAGCACATGCCACATCTCTGTCTTGCCCAGGGAATTTTCTTGGGCTGCCGCCCAAGCGTCACCTGGGTGCACCTGCACGGAAAGCTTTTCGGTGGGAAACAGGAACTTCACCAGCAACGGAAGCATCTCCCCAGGCGCCACGCTTCCCAGAAGCGCTTGTCCGTGCTGCTTTACCAGGTTGCCAACCGTGAGGACCTTGCCGTCACTGCCTTTGAGGGAGGTAAGGTTGCTGGAATCCGTGAACCAGGCCTCGCCCGTCTTGCCAGTGACTCCAGGAAACCAGGGGGAAAGGTCTTCCGACCCCCATACTTTCTCCAAAAAGCGCGGTAACACGCGGAATGGACGCAGTGGAAGTGAGGCTGCTGGCATGTCAGGGCGTTCCGAGAGCGGGGGTAAGTTCAGTTGCTTGAACCAGCATCCGTGTCGGCCAGAATCGCCCCTACCCGCGCGCTCACGTCATCAGGTACTGAGCATTCCTTGGCCTGCCGCCACAGCCGCTCTAGTTCATAGTACTTCCGCGCTTGGCTGGAAAGGACGTGTACGATGAAGTCCCCGTAATCCATAAGGATCCAATCCGCCTTTTCGTAGCCTTCCACACCAAGCGGCGGTCGCTTGCGGGCGTCCTTCAGAAGCTTGTAGATTTCGTCGGAAATCGCCTGATTCTGCCGCTGGTTGCTCCCGGAACAAATCAGGAAGTACTCCGTCAGGCTGGTGACGCCACGCAAGTCGAAGATGCGAAAGTCTTCGGCTTTCTTCTCCAAGGCGCCGTGAATCGCCACCAGCACATCCGGTGGCAATTCCAAATTGGAAGAGGCGTCATTGGGTTCAGGTGAGCGGATTTCCGCCGACACAGTTGGGGCGGATGTGAGAATATCTTGTTGCTGTACGCTGCGGATGGCGGTGTTCCTAAGTGCAAATTCGGCCTGGAGAGCGAGCCGAAGCCTTTCGTTCCAGGCACTTTTTATGGTACTACAGACAAGGACCCGTACTTGATCGGTTTCCGGCTAAAGAGTCCTCGTCAGCCCCCGCCATCCGCCGGAACGAACCGGCGAAAAGGAAGTGTTTCTTGAGCGAAAGCCCACTGGAAGTCTTGATCCCCTCTGCCACCATTCAGCAACGAACGGCCGAAATCGGAGTCCAGATTGGAAGGGATTATCCTGAAAACGAACCCTTGCTGCTGGCGGGCGTCCTGAAGGGGGCCTGGGTTTTCCTTGCTGATCTGGCGCGCGCGATCCCGCGCCCCGTCACTATCGACTTCCTGCAAACCTTCAGTTACGGCGAAGGGAAGACATCCTCAGGCGAAGCCAAGCTAGTGCGCGACCTCGACACCTCCATCGAGGGCATTCACGTGATCTTGGTGGAAGATATCGTCGACACTGGCATCACGCTGGACTACCTGATGCGCATCCTTAATGAGCGTCAGCCGCGAAGCCTGGCTATTGCCAGTTTTCTGGACAAGCCCGCTCGTCGGCGTCGGCCAGTCGACATTCGTTACCGGGGCTTCGAGGTGCCTGACCGGTTCGTCGTGGGCTACGGTTTGGACTATGCGGGCAGTTATCGAAACCTTCCCGACCTTTGCGCCATCCCCGAAGAGGAAGCCGGGCACTAGGGTTTCCGCGCTAGGCGGGTGCTAGGGTTTCTTCACCGGTTCGGGCAGATCAAAGGCAGCGCATTCGCTCCTAAACCCTTCCCGGCCATGGGATCCGTCGCAAAATGGCTTCTTCTGCGAAAGCCCGCAGCGGCAAATGCCCAGCTTCTTGCGCCCGGCAAGGCCATATTCGTTGCCGCTGGCGTCATGAACGGTAAACTCTCCCTCAATGATGATGGGACCGTTGTTCAAAACTGTAACCTTGGTAGTGGACATGGTGAAAGAGATGGTAGCACGCAGCCTTGCGGAATCTTCAAGTCCGTTTTGTGAAAGCAGACAGCGCGCTGTCGGTCACCGGCTGTCGTCGCTTATCCGTGGGGCAATCCTCGCTTGCTTACTCGTGGCGAGTTTCGCTGTGGTCTGTTCGGCTGCCGCGCAGGACCCCGCAGCGGAATCGATTGGTGAGCCTCTGCTTACTTCCATTCGTGCGGAGGTGCGTAAGTCTCTCGAAGCCACGGCGAACCATACCTGCTTGCTGCGTATCCATCGCGTCCAGGAGAAGGCATCCTTGGGACAGAAGATGGAAGAACATGCCTCTGTCGAGGTGGCCTACCTGGGAGGAAGGGAACGATTCGCGTGGCCCGGGGAACGCGCTTTCCGTGACGATGATTTGCGCGACGTGCTTGTGATGGGGCTAAGCGGATCCGGTTCGTTCGCTGAACACATCCGTTCCGTGGTCCTCGGCGACGATACTGTGTTTGGTTCACCGTTAGAAATCACCGAGAATGGAGCCCCCCTCGTGCGCATCCCCTATCAGGTGCCCGCCGGGCGCAGCGGCTACTTGGTGAACCTGGACGGCAGAGAAATTGAAGCTGCCATCCGCGGCCAGATCACCGTGCGGTCCGCGGACAGCGTCATTCTCGCGTTCACGCTCGAGGCATTTGACTTACCCGCGGATTTCCCAGCCACTTCCGTTACTGAGGCCATCCGCTATCAGCCAGAACTTTTGGGTTCGTTTCGTCCTCCTGCCCAAGCTGCCCAACGCATGGTGGAAGCAGGTACAGATGTCTACTCGAACGAGTACCGTTTTGAGAACTGCCGGGAGTTTCGCGGTGATAGCAGCGTGCGCTTCGGCTCCTCGCAACCCGGCGATGCTTCTTCGTCATCCCCGCAGATGGCGGGAGGAGTCCTTCCCACTGTGGAGCCGCTTCCCCCAGGTGCTCCCGTGGAACTTCGGCTGAGAAGCGCCATCTCTTGGGGAAAATTGCGCACGGGTGACCCTGTGGATGCTGAGCTTGGCCGCCCGTTGAAGTTTGCGGGCCAGCTGCTGGCTAACTCTGGAGCCAAGGTGCTTGGGCGAGTTGTTGAATTTAAGCAACTTAGCAGTGCTGCGGGTACCGGCTACTATATTGGGATTCAGTTCGAATCCATTGAGGAGAATGGGAAACTGATCCCGGTTTCCCTGGTCCTCGACGCCCTTACCGACATGCCCAAGAGTAACCGACGCGGCCTCGCTGCCATGGTCCGCGGAGACACCGCACCCTACGAATTGATGGACCGTATCCGGCCGGATGGCAGCCCCTATCCGGGCACGGGGTTTATTCGCGTGCTGGGCGACCCTAACGGATTGCCTGCTGGGCTATCCATGCGTTGGGTCGCTGCGGACCCCGAACGGCCTGCGCCTCGGCAGTAAGGGCTCTGCCCGGCAGCAGCCAACTTTCTCCGTCCTCTGGGTAACCGTCGTTGCGTGCCCTTCGCCCTAATAACTGAGGCCAAATGTCCAATGGGCTTGGGTGCATGTGCACAGTATTCTACGTGCGCCTTGTAAGCGCCGCTAAGGGCAGTGGACACATGTAGGCGCTAGAAGCGCTTCTCGGCGTTATGGGCTTCGGGAATCTAGTTGTGATTCGGCCAGAGCGGCGGTCCAACTCGTTGATTTTTTTGAAAATTCCAGATCCACCGGGTGCCTGCAGCGTCTATTTAGTGTTGTACGTCGCTCGTCTGGGCCAACAGCGTGGATTCAGTTGATCGCGCCAACGATGCTGCTGGGGAGTCTTCTCATTCAGCTTGGCCAACCGCTAACTGGGTTCGTTTCGTAATTTCATATGGGAGATCGATTGGTGTCATCCACTACTAAGGTTATTCTCGCCCTCGTCATCATCGCTGGTGGTGGTGCCGGCTACTATTTCATGCAGCACGCTGGCGGTGAGGGGTCTGCGACGGGCGCAAAGGGCTCTGCCGCTGCCAAAGCCAAGATGGCGAGTGCGGCAGCAATGCGCACAGTTACTGTTGAAACGGTGGAAAGCCGGCTAGGCCGCATCAAGGAGCGTGTGATGCTCACTGGTGCGCTTAAGCCTAAAGAGCAGGTGGATGTTACACCAAAGACTGCCGGACGGGTTATCAATATTGTCGTCAACGTGGGCGACGTCGTGAAGCAGAACAGCTTGATTGCAGAGTTGGAAGACGACGAACTGCAGCAACAGATGAACCGGGCAAAAGCCTCGGTGAATGTGGCGTCGGCATCTCTCTCCCAGCGCGAAGCCGAACTCGCCAATGCAAAAATTACCCTCCAACGAGCCGATACCTTGTTGAGGGATGGTCTCATTCCCCGGCAGCAGTACGAGCAGGAAACTACAGCACTGCGAGTTCTTGAAGCCCAAGTGCAGTTGGCGCGCGCTCAGAGAAGCCAAGCCGAAGCCGAGCTCCGCGAGCTTGGTATCCGCCTGGAGCAAACCAAGATCTATGCCCCCATCGATGGCCAGGTAGCGGCACGCTTTGTGGATATGGGCGCGCTTGTCGGGCCATCCACCCCGCTGGTCCGAGTGGTGAATATCGCCACCCTGATCACTGCTACCAGCGTTTCGGAATCTGATATTGGCAAGATGCGCGTGGGTACCACGGCCACCGTGAAGGTGGATGCAATGCCCAACGAGGCCTTCCTCGGGCGCGTAGCTCGCATCAGTCCTGTTCTGGATCCTTCCACGCGCACCGCCAACGTCGAAATCGAAATTCCCAATCCAGGCATGGCGCTCCGTGCTGAAATGTTCGTCCGTGTCGAAATGAATCTGGAGTCCACGCGCCAAGCGGTACTGGTTCCTCGTGAGGGCTTGGTTTATCGTGGAGAGTCCTCAGGTGTCTACATTATCGAAGACGGCAAGCAGACCTTCCGGTATGTTGAGACGGGACTTACCCAGGATGATGACGTCGAGGTAACCGGTAATCTGCCTGCGGGAACCGTGGTGATTGCAAAAGGCGCATCAATGCTTCGCGAGGGCGACCGCATCGAGATCGTTTCCGGTCCCGGCTCTGCCCCAAAGGGTAAGGGCACCAGGGCCGGGGGCCAGGATGGTGCCGTTCCTGCCCGCGCCGAAGGGGACGGTCGTCCCACGTCAGATTCCACCCAAGGCGATAGGCCTGCCCTGCAGGCACAGCGCCAGGTGCCCGGCGCCGCCAGCGGCCAGTAGGGCTACTCAGTTTCTTGAACGGGCTAACTCCCGTCGGCTAATGCGCATGGCCCGCACTTCGTCGTTGTTGGTCAAGCGAATCAATTTCCAACCGTGTTGACGATGTTCCGTGAGCGTTCAGGTAAAGGCAGCCGCCATTTTGAAGTGATGGGGGCCAATTGTTCAACGACACTTGCTGTTTCGAGAGGAACCAATGAATCTTCCTGCTTTTTCAATCCGTCGTCCGGTAACGGTAATGATGGTTACCCTCATCGCCATCCTTCTGGGGGTGGTAGCATTCCTGGGAATCCCCGTCGACTTGATGCCGGAGACGGAATACCCCACGCTCACCGTTTCCGTGGACTACCCCGGTGTTGGTCCTCAAGAGATGGAGAACCTGATCGCCCGCCCGTTGGAGCAATCGTTGAGTTCCACTCCTGGTGTCGAGCAAATCACCTCGTCCGCGAGCGAGGGCAATGCGAATATCCGTGTTTCCTTCACGTACGGTTCCAACCTTGACGAAGCTGCCAATGAGGTGCGGACCCGTATTGACCGCAGGCGCGGTACGCTCCCTGTCGATTCCAGCCCACCCGTTATTTACAAGTTCGACATCTCGCAATTCCCCATTATGTTCCTGACCGCGGCCTCCCCCACGATGGACCAGAAGGAACTCCGTTACTTTGTCGAGAAGAACATCCAATATCGGCTGGAGCGGGTCCCCGGTGTCGCTGAGATTCGTGTCCGTGGCGGATTGCGCCGCGAGATTCATGTCGATGTCGACCTCAAGAAGCTCCGGGCGTTGAATCTTTCGATGAACCAGATAGTCAACATCGTCCGGTCGGAGAACCTCAACCTGCCTGTCGGCCCTGTCAGAGAAGGCCGCTTCGAACTCCTTGTCCGCACGCAGGGAGAATTCAAGAGCCTCGACCAGATTCGCAACGTGGTGGTTACCAGCCGTGGTGGCGTGCCCATTTATCTGAAGGATATTGGTACTGTCACCGATGCCAATGAAGACGTCCGCGCGCTCATCAGCCAGGACGGCAGTCCCGCGGTGCGCATTTTCATCAATAAGCAGTCGGGCGCGAATACCGTGCAAGTGTCCAAGGGCGTTCAATCTGAGATCGCGCGGATCAACCAGGATTATCCAGATTTCAAAGTGGGCACAAGTGTTGATAGCGCTGAGTTTATTCAGGCTTCCATCAACAATGTGAAGGACTCCGCCATTCAGGGTGCTGGACTCGCCGTGATCGTGCTGATCTTCTTCCTCCGCAACATTCTCAGCACGATGGTAATCGGCGTCGCGATCCCCATCGCCGTAATCTCCACCTTTGCCCTGATGTACTTCAACGGATTCACTCTGAACATTGTCAGTTTTGGCGGTTTGGCTCTGGGCATCGGTATGCTGGTGGATAACTCGATCGTGGTGCTGGAGAACATCTATCGCCACATGGAGATGGGCAAACCGCGCCTGCAGGCTGCCCTCGACGGTAGCCGTGAGGTTTCAGGTGCTATCACTGCCTCTACCCTCACCACGCTGGCCGTGTTCGTTCCCGTGTTGTTCAGCCAGGGCGTTTCGGCGCAGACTTTCAAACAACTAGCCGTTGTGGTTAGCTTTTCGCTATTCGCATCGTTGCTGGTGGCGCTCACCATCGTGCCCATGATGTCGTCGAGGCTACTGAGTGCATCCACGCACCTGGAGCATGCCAAGTCCCTGAGTGGCCGTCTCTACCGGTTCGCCGGTCTCATCCCCGTCGGACTCTCGAAGTTCTACGGAGGAGTTCTGGTGCAGGCCCTGCGCTATCGCGCCACAGTAGTGGTCGCGGCCGTCGTGGTTTTTGCCACAAGTCTTTTCCTTGGTAGCAAGCTTGGGTTTGAACTTCAACCGGAAGTGGATGAAGGCGAAATTGGCGTCAACGTGGAACTTGAACCTGGCACGCAGGTGGCTGAAACGGATGCGCTTATGCAGAAGCTCCGCCAGGTTGTGATCCAGCGAATTCCCGAAGTGCGGGGTATTCTGATCGAAAGCGGCCAATCCGGTGGCGGTTGGCGTGGTGGCGGCGGTCAGAATCAGGGTGAATTGCGCATCTTACTAGCTCCTCGTGGCGAGCGGACGCGCTCAGCGAGCGCCGTCACGGACGAGATTCGCCCCCTCATGCAAATCGAACCCGGTATGCGCGTCACCACCCGTCTCCGTGGCAGCTTCATGAACAGGCTCTCCCGCGGTTTTGGTGACGGAGACCGGCTTGCTGTGGAGATCCGCGGATACGACCTCGCCGTGTTAAACGAACTCGGCGTCCAGGTCCAGTCTGTCATGGGCCGAGTAACGGGAGTAGTGAGCCCACGTATCGCTGTTCCGCCGGGCAATCCCGAAATGGTGGTCCGTGTGGACCGCGCCAAGGCCTCCAGTCTTGGCCTGAACGTTGCCGATGTCGCCCAGACCATGGAAACCGCCATTGGTGGCCGTCAGGCCTCGATGTTCCGGCAGGAAGGCGATGAATTCAACATCCGCGTGCGCCTGCAGGAAAAGGACCGCCTGGATCTCGCCCAGCTTTCTCAGATCCCACTTACCACTCCCTCGGGTGCCGTAATTCCCGCTGGTTCGGTCGTCAGCCTGCAACGGCGGGAGGGCCCCTCTCAGATCCAGCGCAAGGATCAACAGCGAATCTTGACGGTTTCTGGCCAGCTTTCTAACCGCGACCTGGGCAGTGTGGTCCTTGATCTGGAGAAGGAACTGCGCACCATTGATCTCCCGGATGGCTATGCATTTGGTTTCGGTGCGGAGTATGAGGAGCAGCAGGAAGCCTTCCGGCAAATGATCCTTGCCGTGATTCTCGCAATCACGCTGGTCTATATGGTGATGGCGGCTCAATTTGAGTCGCTTCGGGATCCCTTCATCATTCTCTGCTCCATTCCGGTCTCCACCATCGGTGTGGTCACCATCCTGCTCGCTACGGGTACATCGGTCACCATCCAGGCGTTGCTTGGCATGATTGTGCTGGTGGGTATCGTGGTAAACAATGGCATTGTGCTGGTGGATTACGCCAACCAGTTGCGACGTGAACACGGCATGGAGTTGCTGCCCGCTGTCATTCAGGCCGGCGAGAGCCGTCTGCGGCCTATTCTGATGACCACGGCTACTACGGTGTTGGGCCTCTTTCCCATGGCGATGGGTATCGGGGAAGGTGCGGAATTGCAGTCGCCGCTGGCTCGCGTCGTTATCGGCGGCTTGATGGCCTCCACTCTCATTACGCTGCTGCTGATTCCGGTGCTCTACCTCATCTTTGAGGAACTCGCCGAGAAGTCGAAGGCACGCAAAGTGTCGCGGCTAAGTGGAGGTATCCAACCTGAGACATCTCCGGCTGCAGGCGACTAAGCTAGCTGTGAGTGTCCAAAGCTGACGCAGCCAGCACAAATTGAGATGCTTAAGGACCGCGATGCAGCAAGGGCGAGCCATTCCGGCTCGCCCTTGTCTCATTTTCCTCGTTCCATTTCATTGAGTTAGCTGGGTATCTCCGTCAGGAAAAACTCCTGAAGGACCTTCAGCGTTTGCACCGGGTCGCGCAGGTAGATATTCATCGACCCGCTGAACTTAGCTCCGTCCGCTCTAACAAACTGCACGTTATCCATGTAGAAAGGCCGTTCTCCGGGTCCTCCATGGGAGCGGTAGACATTGATTTGCGCCACCGCACTCATGGGAATGCCGCCTGCAGCCATCGTTCTCCGCAAGTTCTCTTCCACAAAGCTGGCAACCTCGGGGTGAACCTGCCGTACTTCATTGCCCAGCCAGGAGGTCGCACCCGCTTCTGGGAAAACCACTTCGACGTCAAAACGATGCCGTGTCCCATCAGAAGTGACGAAATCCTGCAGGCCCCACTCAGGCACCCTATAGAGATTCGAAGCGAAAGCCGTGTTCCCGGGACCAGAGCCGGCAACCCGCGGAGCGATGGAGCCGATGATTTCCTGAGCGTCCATGTAAGGTCGCTTATCCCAGTTTGGCCAGTATCTCGCACCCCATTCCGCGTCAAAAGCCGCGATATCGGCGGCGCTTGACTTGGCCGGCGAGGATGCTCCCGGAGCTAAAGAACTGGCGGCTGAGGATGGCTTCGCTGTAGCTGCGGTAGCAGGGGGTGGATCTGCTGTTGGTGATGCGGAGGCGCCGCGTTGATAGGGGACAATGAGGGCAGGTTGTGGGTTTCGAAATCGAAGCGGTTGGCCCTGACCTTCCAGTGAAGAACGACCCGCCCCGGTGGTCGACTGTGCCACTGCATCCCGACCTCCCGTAGCACCCTCGTTCTCCAACAATTGGCCGAATCGGGAAGCTGCTGCTCGACGGCCGACTTGCGCCCTCGTCGAAGTCACTCTTCCTCTCGCCGATACCTGGACGCCGTCCTCAACTCTTCCGGTTCTTGCCGCAGGGTAAGCAGTTACTGTGGGTAGCATAGTTTCTCCATCGCTTCGCTAGCAAATGGGTTGCCAAAACAGCTACCTATGACTGGTTCCTAGTTGCCCGGGTTCTCGCCTTGCTTCTTTTCCACTTCCTCATCGAGTTGGAACTCAATGATCAGAGGAGTCGCGCTACGCATTGGATTGCTTTCCAGCCAAACCGCATGGATGCGGGGCGGCAGCGCCAGCCCAGGGGGTTCGAATCGAACGCTGATCTCGGCCGTCTCCCCAGACTGCAACTCGTTGTGGGAAAGCGTGGCCGTTAGCCCATCCAAACTCACCCAGCGCAGGTCGAGCTTCAATAGTCCCGGGAACGTATTCCTCACCTTGGCCGTTGCCGAGGAAGCCTGCTCCGCCCGCATGATCACCCGGGCTGGTTCAATCCGCAACGGACCTTGCAGATCCTGCACCGCGGGACCCATTGTCGTGCTGCTGCTGCTGCCGGACTCCGATGGAGTCGCCACGGCATCCGCGGGGATTTGCGCTTTGGGCTTTCGCATCGGCCCAAAGGGGGTTTGGATGTACTCATCTTCCGAACCTGCGCGCTTCCCAGGCGTAAACCACTTCCAGTCTCCGTCCACCCGCTTCCACATCGTGGTGTAAGGCATCTTCGTCACACCGCCACCAACTGGGGTAGCGAAGCCTCGCTCGCAAAAAATGCCGACGGTTGCCTCCCCAAAATCGTTCGCGTAGGTGACATTGAAGACTTCCATCGTCCTGCAGGTGAACTTGTCAGAGGAGATGTAGGTGTCGAGGCTTTCCTCCGCGATGAACTTGATGGATTCGCCCCATTTCTTCTCCATCTGCAAATCAAGGAACTTGCGAACGGTCTGTTGAAGACTCTCCTCCACCTCCGGAGGTGCTTTGCGGAAGAGGGACGAGGCGTCCTGACCATGCGCCGCCCCGGCAGCTATCACGAGGAGGGCGGAGGCTGCAAAAGAGAATAGAAGTCTCATGACCACTTGAATCCAATACCGACAGGCGAAATCTCTATCTGCAGAGACGCACCGCCGGGCAAAATAGTTTTCGGGGGAATGACTCGCACGGCTGCACCGCTAAACGGCCAGCGTCCGAAAGAAAGCCTAAGAAATGGCTGGGAGGCAGGGACTCGAACCCCGATAGGCAGAGCCAGAATCTGCAGTCCTACCGTTAGACGACCTCCCAACAAGTTCTCAGTTTACCACTACCATTGTCCGTCGCCCAAGTACTCAGCTGGGGTACCATCCACACATTCGCATTGCGACCTCCATACACCCTTCGGTATACTGAGGGTTGCGGCTCAAAACGGCTGCAATCCGGGTCCCCATCGTCTAGCCCGGCCTAGGACACCGCCCTTTCACGGCGATAACGCGGGTTCGAATCCCGCTGGGGACGCCACACTCCACCTGCTCCCTCCATCATCGGATTCCTGTTCATTCCGTCCGCAATTGCACTAGATTGGTCATTGCCGTTCTTCCGGGCGAGAGGCGCCGATCCTGTTAGCCCAGCCATGAGTTCGTTTCGCTTGTTGGTCGCTATTTTGATAGATCGCGGTGCTGGATTTCTGATAGAACGTCTGTATGGCGGAAACCAAGTATCGAAACCGGCGTGCGCACGTGCTGGAAAACGACAAGCTGGCGGTGGTGGTAACCGCCGAGGGCGGTCACCTTGCCGCGCTAACCTGTAAGGGGACCGGAGTAAATCCGCTATGGACACCACCCTGGCCGTCCATAGAACCTTCTTCCTGGGACGCTACAACCTATCCGCTGTATGGCAATGATGCCGAAAGCCGCCTGCTCGCGGGAATCCTGGGACACAACCTCTGCCTGGATATCTTTGGAGGACCCAGTGAAGAGGAAGCAGCCGCTGGTCTAACGGTGCATGGCGAGGCCAGCGTGGCTGGCTATGCAGTGGAGGAAGTCCGCAACGGGCTTGTCCTGCGTGCAACCTTCCCCATTGCGCAATTGCACTTCGAACGCCGGCTGGAATTGCCCCTGGATTCCGACACGGTTGTTATCACGGAGACCGTCACCAATCTCAGCAGCGCGGACCGGCCCGTTGGCTGGACCCAGCACGTTTCGCTCGGCGCGCCTTTCGTGGAGCCAGGGAAGACTGTGTTCCAGTGCAATGCCACTCGAAGCAAGGTGATTGAGGTTGACTTCACCGGCGGCAAGGGCTACATGGAGGTAGGCGCCGAGTTCCTTTGGCCCATGGTCCCCAACCAGGAGGGAGGCCTTACGGACATGCGCACCTACGTAAACCTGGCCGAGTCCGCGGCGTTCTCCACCCACTTAATGAACCCGGCTGAGGAAACTGCCTGGTTCACTGCCTGGCATCCGGAAATGAAGGTAGCGTGCGGCTATCGATGGAAGCGTAGCGAATTCCCCTGGCTTGGTATCTGGGAAGAAAATCGTGCGCGCGCCCACGCGCCATGGAATGGCCAATCGATCACCCGTGGGATGGAATTTGGCGTCTCGCCGTTTCCGGAAACGCGACGGCAAATGATTGAGCGGAACGGACTGTTTGGCGTGCCCGGATACCGCTGGATTCCCGCTAAGCAGAGCGTGCGCGTTGCCTACGAGGCTTGGTGCCGACCGTCAGCGGATGCTCCGGCTGAAGGCTAGGCCGTTGACGGGATCTCACTACCGCAGGATGTCGATTTCCACCTTATGTGGAATGAGCCCCGCCTCGTAGCCCATGTGCAGCAGTAGCTGTGCCGCCTTCGGGACGTCCTCGCCGCAATCCACAGTGTGATGGTTCACATACATGCCCACGAACTTGTCTGCCAGTGCAGGGTCCATGTCGCGGGCGAACTGCATCGCGTAGTTCAGCGCCTCATCGCGATGGTCCAGTGCGTGCTGGATGCTCTCTCGCATCATGCGCACGCATTCAGCCTTCACATCACCCGGAAGGTCGCGGCGCAATCCGTTCGCGCCCAACGGCAGAGGCAAGTCGTATTTCCCGCGCCACCATCTGCCCAAATCGAGCACGCTGGTTAACCCAAGGTCGCCATAGGTGAGTTGTCCTTCGTGGATCACCAGCCCCAAGTCGACGGTTTTCGAAGCGACGGCATCCAGGATTTGATCGAAGGGCATCACCACTTCCTCAAAATCTGGCTCAAACAACTTCAGCGCCAGGTACGAGGTCGTCATCCTTCCGGGAACCGCGATCCGCTTCCCTTTGATCTCAGAAGCGGGCATGGGGCGGACCGACGCCAAAATGGGGCCATAGCCATCGCCTACGCTTGAGCCGCTGGCCATGATCTGATACTTGTCAGCAACGTACGGATAGGCGTGGTACGAGATCGCGGTCAGTTCGTATTCCCCAGCAAGGGCCTTTTGATTCAGCGTCTGGATATCCGAGAGCACATGCCGAAAATTGGCGATCTGCGACCGCACCTTGCGCGTCGCAAGCGCGTAGAACATAAAGGCGTCATCGGAGTCTGGGGAGTGTGCGCAGACAATTTCCCGAACGGACGCTTCGCGTGCTGGGGTCGAGGTACTCATAGAAATATTACAGGGGGACCTTTCCCAAGAATAGCAGACCCCTCCAGTTCCTTATGTTCCTGCCGATGCAGGCAGATTGGGCGGTTCTTCCTACCTCGCGGGAATCCTCCTCAACCTGGCTCATCCAAACCGTTTGAGGTCACAAAATCGCTCCAATCGGGCAAGAATTCTGGTTTAACAGAAACTTGAACACTTTCACTGAAATCTGAATCTGTCCATAATAGAGAAAGTGCGCATTTCCACATTGGAAGTGCGGGCGTTTCTGGGACTCCCCGAGGCAAAGCACCATGCAATCCGTCTGGCTAAACCGCAGCGTCGTCGCGCTGATGGGGTCCACTTGTTTGTTGATGGTTGTGACTGCCTTTTCCAGCAGTGCTTCGCAGGGATTGGGGATTCCTGAATGGGCAAACTTTGGGCACTTCGCGCACCGACGGTTGGCGGAGTTCGTTTCGTTGCTGGCGGTGGGAACTCTTTTGGTTACGTATCGGGGTGGTGGCCATTCGCTGCATCAGAAGCTTTCGGCGGGCATCGTCGTTGGAGTATTTTTGCTGGCGGGGCTAGGGATGGGCGCGGCCAAATTCGGCACCTCCGCAGCGTTGGGTGTGATGCAGGCGTCGCTGTTGCATTTTGTCTTTGCCGCCATGGTTGTGCTGGTTCTTGTGACCAAGCCTGCCTGGACAGAAAGTCCGACGTTCGTAGAAGATGAATTCCGGCCCTCGCTTCGGTTGATGGCGTGGATGCCAGCACTGTTGATAGGTGTCCAAATTGTTCTCGGTTCCGCGTATCGTCATGGGTTGGTAGGGGTTATCCCCCACTTTTTAGGTGCGTTTGTGGTGGCGGGGCTGTTGGCTCTGGTTGGCCTTCTGGTGGCCACCGCCTATCCGAAGCATCCTCCACTGCGGCAAGCTGCCCTTGGCGTGGTATGGATGATGCTGGCCCAGATAATGCTCGGAGTAATGGCTCTCAGCTATCGAGCGCAAGCGACGGGCGGTGGCGCTGTTTGGGATAAGAATTTTGTACTCTTCACCGTCGGCCATGTATTATTGGGCTCATTTACGCTTGCCTCTTGTGTGTGGCTGGCGGTGGTGATTCGAAAGCACGTAGTGGACGCGGTGGCGGCTCCCACTGCATCTCTAGATGGGGAAACCGCTTAGCGCCGCAGTATTGAAGGGGGATTTTCCCCGCCGGAGCCTTGAGATTGTTCACCAGGATGAAAATGCGCGACTACATCGCACTCACCAAGCCCCGCATCACCTGGCTCATCCTAATGAGCACGGGGATCGGCTATTTTTTTGGCGTCGACGGCGGATGGCAATGGATTACCCTGCTTCACACCATCGCCGGCACCGGGCTGATCGCTTCCGGTACCGCGGCTCTGAATCAGTGGATGGAACGTGACGCCGACGCGCACATGAAGCGAACCCGCAATCGTCCACTGGTAACCGGGGTCGTTCGTCCCGCTGGTGCGTTCGTGTTTGCCGTTGCGCTGTCTGTCGCCGGCTACCTGGAACTGGCCCTTGGAGCAAACTGGTTGGCTGCGAATCTTGGGTTGCTCACTCTGGCGACCTACCTGTTTCTCTACACTCCCTTGAAACAGAAGACGTGGTGGGCCACCACAATCGGCGCTTTTCCGGGCGCAATGCCTCCCCTGATCGGCTTCGCTGCCGCTCACGGAGGACTTAACGCACAGGCGTGGGCGCTGTATTCCATTCTTTTCCTGTGGCAGTTCCCGCACTTCTATGCCATCGCCTGGATGTATCGAGAGGACTATGCACGTGCCGGGATGCAGATGCTGCCGGTGGTTGACCCGGAAGGAGTGCGCACCGCGCGTCACATTCTAGTAACGTCGGCACTGCTGCTGCCGATAAGCCTCGTTCCGAGCTTTCTTTCGATGACGGGAGTACTCTACCTGGCAGGAGCTACCGTGTTGGGCTTCATCTATGCCTGGGCTGGCGTTCGCGTTGCCAGGGAGCGCACCGTATTTCGTGCGCGGAAGGTGCTGCTTGCCAGTGTGGCCTATCTTCCGTTGCTATACCTTCTAATGATTGTGGACAGGCCGGGACTTTGATTGTTCGCGCGGAGAGCCTGGGGTATCGCTATCCCGTCCCTCGGAGGCGGGGGAACGGTCCTCTCGTTTTTCCAAAACCAGCTCTGAATGGGGTCACCTTTCAGGTGGAGGAGCCCCGGCTGATCGCGTTGTTGGGGCCAAATGGCTCTGGGAAATCCACCCTTTTCCGGATCTTAACCACGCTGCTCTCCCCGCAGACGGGGCGCGCCGAGGTGTGTGGGTTCGACCTTCAGCGCGATGCATTGGCCGTGCGCCGACAGATTGGCGTCGTCTTCCAGGAATCCAGTCTTGACCGCAAGCTCACCGTGCGCGAGAATCTGACGTGCGCCGGGAACCTCTACGGGTTGCAAGGTGTGGCCCTTGTGAAGCGAATTGACCAGGCCGCACAACAAATGGACTTGAGTAGCCGCCTGGACCACGACGTCCAGACCCTTTCCGGGGGCTTGCGCCGTCGTGCGGAGATTGCCCGGACGCTACTACACCAGCCACGCTTGCTGCTGCTTGATGAACCGTCGTCCGGCTTGGATCCCCTGGCACGCCGGGAATTGTGGCACTATCTTCGCCGACTTCAGGTTACCGAAGGGGTAGCCGTCTTGGCTTCCACTCATTTTCTGGACGAGGCTGCTCAGTGTGACTGGTTGCTGATTATGCACGAGGGCCGGCTCGCAGCCCAGGGAGCGCCAGATCCGCTGTGCGAAGACCTCGGTGGCGAAGTGGTGGAGATCGTTTCTGACCGCGCGGCGGAATTGGGGTCTGTGCTTGCCCCCCGCGCCGGATTCCATGTTGCGGTGGTGGACGATGTGGTACGTGTGGAATGTCCGAATGCCCCTGCCCTTATTGGCAACCTATCGGCGTCCCACGGCGAATGGATCCAGGAAATGCGCATGCACAGACCCTCTCTCGCAGATGTCTACTTCCATGCGACGGGGGACCTTTTTCGCCCATGAATCGGTACTGGATTCCCGCCTGCATGCTCTTCCAGAGAGAACTGTTGCGGTTCTGGCGTGAGAAGTCCCGTGTCGCCGGCTTCGCGGGTACGCCAGTAGTCTTCTGGCTGGTGGTGGGATCTGGCTATAGCGATTTTGCCCGCTTCTTGCCGGGCGCGTTGGTGCTTACTGTGATGTTCTCCGCCATCTTCTCCGCGATGTCGCTGATTGAGGACCGCAAGGAGGGTTTCCTGCTCTGCGTACTGGCCTCCCCAGCACCCCGGCTCGCAATTGTCCTCGGCAAGGTGGCGGGCGGGGCTTTAATTGCAGCCTCGCAGACCATGGTTTTCCTTTTTCTGGCTACCTTAGGGGGAACCTTGTATCCCAACGCTCAACTCGGAGCGCTCGCCGGGCTGCTGGTGCTGATTGCTATCGCGTTCACAGCTGCCGGCTTTCTAATTGCTTGGCTGATTCCATCTCCTCAGGGCTTCCATGCCATCATTAACCTCATTTTCGTGCCGCTGTGGATGATTTCCGGAGCCATTTTCAGCCTTCAGCAATCCCACGCCTGGATGCGCTGGTTAATGCTGGTGAACCCAGTTACTTATGCCCAGGATGCCATCGCCCGCGGTCTTGGGCTTCCTTTTGCAGACGGTCACCCCATTGGGCCCCTAATCCCTATCGTTGTAGTTTCCGTGTCGGCGATCGTTACCCTTGTCGTGGCAGCGATGGTCATCAATCGCCCTTCTGAAAGGAACCTGCTGTGAAGAGTTTTGGCCTCATCGTGATGAGTTTGGCGGTGATTCTGCTTATGGCATCGTGCAGTCGAGCGCAAAAAGCCGATAGGCTGCCTGTGCTGGGACAAGTGGAAGATTTCACGCTCACCAACCAGGACGGTCAACCCTTCGGTATGAACGACCTCAACGGGCGCATCTGGGTTGCCGACTTCTTCTTTAGCAACTGCCCGGGCCCCTGCCCGCGGATGAGCTCGCTGATGGGCGATATCCAGCGACTGACCCGCGATATCGAAGAACTCCGCATTGTTTCCATCACTGTGGACCCAGAACGCGATACTCCTGAAGCCATGAAGGCTTACGGGAAGCGTTACGGCGCCATTGACGGGCGCTGGCATTTCTTGACCGGGCCGCAGGAGTTGCTGCACCGCTTGGCTAGTAAGGACTTTGGTCTTTTTGACGTGGATGGGAGCCTCCAGCACAGCACTAGATTTGCTTTGATAGACCGCCAAGGCCGCGTCCGTGGGTTGTACAGCACGGGCGAAAACGGGAGCTATGCCCGCATTCCAGAAGACGCAAGACGCCTGTTGGCAGAATAGTCCCCGACGCCGGGTAAACTGATAGTTGCAAGACCTTATCCTGGGCAATGCGCGCAAGCTATAGGCCCCGGTGTTCCCGCAGGAGACGAAATCTACTATGATTCCTCGCTATACGCGCTCTGAAATGGGTGCTGTCTGGAGTGACGAAACCAAGTACCGGTGCTGGCTGGAAGTGGAACTCGCCGCTACTGAGGTGCTTTCCGAAATGGGAATTGTGCCTGAGGCGGCTGGCCGCAGTTTCCGTCAGTACGCGACCGTCAACGTCTCGCGCATTCAGGAGATTGAAGCGGACGTCAAGCATGACGTGATTGCTTTCACTACATCCGTAGCTGAAATCATGGCTAGTGCCGGGGCTGGAGAGCATTCACGTTGGCTGCACTACGGTCTAACATCTAACGATGTAGTAGATACTGCGCAGTCTCTGCAGATTCAACGCGCAAACGCGATACTGCTGCGTGGAGTGAAAGCCTTGATGGCTGTTTTGCGGGAACGCGCGTTCGAGTTTCAGGACACACTCCAAATTGGCCGTACCCATGGGATTCATGCGGAGCCCATCACCTTCGGCCTGAAGATCGCCCTATGGTTCGATGAAGCGAGGCGCAATCTGGCGCGCCTTGAGGGTGCTTCCGCTGAAATGGCGGTGGGCAAACTATCCGGAGCAGTGGGCACGTTTGGACACCTTAGCCCGGAAGCGGAAGAGCGAATCTGCATGAAACTCGGCCTCGCTCCGGCCGCGATCTGCTCCCAGGTGATCTCGCGCGACCGCCATGCGAGCTATATCTCCACGCTGGCACTAGTTGCCGCTCTCTGCGAGAAGATTGCGTTGGAAGTCCGCCACTTACAGCGTACGGAGGTGCGCGAAGCCGAGGAAAGTTTCGGCGTGAAGCAGAAGGGCAGTTCGGCGATGCCCCACAAGAAAAACCCGGTAACCAGCGAGCAAATTTGTGGATTGGCGCGATTGGTTCGGAGCAATGCCCAGGCTGCGTTCGAGAACATTGCCCTGTGGCATGAAAGAGATATATCGCACTCCTCTGTGGAGCGAGTGATCCTTCCGGATTCCACCATCCTCACTGACTATCTGCTCGAAAAGACAGTTAACTTAGTTCGCGATTTAGTCGTGTTTCCCGAACGGATGCGCAAGAACTTGGAGAGTACGAAGGGTCTGGTGTTCTCAGGGCAGCTACTTCTGGATTTGGCCGAAGCCGGGATGCTCCGGGAGGATGCCTACCGGCTTGTCCAAACCAAGGCGCTGAAGGCCTGGCGAGAGGACGAAAACTTCGAATTGGAGATTAGAGCAGAGGCTAAAGTACTAGAGCTTCTTCGCCCAGAACAGCTCGATGCCACGTTTTCCCCTGCCCGACAGCTACAGAATCTGAAAATAATCTTTGCAAGGGTATTTCAAAATCAGAAAAGTGACGCATAATCTATATGGGTGCTGCAGTTGGAAACGATCCGGTGCCACCTTCCCGCTGGTTGCCATCGTTTTTCGATATGTTTGTGCGCGGTCTCTTCGCACAATTGTAGGAACCAGTCGCTTGCACTTTGCGTTCTTCTCACCAGAGAGTGCTTTTGTGGGTAGCGAATGGTACTGGTACTTTCTGTCTCACTCGTTGAAAAATATAAGGTCTACAATGATCCAAAACGAAATCCACCTCGTTCCTGCCCACAGCCCAGTCCAGGGTTTGGCTCGAGTGCTGTTGATTGACGGCGATGCCGCCAGTCGCATCACAATGCGTACTGTCCTGGAAGTTGGAGGCTACGCTGTCCAAATTGCAACTACCACCGTAGAAGCGATGGAGTTGCTTGATTCCCTTGAATTTGAATTAGTTCTATGCAACCCGCTATCTGACCCCGAGCGGATAGATGCCGCCATTCTGTCGTACGCACGATTCCAGTCCTACGAGCCTGCGACCGCTGTACTCACCTCGATCCATTGCACTGGATCTGGCGAGGAAGGGCTCGCCCGACATCAGGTGCTCGTCGAACCACAGAATCTGCCGGACCTACTTTCTCAGGTTGCGGATTTGGTGGGAGGCCGAGCGCTTTCCCGTCTGGAACGGCAAATTCCTGTCTGATTGATCCTTCGTGCAGGCGTTTCCGAACGGTCAGTCGCGGTAGATAGACCAGCTATGTTCCTGAGTGGGGGAGATGATCATCCCAGACAAACTCCTCCACTAAGTTTTCGAACTCCGCAAGCGACCCGCCAAAAAAGTGATCCCTCGCTTCCACCAAGAAGAGACTTTTCGGCTCCGGCAGTTCTGACACCAGGCCGGTCAACTGATCCATCGGCCCAAACTCATCCCTTGTACTCTGGATGAATATCTTCTCGCGCGTGCAAGTGTGAAGTGCCTCAAGGTCAGGCCAGCGCGTAGGGTAACCCACTGCAATCAAACGTTTTGCGTCGACATCCGGCTGGCAGCCTAACCTTAGTATGATGCGTGAGCCGAAGGAGAAGCCGGCGAGGCTAAACGGCAAATGCGGGTATCGCGCGCGCAGGAAGTCAAGCGCCGCACGAGCGTCTTCCAACTCCCCATCCCCATTGCCGTACGTGCCTTCGCTCAGGTTCACGCCGCGGAAGTTGAAGCGGAGCACAACTGCGCCGGTTCGGCGAAGCCCACGGGCAAGCCGGTACACCACCTTGTTGTGCATCGTGCCACCGTGCTGAGGGTGGGGGTGGCACACCAGCACCGCATGCACCGGCTCTCCAATTGCGGGTTCTTCCAATAGCGCCTCCAGACGTCCTGCAGGACCCGGAAGCATCAGGGTTTCGATGATTCTCGACATTAGTGCAAAACTCAGGCAGCCAGAGACGGGTGCCCAACAAGTCGCTTGATCACGACGTTGGGCGGCGCAAACCGATCCTCAAGCGAGCCTTGGACGAAAGACCTTGAAACCATTGGCGGCCTTGCGGTATCGGTAGATAGTAAGCTTGAAAGGAAGGGATCTGCCGTGTTCCGTCTTGTGCTCCTCTCCGCTTCCATTTTTATTCTCTCAGTTGGTGCGCTGGCTCAGGGCAATACCAAAGAGGTCTACCAGCGGGACACAGGCCCGGGATTTTTTAAAAAGCTTCCTGAGATCAATCCTAAAGATGTTCCGTCCCGGGAACTAAACGGGATCGTCCGCGATGAAAACGGAGATCCGCTGAAGGCGGCCATTGTCACTGTCACCAACCTGAAAACGAAGGCGGCCAAGTCGTTTGTGACCAAGGAAGATGGGCGTTACCGATTCGACCAGCTCATCAAGGCGGACGACTACGAAGTGAAGGCGCGCTTTCAGGGTCGCGACACTGAGACAAAATCGCTTTCCACCTATGACCCGCGCGATAGGCCCACGCTGAATCTCCAATTCGAGAAAGTAGAACCGCGCAAAGAGCAACCCAGTTCCGCAGCGTCCAAGCCCAGCGGGTCGCAATAGTCCCCGAGCTGGAACTGGCTGGGAACGCGAATCGCCGTACTTCACTTTTTTGTAAATAGCATTGGCACAAAGGTGGCCAGGTTTCGCCGCCATACCATCCAGGTATGGGCCCCCGGTGTCTCTACGAATTCGTGCTTCACCTGTATTTCCTTTAGCCAACCGGAAAACTGACGGTTGATCCCAATCAGTCGGTCGTCCACGCCGCAGGCGATCCATACAACGTCGAATTGCTTGTTGATCGCGCTCTCTACTTTGGGAAACATTGGCGCGAACTCCGGCGGGAGTCCACCGAAGGAGAATGCGCCTACATACCGAAATCGGTCGGGGTAGTTCAGGGCGGTGTAGAGGGTTTCAGCGCCTCCCATCGAAAGGCCGGCCAAAGCTCGTCCCGCAGCGTCCTTACGCGCGTGGTAGGCGGATTCCACCTGCGGCATCACCTCATCGAGCAATGCAGTCCGAAAGCGGTCGAAGTTCTTGCGGAACATTTCTGGATCGCGGAAAGCCTGGGCGGGATTTTGAATGACGTCCATGGTGCCGTAGCCGAGGGGCATCACCACTAGCATCGGCCGCGCTTTCCCCTCTGCGATCAGATTATCCAGAATCACGTGGGCTTGACCCACCTGAGTCCACCCCCGGGCATCGTCGCTATAGCCATGCAGCAAATACAGCACCGGATAGGCCTCGCGGGCGTCTGCTCGATAGCTGGGAGGAGTGTAGACATAGAAGTCGCGGGAGTCACCGGCCACTGACGAGCGGTAGAAGTGGCGGTGTATGGCGCCCCGAGGTACGTTGCGCTCTTCCCACGGAAGCCCAGCATCGCTTGGCACATGCACCATGCTTGAGGTGTTCAGCAGGTTCGGCTTCATCACAGGGTTGCCGGGGTCGAGCAGAGCGATTCCGTCGGCAACGAACGAGTAGCCGTACATGTCGGGCTGAAGCGCTTCAGTTGTGAGAGTCCAGGTACTGTCGTCGCCTTTCTGCATGGGGAGACGCGATGCGCCCTCAAGAGACACCGCTACTTCCTTGGCGTTTGGCGCCTTAAGGCGGAAGGTAACCCGCTTGTCGGAATGAACTTCCGGGGAGCGGATGGGAGCCGTGAACTGGGCAGAAGCCAAAACAGTGGCAATGAAGGTAACGGTCAAAATCTGCAAGCTGCGCATCGGTCCTCCAAGCAAAAAAACCACCCCGCTGGGTAAGGTGTGGAGCAGTATATCGAAGTTACGACTGCGGGGAAAATCGGGAGAAGTGCGCGACGCAAGCAGGACACGGGCGGTGGACACAACGCGCTGGTTGCCAAAGTCGGCACCTCCCGATGTGGAGAGCCACGCGCGGGCCAATTGCACTCGCAGGGGCTTCGATGGGGATGCACGGCACCCAAGTTCACCATTTCCTGAGTGCTTCACTATCAACCAAAATCAGCAGTCTGCACTTAAGGTTGTGCGCCTCAGCAGGACTAACCTCTCATTTCCGAGCGTTACATCGGCAGAAAATCACACCCTATCTTGTTGATTTATATTAAGTTGCAATTTTTTGTTGTCACTCCTCGCCAGAGTGTGCTAATAATTTAGTGGTGACCGCAGCTAACTGCGGAGTCCCGCACTCAACGGTGCATGGACGCGCCCGGTTGCGCGGATCTCTTCTTCGCAACTCACGCGTTCCGACCGACTCATCGTACACATTATTTGGAGGATTGAATTATGGACATTCGCCCTCTCTACGACCGCATCGTGGTGAAGCGCAGTGATGAATCCGAACAGACTACCGCTGGTGGCCTGATTATTCCGGATTCCGCCAAGGAAAAGCCGCAA
>JAHCHD010000075.1 GCA_026129915.1 Bryobacterales bacterium
ATTGTTTGCTGTTGGCATACGTGTAGTAGAAGTCGAAGGTCAGTCCGCGGGTGAGGCGCTGGTTCGCTGACAGTTGCAGCGCGGTGTAGCTAATCCGGCCATCATTCTCGAGGATGTTGACATCGCCGAACTCGGGGCGGGGGCGACGCCCGAGGGCAGGGTCCACCAGGTTTACGTTGCGTGGCGAGGTGAGATTCAGGTTGCGCGTACCCACGTAGCTTGCCTGCAAAGCAAGGCTGGAGGTAACCGACCCCTGCACGCTGAAGTTCCACTGTCCGCCGTAGCTGTCACGGCGGTTGTAGTCCATGATCTGGCGCGTGGCTACGAAATTCGATGGAAGCAGATTCGGGTTCGCCGCAATCTGATTCACCGTCGCAAACGGGAAGGGGTAATTGAACGAGAACTGCGGGATGTCCTCCGGTGCGAGGTCCGCGACGAATGGCAGCCGCGGGTCGAGCGACGCCATATCCATCAGGTAGATGGGTACCTGAGGGATGTAGCCAATCGACGCACCGGCGCGAATGACAAGTTTCTGGTTGCCAAAGGGGCTGTACACCATGCCCACGCGAGGCGCCCAGTTGTTGCGGTCCGCCACGAACATATTCTGCCTGGCGTCTGTGATGAACCCGCCAAAGGGGTCGGAACTGGCGATGTTGAACAGACCCTTCAGTGGCGGGAAATATTCGTAGCGCAGTCCGATGTTGAGCTGGAAGTTACTCGATACCCTCCAGTCGTCCTGCACGTAGAATCCGTACTGCGTATTCTTCAAACCCTTGCCGCCACCAAACAGCATTCGCACGCGGTTGGGGCGGTCTGCGATGAGGTCGTTGATGTTGTTGTAGAAATGGGTGGGCTGCCCGCCCTGGTCGCGGTTGTTCATTGTCACCCGAATTTCTGCACCCATCTTCAGAGAGTGCTTGCCACGGATGACCGACAAGTTATCCGCCAGCGTGTAGGTGGTTGGGATGAAGTGCAGATATCCGGGAAGGGTGAGGTTCACGTTGACGCCCGCGGTGCTAACCCAGGCGGGATAATTTTCACGCCCCGGTTCGTAACGGAACAAGTCTGTCCGGTTGAATCCCAGCCGAAGTTCATTGAACACCGTGGGCGCGATGCTCCAGTTGTCTTGCACCACTGCATTGTGGAACCGCGTGGGAAAGACCTGCCGGAAGACTGGCTGAAACTGAGGGGAACTGACGTCCTGGTTGTTATAGCTATAGCGCACGGAGAGCCGGTGCGCCGCAAGGTCAACATCGCCGCGCATCAGGTAGGTGTTCTCGTCGTTGTTGCGCGTTTCATTGCGCCGGTGGAAGCCAACCAGCGGATTGGTGGTGGGCTCGAAGGTTGAAGGCGAGAGGGCATTGAACGTGTTTTGAAGATCGGGTGTGAGCTGAGAGATGAGGGCCGGAGTGGCCACATTGCCCGTCAACTGGACCGGGCTGCGCACTGTGGCGCCTTCATAGTTGAAGAAGAAGAAGGCGCGGTTGCGGATGAGCGGACCGCCCAGGTTGCCGCCGTATTGATTCCAGCGTAGCGAAGGCCGGGCCAGTCCGGAACGGTTGTTGAAGAAGCTGTTGGCATCCAGTTTGTCGTTGCGGAAGAAATGGAAAAGCGAACCATGGAACTGGTTTGTGCCGCTCTTCGTGGTGACGTTCAGGACTCCCCCAACCGAACGTCCGTATTCGGCGGACATCGCATTGCCTGAGGCCTTGAACTCCTCGATTGCCTCCACACTCACTGTGTTGATGAGTGGCCCGCCGCCTGTTGCGTTGCCGGTGCCAGGCACTTCGCCAAGTGACATATCCACTCCATCCAACAGCAGCGAATTGCCGAACGCGGTGGCACCGTGAAACTCAATACCGCCCCGGCCTCCCGCACTTGATGACGGGTTCGACAGGACACCTGCCTGCAGGCCAACCAGCTGCTGGAAGTTGCGGCCATTCAGAGGGAGGGCTTCGATCTTCGATCGCTCCATCGCCACTCCCAGGTCTGTGGTGGTCGCGTTCACGATCGGGGCGGTGTCCACCACTTCGACGGACTCTGAAACCTGCCCGATTTCCAGCTTCATGTCCACCCTGGGGCGGTTGCCGGTGTTGATCTGAAAGCTCGTGGTGGTAGCGCGGCGGAAACCCTGCAACTCCGCTGCTAACTGGTAGCGCCCGGCGGGCAGCAGCGGATACTCGAAGTAGCCACTTTCGTTGGTGACCGTCTCGCGGCTGATGCCCGTATCCACATTTGTGGCTATGATGCGGGCTCCGGCTACCGCCGCTCCCGCGGGGTCAGTAACGTTACCTATCAGCGAACCTCCGCCGATTTGCGCCCAAAGCGCGCCAACCGCCAGAACCGCCAGCCCAAGAACGCGAACGAGGGGAATAATCGAGGTCAACATGGAACTCCCTTCAGTAACCGATTGTGTTATCGATAATATGCGCGATAACCACTGGAGTCAAGCGATTTCGTGTGGTAACTTGGACTTACCGTGGCCAGAAAGAAAGATCGAGCGGCAGACAACCGGAATGGCAGCCTAGTGGACTACGCGGCAGACCGGTTGCGGGAAGCGATTTTCGATGGCGGTTATCCGCCGGGGAGCAACCTGCGGGAACTGCGTATCGCGAAGGAACTGGGAATAAGCCAGTCAACGGTTCGCGAAGCGCTGCAACGGCTAGAGTCGGCGGGACTTGTCACTCGGCAGGCGAACATCGGCACCACCGTCACCCGCCTCACGCCTCAGGAAGTGCGGGAACGGGTGGAATTGCGGGTGAAACTCGAAGTGCAGGCTGCCCAAGCTGCCTCCCGTCTAATGGGGGCAGCAGAGTTTGAACAGTTGGAGCAGAGGCTGGCGGCGTTGTCGGCGGCAATTGTTGTGGACTCCTACTACGAAGCAGTGCAGGCAGACCTGGAATTTCACCGCTGCGTTTGGCGCTGTTCGGGCAACCGTACGTTGGCGATGGTGCTAGATCATGTGACGGTTCCCCTATTGGCGTTCGTGAGCATGATGCGCGCTTCAGGGTTGGAGCATCTTGTGGACGTGACGGCGGCACACGAACCGCTTATTCAGGCGTTGCGCACTGGGGATGATACCGAAATCGAGCAGGCATTCACCAAAGGAGCCACCAGTTTCTACGAAGAGTTTATGGGTCTGAATTCCGCCACGCGGCGGGCTAGGGCATTTGGCATGATGGATTCGGGACCATCGGCTCCCCACGGGCTCGCCGGCTCCCATTCCGGGTCCTGAGCCCACCCCGCCCGTGCACGGGTTGGAGGGGCTGGCTGAAGATATCGGACTCCTTTGTCATTTTTGGACTGTCTATGGTAGTTTGAAGAAGGCGCGGGGCGCTATGGTGGCAAGTGTTGCTGGCATAGCCTTGTAGTGTGTCGTTCTCAAGGTTTCGCCATGTCGTTTATCGAGAACCAGTTCGAAAAGAATGTCGTCACCACCTCAGTGGATTACGTGTTCAATTGGGCGCGGAAATCGTCGCTGTGGCCGTTGACCTTTGGATTGGCGTGCTGTGCGATTGAAATGATTGCTTCGTCGAGTCCGCGCTACGACATCGCCAGATTTGGCGCCGAAGTGTTCCGCCCCAGCCCGCGCCAGAGCGACCTGATGATTGTTGCCGGCACGGTGACGCTGAAGATGGCGCCCGTGCTGAAGCGGATCTATGACCAGATGCCAGAACCCAAATGGGTGATTTCCATGGGAGCCTGCTCCAGCGTGGGCGGCCCCTTCAACACCTACGCCGTACTGCAGGGAGTGGATCGCATTGTGCCTGTGGATGTCTACATCACGGGCTGCCCGCCCCGTCCCGAGAACCTGTTCTATGGCCTGCTGAAGCTTCAGGAGAAGATTGACGCCACACCGAATCTGGTGAAGCGCCCTACTGAGGTGCGCTTAGACGAAACCATGCTGGACGACTTCAAGAAGCAGGTAATGATCGCACAGGTGCAGAACCCCGTCTAGCTGATAATTGCCCCTGTTTCCGATGCCACTGAATCCCTCGAACGGTTTTGTTGTGGATGCAAGCGGCGTGCTGCGCTGCGGGGCATTGTTGCGTCTCCCATGGCTGGAGCATGGGTTTGAGACGCGCCTCGCAGTGAGAGATAACGATGGATTTTGCGTCGCGATGCTGCGCCAGATTCACTCGGCAATCGTCGTCCGTCCCTCGGGGGAATCGCCGGACTGCGGCGAAGGTGACGCGCTAATCTCGAGCGAGCCAGGCCGCCTGTTGACGGTGCGTACGGCGGACTGCGTGCCCGTCCTGCTGGTTGACCCGGAAACCCGCGCGGTGGCCGCCGTCCACGCTGGATGGCGCGGGGTGGTGGCTGGCGTGCTGCCCCAGGCCGTGGCCCGCATGCACGATCACTTCGGCACAGGGCCTGGTAATATCCTGGCCGCCATTGGTCCCTGCATCCGCGAGGAATCGTTTGAGGTGGGCGCGGAGGTGGCAGCGCAGTTCCAGCGGCTATTCCCGGAGCGAGACGACCTGGACAAGCGCACTCGTGTCGATCTTGCGGAAGCGTGCAGGCGTCAGCTCACCGCCGAAGGCGTGCCGTCCGAAAGCATTTTCGATTGCGGCTGCTGTACTTTTGCTGATTCGCAGAACTATCATTCCTTCCGCCGCGACCGCGAGGCCGCGGGGCGTATGCAGGCCTTCATTGGCATCCGCCCACTGGGTTAGAGCGCGCTTGGCGACGGCCCTCATCCGCCCCGGTATACTGTAAGGACTCCCCCTTGACTGCATCCTGAGTACCGCCGGAGTTTGCCTTGCCGAAGCCCGTTTCTGATGCGCCCTTTGTTCACCTGCACTGCCATACTGACTACTCCATGCTCGATGGAGCAGCGGACATTCCCACGCTGATTGATACTGCCTCAAGGATGGAAATGCCCGCAATCGCGATGAGCGATCACGGCAACCTATTCGGCGCGGTGGAGTTTTACAACACAGCCAAGGCGAAGGGGGTAAACCCCATCATCGGTTGCGAGGTGTACGTAACCCCTGGCCGGATGTCTGACCGCAAAGAAGGCGACGGCTACAACCACCTGTTGCTGCTGGCCGAAACGCAGGAAGGCTACAAGAACCTGGTGAAGCTGGTATCCACCGCTTACACAGAGGGTTTCTACTACAAGCCCCGCATCGACAAGGACCTTCTAGCGCAGCACGCCAAGGGAATCATCTGCAGTTCGGCCTGTCTGAAGGGCGATATCAACGAGGCGGTGGTGCGGGGCAATTATGATGTGGCGCGCCGCCTCGCCCATGAGTATCAGGATCTGTTTGGGAAGGGGAACTTCTTCCTGGAACTGCAGGACCATGGGTTGCAGGACGACCCCATTGTGATGCGCGATATCGTTCGCCTGGCGAGCGATACGGGTATGCCACTGATTGCCACCAACGATTCGCACTACATCGCCAAGGCAGATTCCAGGCTGCAAGAAGTGCTGCTTTGCATCTCCACAGGCACCGTGCTGTCTGACCCGAACCGTATGAAGTTCGACAGCCAGGAGTTCTACCTGAAGTCAAAGGAGGAGATGCTGCGGTTGTTTGGCGAAGTGCCGGACGCGCTCGACCATACCTGGGAAATTGCGCAACGCTGCCAGGTGAAGCTGGAGAAAGTGGCAAACCCATTCCCGGATTTCACCGTTCCGCAAGGCCATTCGCTCGAAACCTACTTCGAGTACGTCACCCGGCAGGGCTTTGAGCAGCGCTGCGCGGTTCTGCGGCAGCAAGCGGCTGAAGGGCGGCTGAAGCATCCGCTGGCCGCCTACGAGGAGCGGCTGGAGCGCGAGATCAAGCTGATTGAGAGCATGAAGTTCACCGGGTACTTCCTGATTGTGTGGGACTTCATTCGTTATGCCCGGTTGCGGGGTATTCCGGTGGGGCCAGGCCGGGGCTCCGCTGCCGGCAGCCTGGTTTCTTACTGCCTTCGTATCACCGACATCGACCCGCTGCAATACAACTTGCTGTTTGAGCGCTTCCTGAACCCGGAGCGCATCAGCTTTCCCGACGTGGACGTGGACTTCTGCACACGCCGCCGGGGGGAAGTGATTCAGTACGTGACGGAGAAGTACGGGCGCGAACAGGTGGCCCAGATCATTACGTTCAATACACTTGGCGCGAAGGCTGCTATCAAGGACGTGGGGCGCGTGCTGAATATGGGTTTCGGCGATGTTGACCGAATCACCAAGATGATTCCGCCCGTGCTGAACATCAAGCTGAAAGAGGCGATTGCGACGGAACCGAAGCTGCGCGAGGCGGCGGAGCAGGATCCGCGAGTTAAAGAGGTGCTCGACTTAGCGCAACGTCTCGAAGGCAAAGCGCGCAACGCTGGCGTGCATGCGGCGGGGGTCGTGATATCGCCTATCCCGCTGAAAGAGATTGTCCCTCTGTACAAGACGAACAAGGACGAAATTGTCACCCAGTACGACATGGGCGGGCTGGAGAAGCTCTCGTTACTGAAGATGGACTTCCTCGGGCTGACCACGCTCACCATCATTGAGGATGCCCTGGGGCTGATCGCAAAAACCAGAGGGATCCAAATCCAGCCGGAAGAAATTCCGTTGGACGACCCGAAGGCCTACCAGATCTTCTCGCGAGCGCTCACCAGCGGCGTGTTTCAGTTCGAATCCGCGGGCATGCGCGATGTGCTCCGCCGCTATGAGCCAACCCGGATCGAAGACTTGATCGCGCTGAATGCGCTGTACCGCCCTGGGCCCATTCAGGGCGGCATGATCGACGACTTCATCGGCAGGAAGCATGGCCGAAAGAAGGTCACCTACGAACTTCCCCAGCTAGAAGAGATTCTGGCCGAGACGTATGGCGTCATCGTCTATCAGGAGCAGGTGATGCAGATCGCCAACGTGCTTGCCGGCTACTCGCTGGGTGAAGCGGATATTCTGCGCCGCGCCATGGGTAAGAAAAACGCCGACGAGATGGAGCAACAGCGGATCCGCTTCCTCAAAGGGGCGGCGGAAAGGGATGTGCCCGAAAAGAAGGCAGAGAAGATCTTCGACTTGATGGCGCAGTTTGCAGGCTATGGATTCAATAAGTCGCACTCCGCGGCCTACGCCTACCTGGCCTACATCACCGGTTACCTGAAGGCGCATTACCCCGTTGAGTTTATGGCCGCGCTGCTGACCTCGGAAACCGGCAACACCGCCAAGGTGGTGAAGTATATCCAGGAATGCCGGGAAATGAAGATCGATGTGCTGCCGCCAGACGTGAATGCCAGCGACTGGAACTTCACACCCGACGGGGAAGCCATTCGCTTCGGCCTGGGCGCGGTGAAGAACGTGGGACAGGGTGCGGTGGAAGCCATCGCCGCCGCACGGGCGAATGTGGGCAGGTTCACCACTCTGTATCAGTTCTGTGAAGAGATTGACCCTGCGGCCATCAATCGCCGGGTACTGGAGAGCCTGATCAAGACGGGTGCGATGGATGAGCTAGAGGGAACGCGCGCGCAGAAGTTCCATGCGGTGGAGTCCGCCCTGGAAGCGGCTTCCAAAGTGTGGCGCGACCGGTCTCGCGGCCAGACTGGGCTGTTCGGGTTCGAGGATGGGAACGACGAGGCCAGCGCTGCTCCCTTGCCTAGAGTGCCCGACTGGACGCCACGTCAGGCGGTTGGCTATGAGAAAGAACTGCTTGGCTTCTACGTCACCGGGCACCCGCTGGACGAGTATCGTGAACTGGTGTTAGAACTGCGCTCCCACGAAAGCGACGGGCTGGAGGATCTGCCGCGCAACTTCGAGGTGAAACTATGCGGCGTATTCGGATCCATTCAGCGGCGACGGAATAAGGAAGGCAAAGCCTGGGCGTCGATGGTGCTGGAGGACTGGCTGGGCACCGTCGATATGGTCTGCTTCGCCAAGAATTTTGAGATGCTCGCCGACCAAATCAAAGAAGACGAGGCAGTACTGGTGAGTGGACTTGTTTTCCCTGAAGACAATGCCCCACCGAAGATCTCCGTGCAGGATATCCTGCCTCTCCGCAATGCCCATGTTCGATACCCTGCGATGGTCTCGATCCGGGTGCCGCTGCAAGGGGAAGGGGCTCCCAGCCCCACTCGCGTGGAGCACCTCCACACGCTCTTCACGAAGAAACCGGGAGATACCGAGGTGCAACTGGTGCTCGAAAAGCAACGTGACTTCATCGTGACCATGCTGGTGGAAACCAAGGTCCGGCCCGACAGGGAGTTCCTGGCCGAGCTTGCGAAGGTGTGTGGCGAGGATGCTTATCAGGTGATTAGCAGCGGGTCATAAGCGGCACGGCATCCTAATGCCGATGGGGCGGCACGAGCGGTGTGGGTTGAGGGCAAATCATGAAACAGGAAGAGACGATTGCTATTCAGGTGAACGGCGAATTGCGGGACGTTCCAACAGGGCTAACGATGCTTGGCCTACTGCACTTTCTTGGTATCAATGAGAAGCGCGTCGCGGTGGAGTGGAACAGAGAGATTGCAAAACCAGCACTTTGGGCAGAGGGGAAGATCCAGCCCGGCGATGAAATTGAGGTAGTGCATTTTGTGGGTGGTGGTTGACGAGCCACAAGTTCTAGTGGGGCAGTTGCGGGCGGAAACCATACCAGTACTAAATTGTTCCAAATCAATCACTTTGCAGCCCGTTTAGACCTTGACAGGAGACTGCCCTCAAGTACAATTTGAGTGGCGGACACTTGGAAACGGATTAGGGTGAAAATGTCAAAAGCGCGCAAGGCCAGAGTGCTTCCGGTTTCAGCTGAGGAAACCTATTCGAGCAGCGAAGTGGCAAAGATTGCTCAAGTGAGTTTGCGGCAATTGCAGTGGTGGGACGAACAGAATGTGGTTTCGCCGCGCCACGAGGGTCACAAGCGCGTCTACCTGGCGCAGGAAGTGATTGAAATTAGCCTGATTGCGGAACTGCGCCGGAAGGGTTTTTCCCTGCAAAAGATCCGCCGCGTGCTCGACTTTTTGCAGAACGAACTGGGCTCGCGATTGAGGGAAGTGCTTTCCGGCAGCGCGGATCTGCATCTGCTCACCGATGGAAAGTCGGTGTATCTCGAGCGGAATCACGAGCAGATCATCGATATTTTGAAGGGCGCGATGCAGCCGATGTTTCTGGTTTGCGTCACTGACCAGGTGAAGAGGCTCAGTGACTTGCGAATACCACCCGCGACGCCGAAGAAGCCGCAGCGGTCGCTCTTCCTCGAAGAGGACAGCCGGGAAGCACGATTAGGCTAGGCTTCCCAATAGGCGTGCCTCCTAGTTGGATCGGCAGCGGCGCTGCCGCAATCCGTGGGATTGCCAATCGTTCTGCATGCAGACATCCCGCAACCCTGCCGATAGACAACTGTGGGGCTGCAAACGCACCAAGCACAATCCGGAAGGATGCTGCCTGCCATCATTCCGCAAGTCTCCGCCGGATGCTGGCTGGCGGTGATTGCGCTTTGCCTGGCGATTGTTGCCTCACCAGCCCAAGCAGGCCAGTATCGCTTTCGTATTCTCGACCAATCCTACGGGCTCGACGACTTGGTGGTGCGCGATCTGCTGCAGGACCGTGCAGGGTTCTTGTGGGTAGCAACGCACACCGGGCTCTACCGTTTTGACGGGCGCAGTTTCCGGCGCTACTCCACGGCGGAGGGGCTGGCAAGCAACTGGGTAACCAACTTACTGGAGGCAACCGACGGTACGCTCTGGGTGGCCACCGGCAAGGGGGTAAGCCGGCAAGTGGGCAATCGATTCCAGATCGTGCTGCACGCCTCGGACTCACTGCGCTTTTCTCCGGCGCACGGAACTCCGATGGTGGCGGGCAGGCGCGGCGGCGTTTACCTTTCGCCGCTTACCGGCCTTTATTCCGTGGAACTTGCGCCACCAGCGCCACCGGGGCCGCCAATGGGGGCGGTGTTCCCGCCACCGCTCCGTGTGCGCAGGCTGCTACCCAATCCATCCGAATCGCCGAACGTTGTGGCGCCCTTGGCCGTGGATGCCGACGGCAACCTGTGTACTTTCCGGCCGGGTAATCGTTTTCAGTGCTTGAATCCAGATACGGGCTTCGTTGTCAACGACATGGAAGCGGCCTCGAATGCATCGTGGGTAACGCTGCACCGCGAACCGGCGGGCACCTGGCTGGCGGGTTCAGCCCAGAGGGAACTCTTCCGATTTCAGCCAGGCAAGCTGGACCCGCAGGCGCTTCCTGTACCGTACGCTGGCACCGGGAAATTATACCTGCAGCCCGACGGCACGGTGTTTGTTCCGGCGGACGAAGGCTTCTCCATCATCCGCCACGGCAAGGTGGAGCGGATTGATCGCAAGGGTGGATTTCCACCGGACCGCGCCGAGTGCTTCTTGCTCGATCGCGACGGCAACCTTTGGATTGGAACCTCGGGCTCGGGCTTAACCCAGTGGCTGGGTCCTGGCTCTTGGCGCGGATGGGATACCGCGGAAGGGCTGCCCGGCCCTGAGGTTACGCGGGTGGTCCGGTCGCGAGACGGCACGCAGTGGGTGGCTACCAACCGGGGACTGGCGGTGCGCAGCCACGGGGAGTTGCTGTTCCGCGACGCTCCACTGCCCAACCGTATTCCCCAGCGCGGGTTGGTATTCGGCCTGGCACCCGGCCGTGAAGGGGAACTCTGGTTCTCCAATGAGCGTGGCATCCTGCATCGCTGGAACCCAGGCACTGGCCAGGTGCAGACCTTTTCGGAAGAGAATGGTGCGGCGGTTGACCTAATCTGCTTTCTCCTTTGGCACAAGGATGCGCTTTGGATTGCCGACACCAAAGGGCTTGGTCGCCTGCAACTGATTGAGGGGATCTGGCGCTTCGATCGCGTCGCCGCGAATGCAACAGAAGGCGGGGCGGTTTATGCACTGGCAAGCGGACGCGACGGCCGCTTGTGGGCTGCTAGCGAGAAGGGCTTGCTGATGTTTGACGGAGGGCGCGTCCAGCGCATCACGCGGCAGGACGGATTGCTCGCCAGCAACGTGTTCGGCGTTACGGTTCACCCTGCAGGAAGTGTGTGGGTGAACTACCGGTTGCCACTGGGGCTTACGGAAGTCCGGACCGGTGAGGGGGCGCCCTCAATGCGTCACTACCGCAAGGCCGACGGTCTCGCCTCGGAAAAAGTGTTCTCCGTCCTCGCGGACGGCGCAGGCAGAGTGTGGGCAGGCACGGAGCGGGGGCTGAGCGGCCTGTCCGGAAACGCCTGGTTTAACTTTACGCGCGACGACGGACTGATTTGGAACGACGTGAGCGTGAATGGACTGGCTGAGGGGCCCGATGGCGCTGTATGGATCAGTACGGCCCGCGGTCTCTCCCGCTTCGCCCCCCCCTCTACCTTCCAACGCAGACCCATCACGGTGGTAATTCTCGGCATACATGGAGGAGATGGGAAGGCTACCGACTTGCCCGCCACTGGCAATCTCCTCGCACCTTCGAAGTTCCAGGTTTCCTTTGCCGCGCTACGTTTCACCAATCAGGACTCCATCCGCTATCGCTACCGGCTGGGTAACCGCGGGGAATGGATTGAATCTGAAGAGCGCCAGGTGAATTTCGACCACGTGGAGCCGGGGATTCATCAGTTTGAGGTGCAGGCGCGCGAGGCTGCTGGGCCTTGGAGTGAGCCCGCCTCCATTCACTTGGAAGTTCCCGCTCCATGGTGGAGCCAATGGTGGTCCTTGGCGCTGGCGCTTTGGACGCTGCTTGCGCTTGCTCGCGGGATCTGGCGCTGGCGTTACCGGCGGATGTTGCAGCGTCAGGAGCAGTTGGAATCCGCTGTGGGGGAGCGCACGCGCGAACTGAAAGAACAGCGGGCGAAGGCGGAGGCAGCAAACAAGTTTAAGGATGAGATCCTGTCCAACGTCTCACACGAAATGCGGACCCCCCTGAACGGTATCCTGGGGTTCACAGACCTGATTCTTGGCACCGAGCTTAGCGTCGAACAGCGCGAGCACTTGCAGACAGTCCAGGCTTCGGGAAAGACACTGGTGGACATCATCGAAGATTTACTGGACTTCGCCGCCATGGAGTCGGGTGAGGTGGAGATCCGGCCAGCGGAATGCAGTTTGGCTGAAGTGGTGGACCAGGCTACGCGTAGCGTTCTCTATGAAGTGCGGCGCAAGGGTCTGGATTTGCGAGTCAAGATGGCGCCGTCGCTGCCGGCGCTCGTCCGGGTGGACGCACATCGCCTCCGGCAGATTCTGCTCAACCTGGTGAGCAACGCCGTGAAGTTCACTGACCGCGGAACGGTGACGCTCGAAGTATTCGCCAATGGCATCAGCCCGGCAATGCGAGGTTCCTTGCGCGGCGAAGCCACCGAGGCCGGTGTCCAGATTCGTATTGTCTTTGTGGTGGCCGATGAAGGTATCGGCATCCACCCGGATCATCTCGCGGTGATCTTCGAGCCATTTCGCCAACTCGACGGAACGCGACGTCGAAGAAATGGCGGCGCTGGGCTTGGGCTTGCCATCGTCCAGCGTTTGGTAAGCGCTTTCGGCGGCAGCGTAACTGTAATAAGTGAACTCGGCTCTGGCAGCCGGTTCACCGTAGAGCTACCCGTGGAAGTTCTGCCCGTGACGCCAGAACAAGCAGCGCCCACAGCGTTGTCATCGTCGGTCGCGGGGGCGGAGGATAGCGCCCCGTCTTCCGAGACGCAGCCTGCCGAGTCCCAGGCAGGGGAGATCCGTATCCGTAAGGTGCTGATTGCCGAAGACAATCCTGTGAACCAGACCCTCCTCGCGAGAATCTTGAAGACACGCGGTCTGCACGTGGTGGCTGTAGCCAACGGACAAGCGGCAGTAGAGGCCGTGGAGCAGGATCAATTCGATCTCATCTTGATGGACATTCAGATGCCCGTGATGGATGGCATTGAAGCCACCCGGCAGATCCGGCAACGGGAGCACCCGGGCGCGGGACGCATCCCAATTATTGCCGTTACTGCCAATGGCCTGTTTCAATGCCGTCAGGAATGTGTAGACGTGGGCATGGATGGCTACGTGGTGAAACCCTTTGGCCCGGCTAGCCTCTTTGACGCCATTGCTCGTGTTTCCCAGTTGGTTGAAAGGCGTGATGAGAGGGAGCCTAAACCCAGCACAGTGGCATATTGCTTGGATTCGCCTGACGCCACGTTTCGCGACTGATCGGAGCGCGCGACCTAGCGCGACAGTCATCCGCGGCGCTTCCGTACTCATGGGAGACTCCCGTGGGTCGCAGAACACTCGCGACTTTTGACTGAGAGCTTGGCGTGGGCGCCTGCATTCTGAAATCATGGGAGCGACGCCCGTGGACGCTGAATCTCCCAATTCGTCAACGCCAACAGAGGATCCGATCCCCTTAGCCTCGTCGGCAACGCTGTTGCCGCCAGAGGACGAGGGAAAGCCGAAACCTGCGCATCCGCGTGTTCGGGCGGTCCTCGAGATCCTCCTCTTCAGCGTGCTGTTCTACCTGGCGTCGTTGGCCCTTACCCTGCTCTATGGGGTGATCCCTAACCTGCTCGTGATCTCGGCACTTTCCGTTTTCCTGGGCTCGCTGGTAGCTACCGCTGTGGTCCTGCGGTTGTATCACCCAGGGCGAACGCTCCTCTCCACCGGGTTGCACTGGAATCCGCGGACGCAACGAAATCTCTTTCTCGGTCTCGCCCTGGGTGCGGGTTTTGGGGTCATCGTCACCGCGATGCCGGTACTGATTGGGAAAGCGTCGTGGCAGCGCAGCGACACGCCGTTCGCTATCGATGCCCTCACCATGTTCATGGTGGTGATCCTGTTTGGCGCAATTGGGGAGGAGGTATTGTTTCGCGGTCTTGTTTTTCAACGAATTGAGGAAACCTTCGGTCCCGCCGCGAGCGTCGCAGTCACAAGTGTGTTGTTTGCGTGGGCGCACAGCGCCAACCTCTCAGTTACCTGGGTGGCACTCGTCAATACGCTGCTCTGGGGAGTCGTGTTTGGCGTGGCGCGGTTGCGGTGTCGTGATTTGTGGTTGCCCATCGGGATGCACGCAGCCTGGAATTGGACGCTCCCGCTACTGGGAGTGGAACTCAGCGGGTTTACACTGGATGTAGTAGGCATCCGCCTCCGCTCAGAGGATGCGTTCTGGGCCGGTGGCGCCTATGGCCCTGAGGCAGGCATCTTCTGCACGCTGGCAATGCCGGTAGTGCTGGTAATCCTTTGGCGCGCGCGGCAGCTCCGCAGCGTCTGACTGAATAGCTCTGGGAAACCGGGGAAGCTCGGGGAATCTGGGAGGCATCCCATGTGTATTTGTTTCCGCGCTCCTGTACTTGGCTTGGCGCTGCTAGCCTTTGTGGCGTCTGTTTCTGTACGCGCCGACAACCCGAAGCGGCTACGCGAGGAAGACAAAGTGGCTTTATTGCGCGGCTTGATGTCTGAGTACGCCACCGCCCGCATCCTCATTCCTCGCTCCAAGAAACCGCTCACCATTGAAGACGATGGTCGCTACGACCAGGCAGTGTGGGAAGCTGCGAATAACAAATCCGGCGTTGCCGCCCGCACCGGAGACCTCGTACAGTTCACCAAAGTGAAAATCGAAGATAACGGCATCACATTTGAGTTGAATAATGGCGTGGGCGGGCGCAAGTGGTATCAAGGCCTGGAAGTGGGCATGGGAAACCGCACCGCGCCTGTGGCCAGCCAAGCGATGATGGCACCGGGTGGTTCGAACCTGCAACTGCGCTTTCCCAAAGACGACCCTCCCCGCACGGTGGATGAAGTGAAGGAACTGCTGAGCTCGGTATTTAACTTCAACCAGCGTTCCGCCACTGAGCAATACATGGAAAGCCTCCCCGAAGAGGTGAAGCAGGCCATCGAGGAGAAGAAAGCGATCAACGGCATGGACCGTGACCAAGTGATCCTGTCGATGGGCAAACCCAAGCGTAAGGTAAGGCAAACCAAGGATGGGATTGAACTCGAAGACTGGATCTACGGCGAGCCTCCAGGGCGCATCGTTTTCATCACTTTCGACGGAGAAGAAGTGGTAGAGGTGCGTGAAGAGTGGGCAGGGATGGGCCAGACTGCCCCGCGCGTGATCATTCCCCACTGAGTTGCTTTCGCCCATTCGCCAACCTTGCCGTTGCGGATGCAAGACAAAAGAGTGCTCTATCCGAAACTAAGGTGACGACAGCGCCTTCCCTTTGATATCATTAAGCTTTGGCCGCCCGGCCGCATTCGCGGACCCGAATTACCGGCCACAGAAAATCGGAAGGAGCATTTTCTACATGGCCTTGAAAATCGCAATTAATGGGTTCGGCCGCATCGGAAGAAACGTTTTCCGGGCAGGCTTTAAGAACCCCAATATCGAATTTGTGGCGGCGAACGACCTCACGGATACAAAGACGCTTGCTCACTTGTTGAAGTACGACTCGATCCTCGGACCCTTGGATGCGGAAGTCTCCTCCAGCGCCGACGGAGTGATTGTCGATGGCAAGCTGCTGCGCATTTTCGCCACCAAGGACCCCGCGGAGATCGAGTTCCCGTCGCTTGGCGCGGAAATCGTGGTGGAATCTACCGGACGCTTCACGGATGGCCCTGTTGCCGCAAAGCACTTGCGCGGTTCGGTGAAAAAGGTCATCATTTCGGCGCCCGCCAAGGATGAAGACGTCACCATCGTGATGGGCGTGAACCACGACGTCTACGATGCGTCAAAGCACAACGTTATCTCCAACGCATCCTGCACCACCAATTGCCTGGCGCCCTTCGCCAAGGTGCTGCACGAGAACCTGAAGATTACCTACGGCTCGATGACCACCATCCATAGCTACACCAACGACCAGAACGTGCTGGATTTCCCGCACAAGGATCTGCGCCGTGCGCGTGCGGCAGCCGTGAACATGATTCCCACTTCCACCGGTGCGGCAAAGGCGATCGGCCTGGTGCTGCCGGAACTGAAGGGTAGGATGGACGGCTTCGCGATGCGCGTGCCCACGCCGAACGTGTCCGTTGTGGACTTGGTGGCTACTGTAGAGAAATCCACCACGGTTGCGGAAGTGAATGGGATGCTGAAGGCAGCGGCCGAAGGCCCGCTCAAGGGGATTCTTGCCTACACGGAAGATCCTGTCGTCTCTACTGACATGCTGCGCAACCCTAATAGCTCCATTGTTGACTCCGACCTAACGAAGGTTCTGGGTGGCAACATGGTGAAGGTGCTTAGCTGGTACGACAACGAGTGGGGTTACTCCTGCCGCGTGGTCGACCTCGCCCTGTTCCTGGCGAACAAGGGACTCTAGGAAACGGAAATCAGGTCGAAACGAAGCGGGGTGGGCTGGATACAGTCCACCCCGCTCGTGCTTCTGGGCTTGCCGATATCGCGTGCGCTGCAGCCGCGATCCCTCACTCCCACCAGCAATGATCGGTTCAGGCCCCCGGCGGTTTTGCGCCTTCCGCTGGCGGCTCGGCTGGGGCTTCTTCCGGCTGTGGCTGCGGGGTAAGTTTCTCCACCACGTTCAGCTTCACTGGTTGCTCAATGTACATGGGTGCTTCCCCGCCGGTGAGCACTAGCAGTCCATAGCGGCCAAATGGCATGGACTTTCCCACCACGAACCGTATGGAAGTGTCGGTTTGCTCCTCGACGGTCACCTCTACGTCATCGGTGCCTTTGGTGAGGTAGAGCCCCGCCACATTGGGCTTGGCTAAGTTCTGGCCGGTCACGGTGACCTTGTCACCGCGGAGCGCTTCCGGCTTGTCCAAGCTGCGCAGCATGGGGGCATTTTGCGCCGTCAGGGCAAGCGTGGCGGATAGGGTGAGCAAGCCCAGGGAAAGCAAGGCACGAGCCATGGGTGGTTTCTCCTCCATATTCTCAAGGAACTCCAGTGCCGCTATCCTAATGCGATTGCCGGCGGAAAACAAGGTCTATTTGCACAGTTGTCTGTTTGCACAGGTCCATCTACACAGGGGCTATGCACGAATGGGACTTTTGCTTGCGCCGGCATGGAAACAGAGAATGTCCCACTGCTGCGTGCGAAGCTAAGGAGATTATGGGCTACGCGTTGTGGATTGACGGAGACCTCGCCTGGGCCGAAGGCGCTCACGAGTACCGTGCGTGGGGTTTCGCTGTGGTGTCGGCGAATACAGGGTTCCATCTAAAGGACTTCCGGCGCGGCTCAGGCAAACGCGAGCGCCGGGGGCAAGAATTTGTGGGGCTGTTTCCTTCGCTTGAAGAGGTGAACTACCATCTCCGGCGAAGACGTATGTCGCGAGGCGGCAAACTCAGGAAGCGCAATTTTCCGGCTTTTCTCGCTTGACCGAATCGGTCGCTCAGTCAGCGGTACTTAGTCTGGTTGCGGAGGATGGGGACGAGAATCGCAGCTCCGACGCCAGCGTTGCTTTCGCTCGCATATCGTGTTGGATTGCCCTTACTTCCTGATCGCGCAAATACTGCCAGATCCGGGCCAACCGGCGATGGCCTTCAGGGGGAAGGTCCTCGAAGTTGTGTTCGATTACATCGTCCACTGCTTCACGCGCCGATCGATACCACTGCTGCAGATTCATCGGTACTTTCAGTTTAGTGGATTCCGTTTATCCGTCAAGATTAGACTTTAGAAATTTATCTTCATATATCGGAATCTGTTAGCCCAGTTAGGCGAACTGTGGAGTTTACGGGTGGTTATGATCCTGCTCATCCTTGGGAATCTGAGATGGCAGGAAGTCGGGTCTGTAGCGGTGCCAGGGTTCAGTGGCACGCTCTGTCCACCAGCTAAAAGGTGCCTCCATGACGGACCAATGAGGCCCGGAAAGCCCGTCTGCTCTTCCACGGCGGACGAATAGACGGACTGTGGTCACGCATGTTCCTGAATTATTTGCAGTTATCTAAGACTATGAATGGCAGGTGTTTAGGGTCGCCGCGCGAAGCACCAGCGGCAATTGGCTTGCCGGAATGCCATCGCTCCTCAATACCCTAGGGTTGTGATGATTGAACGGCAGTTGATACGCAGGCTGGCGCGCCAAGCTGCGGTGAGCGAAGCTCTCGCCGCGGACTCCCTCGACCAGATGGTCCACCAGATTATGCGCCAGTTGAAACGAAAGGAGGAGGCCGAGGTTCCCGGGGTGGCGAAGTTGGTTCCTCAAGCTGACGGGAGTGTAGAAGCCGTTCCGCTGACGGGGCGGGGAAGGAAGCGCCATGACGGTTCTTGAGGAAGCTCAACTGCGGGATCTGCTCTTTCCGCAGACGCAGGACGTTCCCCTGGAAGCGAAGTTAGAGACCCTGCTGCGGGAAACGCTTGCCAAGGAAGGCCGTCTCGTCCTGGGCGGCGTCGGCAGCTTCCAGTTGGAGATGGACGGTAGTATCCAGTTTGAGCCTTGGACCCACAAGCGAGTTTTCTTAGCCTACGCGGTAGAAGACCGGCTGATCGTGAAGGCGATTTACCGATTCCTTCGCCGCCAAGGGTTTCATCCCTGGATGGATTCCGAATGTCTGCTGCCCGGGCAGAATTGGCCCAAAGCGATCGAGCGCGCGATTGAAGTTGCTGACTTCGTGGTTCCCTGCTTCTCGCAGATTGCCTGCCGCAAGCGCGGCCACTTCCAGGCAGAAGTTCGTTATGCCCTGGAACAGGGGCAGCGGATGCCACTAGATGCCGTGTACCTGGTACCGGTTCGGCTGGAAGAATGCAAAGTGCCGCGAAAGATTCAGCAGCAGACGCAGTATACGGATCTCTTCCCGGACTTCCGGCAAGGTTTGCGTCTTCTGCTGGCCGCGCTGATTCCAACTCCTTGAAGCCAACTCTGCGTGGATTGAGAGCAAGATGCCAGATCAAGCAGGCCCAAAGCCAACATGGGTGGCCTGTCAGAGGCAGTTTAGGAACGGCGTGCCTGCATCAGCGCCACGGGCAATCAAGTCCTGGCGCGCCGCCCAGGTGAAAGCGGGGGTGGTGCTTGGCGACTCAGATGGAGACGCCGATCCTTTCCGCATGGGAACTCGCCGCCGTTCACGTCTCGTAAGAGAACCCGGCGGCTTGGCGCGCCCGTCGCTCGCGCAACCAGGGCAGCCCCTTGCGCAGGAAAAGCTCGATGAGCTGCAACAGGATGGCCGCCGCCAGCAGGAAAGGCCAGAGCACGGTGAGTGACTCGAAGCGGACGTTACCCGGGTCAAAAACCACTGCTGGGGATGGATTGAACTGCCCACCTGTGTAGGCAGCCAATTCGCGCAGAAGCCGCTCGTCGTTACCGTAGTCGTTGCTCTCGGCTTCTTCCCGGTAGTAGCCGAGCTCTGGAAAGTCGTTGGAATCCTGCAGGGGGCGGATGCGAAAGAGCCCGCGGCGGTCGCCGGTGGGCGCTTCCACACGAAAGAGTCCAGGCGCCACTCGTTCTGCCGAAAGCGCCATCCGATAGTTGTCAGGACCCAGCAGAAAGAGCTCGGGGGCCGCGCCCGGCCCCCCGGCTTCGGTGCGATATTCCACCAGGAGGCGGTTGCGCGCCTCATCAAAGCGGATGCTGGATGCGCGAGGTTGCGACCGCGGCAACAAGTCACGGGTGAGGTTCGCCCAAAGCCGGTCGTACCCCTCCCAGTTCAGCCACTCCGCCGCCCAGCGGCCTTTGGCGTCGGAGGTGAAGACGGCAGCCCGGCCCAACCCATACTGCCAGCGTGCCAGCAACGGCGCGTCTTCGCGGTCTACCGTCAGCAGGATGTCCGCGCTCGGCTTTGCCTCAAACTTCACGAAGCCATTGAGCGGCGGCGCCGCGGTGATGTCTACGCCCTCTGTAAGTTCGCTAGGGCGCGCCAATTGAGCGCGGATACTACCTTCAATGGCCGTCGATCCCGTGTGCTCCATTACGTCCTTCAGCAGAATTTGTTGCAGCATGGCCGGGTCGTCCACAAAGTAAGACGAACCCTTGGCGTTCTCAGCCACTTTCTGAAGGTAGTTACGGTTTACGTCGCGGCCCAGCCCCACGGTGGAGATGGTCACTTTGTTCAGCGCCGCTTCCTTGGCAAGGTTAATGGAGTCGCCCTCTTCTGAAATACCATCCGTCAACAGCACGATGTGCTTGAATGAGGCCTTCATGGGGTAAACGCGCCGATAGGCCTCCTCAAGCGCTGGCGCAATTTGTGTTCCGCCATCCGCCATGATTCCGGAAACCAGCCGCTTGATCAGGGTCTTCGCTTCGGCCTTGCGAATAGGCACCGCCCATTGATGTGAGTTGTCGAAAATCAACACTCCCACCATGTCCTCGGGACGCAAGTTATCAATTACGCCGATGGTGGCTAGCCGTGCCAGTTGCATCTTCCGGCCTTCCATCGACGAACTCTTGTCGATGATCAGCGCCACAACTGTTCCCTCTTCAGACTCAGGCGGCGCCAGCCTCGCCGGCAAGGAACGCGTGAGAGCGTCTTCAGGGGTTCCGGGGGGTTTCTCCACATAGACATTGCGTTCCCCGGCCACCACCAGCAGGCCGCCACCCGACATCACAAATTGCTCAATGCGCCCCTTCTCGGCGGGCGGGTAGGCTTCCATATCCTGATTGTTCAGTACCAGCAACTGGGCTTCATTCAGCCGTTCTGGCAAGGCTGCTGTGATGCGCAACTGGAAGCCTGCCTCATTCATGATGTTCAGCAGGTTCTGATCTTCTTGCTGCGACGTGCTCGAAACAAAAACAGCATTAGGGCGCCGCAGTGCAATGGCGCCTGTCTTTGTGGTCTCGCCAAGCCCTTCCGCGGAAACCAGTGCGCGCAATTCCGATACCCCTTCTGACTGAACGCCAAGGGTGAGCACCAGTGGGGTGACGCCTTCCGGAAGATCGACATCGCTTAAGCCAATGCGCTTGCCGTCGACGGAAACTTCCACCCGCCCGCGCGCAGCGCGAGGCGCTTCCACCACCAGCCGGAGCGCGAAACGTTCCCCGCTCCAAACGCGCTCCGGATACTCCATGGCGCGAATCGCTAACTGAGCTACTGGGCGTCCTGGTAGCGCATACACGTGCACGGGAACTCCTAGCGTCCGGGCTTGCCAGGCCGCCCGCAGAACGCTGCCTGTGTTTTCCAGGCCATCGCTGATTAAGGCAATGCGCGGAACGCAGCGAGCAGGAAGGCTGGCTAGCGCATGACGCAAGGCTCCTTCGAGATTGGTGGCCCGGGAAGCTGACTCCAGTGCCCCGGCAGCGGGAAGAGTGGCTCCAGTTACCGGGAAAACGCGGCTGCCGAAAGGCAGGACGGCCAGATGCTGTGCGCCAACTTCGCTTTCCAGCCGACTGACCAGTCGTTGCGCTTCCGCGCGGCCATCCTCACCCACGCTGTCGCTTAGGTCCGCAAGGGCCACTACATGTACCTGCGAGTCAGGCAATTCCCATACCGGACTCGACAGCGCCAGCACAATCAACAGGAATACTATGCTGCGCAGCACCAGGTGCACTACGCGTGAACCGGTCCGCCACTCCCAAAATACCCAGCCGACTAGCGGAAGCAGCAGCAACAATACCCAGGGATGTTCAAACACCATGGCGGGGCCGCGCCTCCTTTCGCAGAAGCTGTCGCAAAGGAGAAAGCAGGGCTGACAGAGGGTTAGGGAGCGGCCGGAGGCCGTCGCCCTGTCCGCGGCGGTCAAACAGTAGCGCATCGACCACCAGGCAGAGCAGGCCAAAGGCTGCCAGCCAGCTCCACCAGCGAGTGGGAGGTTCCGCGCTTGAGCTTGCTGGAATCGCCTTTAGCAGTTGTTCCGGCGTGGGTTCCCAAAAGGACCTGGGAGCTTGCGGCAGAGTCAACGAAACCATACGTTCCGTCTGCCCCTGCCTTACCTGATAGACGCCCCTATTGCCTGCAAAGAAACGCCAGCCATCAGCGGCTTTGGAGACCGGCAGTGCGTTGCCGCGCACATCCACCACTCGCGGCGCTTCTCCCTCGCGCACATCAAGGCCAGTCAGCAGCACGGAGCCCGTTGAGCCGATGCTCAACTCCTCGGGCACCGCTGTCCCCGGCGTCAGCCAGCGAAACGTGTTGGCGAAAAGCAGGGGAGTGGCGACTTCGAAACGCATATCAGAGGCCAGCGGATGGAAGCCCCAAGCCACCTGCGGCGGATGGCCTGGCCGCGCAAGCGCCAGTGGGTTGCCATCCACCGCGGCGAAGGTTTCGTCGCCGTCAAGCGCCAGCAGAAAACGTCCGCCCTGGATCACCAGGTCCTTGGCCTGAAGGCCCTCAGTAAGCTTGGATGCCGAGTTCCAGTCCACGCGGTTCTTGGCGAGGTTTGCCGCGCGAGCCGGGAAGGGGGAGTTCGCGGGTGGATCTATCCACAGGGTCGGACGGTTGAGGGCGACGGCGGGCAGAACGCCATCCAGAATCACCAGTTCAGCGTTGTCAGCGATGCGGCAGGGGCTTTCCTGACGGTAGGTTGCGTTCCACCCCGGATTAGCCCGGAATAGCGACGCATACCGTGCCGGGCTCTGGGTGCAGACCTGCACCTGCACCACGCTGGTGCGCGGCACTTCCACCCTGGCGAAGTTATCGGCGCGCACCATGTCGCCAATGTCGAGTTTCACGTCCACCCATCCCGCCGCTCCCGTGCGAAAGTCTACGGGGACCGTGACCACCGAATCCGGAGGTACCCGCACGGTGGCGGCCGCAGTAGGAGCACCGCCGAAGCTGAGCTGCACCGGAACCTGCGCGGCAGGTCCGCGGTTTCCCACAGACACAAAAGCCGTCCATCCGCCCGCATCGCGCTCCTTTGGCTGCAAAGTAACTTTGTCCAGGTAGACATTGCGCCACTCCGCATCCACTGAGATCACGCGCAGGTTCTGCAACTCGCGCGTAATAGCCGGGATCTCGTCCTCGGCAATCCAACGGCTACCCACAAACACAATGTCGCCAGCAGCCTCACGGTTTGCCAGCATCTGCCTTGCAAAGCCCAGTGCTTCGCCTAACTGAAGAGCAGTGGTGCCCGAGGCGGCGCCCAAAATGGCGTTCTCCACCACCGCCGGATCCTCTTCAAAAGTGGCGGCGGGCATCGGGTTGGCGTCGCTCATTACTAGCAGCACGCGGTCTCCCGGGGGCAGCGATCGCACATAACGGATGGCAAAGCGCTTTGCCCGGTCGAGCAGCGTGCCGTTGGCATCCCGCGCTTGCATCCACGCGGAGGTGTCGAGCAGCAGCACGTGGTCGAGCGCCCGGAAACTGTTGGCGGTCCAGCGGATATCCGCAAGGGCCCCTAACAGAGCCAGCAGCCCCA
>JAHCHD010000076.1 GCA_026129915.1 Bryobacterales bacterium
GGACCCGCGATTCCTTCGCCCCGCTTGATGCCCGTAGCCACGTTTTCAAGGGAACCAGCCATTAGCTTGTTTTCCAGGATGTTCCGCGCAATCTGAATGGCCTGCACCAAGGGTACGCTGTTGGCGATCAGGGTAGCCATCGCACGGGCAAAGCGTGCCGTCTCAGCCTTGCGCAGCGCGTCTCCCAATACGGGAATACGCAGTTTTAGCGTATCCCACCACAGGCGCCCTTCCACGGTCCGCACATAGTAGTAGTGCGCCGCAATCAACCCGGCCAAGGCGATCAGTACAATCCAGCTATAGCTCTGGAAGAACTTTGACGCTTCAATCATCAGCATCGTGGGGGTAGGAATCTGGATGCGCGCATCCGCGAAGACCTTGGCAAACTTCGGCACCACGAAATTCATCAACACGAATACGGAAGCGATGCCCACCAGCGAGAGCAGCACCGGATAGACCATCGACGAAATGATGTAGTTGCGCAGTTCGTCGCGGCTTTCCTCAAACGACGACAGCCGCTCGAAGATCTGGGCCAGCGAACCGCTGGCTTCCCCCGCGCGCACCATGTTCACATAGAGTTCAGAAAACTGGGCGGGATGTGTGGAGAGGGCGTCTGCCAGCGATTTGCCGCCCTTCACCAGCCGGAGCACGTCGTTCACCAGAAGCCGGAACTGGTTCTTCTCGGTGAGTTCGGAAGTGATGGCAAGCGCCCGGTCGAGCGGCACTCCCGCGTTCAGCAGCGTGGAAAGCTCCTGCGTGAAGAACAGTACGTCCTTGCGCCCAGGTGCGCCCAAGGTGGGCAGCTTCAGGGCGGCAGACTGCGTCTTGCGGGTTCCCACATACACAGGCGTAAGCCCCTGGCGCAGGAGTTCACGCGCGATTTCGCGTTCGGATTCGCCGTGCAGCGTGCCCGCACGCGTTCGTCCGTCCGCCGCCACTGCCCGGAAATAGAAGGTCGCCATGCGCCTATTCCTTTTCCCTTGGAACCGGTCGCCTCAGGTCCTGTCACCTGAGGATCTGTCACCTAAAGATCCTGCGTCACGCGGATCACCTCTTCGGCGGAGGTCATACCCAACTCCACCTTGTGCCAGCCATCCTCACGCAGGGTTCTCATGCCATGCTTGCGCGTACATGCCGCCAGTTGCACCGCGTTCGCATTGGCCATAATCAGTTCGCGCAATTCGTCGGTGAGTTCCATCAGCTCAAAAATGCCCATGCGCCCGCTGTAGCCAAGGCCGAAACAACGGTCGCAGCCCGCACCTTTGAAATGCGGAATCTCACGTCCGCCATCCACCCGGATGCTGCCCGCGGGTTGGCGGCATTGCTTACAAACGATGCGCACCAACCGCTGCGCCAGCACGGCCACAATGGTGGAGCTCATCAGATAGTTCTCTACCCCCATATCGTGCAAACGCGTAATTGCGCTGGGGGCATCGTTGGTGTGCAGGGTGGAATAGACAAAGTGGCCGGTGAGCGCGGCGCGGATGGCGATGTCAGCCGTTTCGCGGTCGCGCACCTCGCCCACCATAATCACGTCGGGGTCCTGGCGGACAATATGCCGCAAGCCCGTTGCGAAGTCCAGCCCAATCTGCGGATTCACGAAGATCTGATTGATCCCGTCCATCTGGTATTCCACCGGATCTTCGATGGTGATGATCTTCTTGTCCGTCTGGTTGATGCGCTTCAGCGCGGAATATAGCGTAGTGGACTTGCCGCTTCCCGTGGGTCCGGTCACCAGAAAAATCCCGTGCGGCAGTGACGTGAAGTGGTGCATGCGTTCCAGCATGTGCTCACTGAAGCCAAGCCGTTGCAGGTCATAGAAGTCGCCGGCCGAACGGTCAAGCAAGCGCATCACCAGGCTCTCGCCATAAAGCGTGGGCAGGGTGGAAACGCGCAGATCCACTTCCCTTCCCAGCACTTTGATCTTGATGCGACCATCCTGCGGCAGACGCCGCTCAGCGATGTTCAGCCGCGCCATCAGTTTCAGCCGCGACACGATGGCTGCTTTCAGCTCCTTGGGCGGACTCTCCTGGCTGTACAGGACGCCGTCAATACGAAAGCGAACGCGAAACTCCTTCTCGAACGGCTCAATGTGAATGTCGCTGGCTCGCTTCTCCACGGCTTGCGCCACCATGTTATTCACCAGGCGAATGACGGGGGCCTCGCTGGCCATATCCCGCAACTGTTCAAGATCAGCCAGGGCTTCGGCATCCTCGCCACCCAGCGCGGTGGCCGCATCGCCGCGGGCTTCTCCATAGTGCCGCTCGATCGCCTCGAGGATCTCCCCCTCAGGGGCCAGTACCGCCCGCGTACGCAGCCCGGTGAAGCGGTGCACGGTGGCGATGGTTTCGAAATCCAGTGGATCTGCCATGGCCAGCACCAGCGTGGAATCTTCAATCGCGAAGGGAATCGAGCGGGACTGCCGCAAGAATCGCGCACTTAGCCCCTCTAGCTCCGGAGCGCCGGGGGGCTCTCCCTGGATGCTCACCAGATCTACCTGCAGTTGTTCAGAGAGCGCCAGCAGCACATCGCGCACCGCCACGAAACCCAGGTCCACCAGAATCCGCCCGAGCTTTTCGCCACGCCCCTTCTGGATCTCCAACGCCCGTTCAAGGTCTTCCTGCGAGATCAGCCCTTTGGCGATTAACCGTTCCCCGATGCGCATGCTGAACTTGCCGCCCTATCCTTAGTACGTCACCACGCGACTCACCTTGCTCACTTCAGCCGCACCCGTAGTCTGCTGTGCGGCATGCAGCTTTCGAAGCGCGCCGGCGTTGCCGCGCACCACCATCTGCTTGGGCAGTCCGTCCAGCTTCTCGTAGCGGAAATAGAACAGCGTGATCGCCATCACCACTTCTTCGGCATCCGGCAAGCCGCGCAAGGTGACTGCCAACTCGGGCATCATGCTCAGCATCAGATCGCGCAGCACAGGCACCCGTGCGGACTTCGCACTGTGGATCTTGTCGATCTGCTCATCGGATGGCTTCCGGAAGAACGGCGTAATGCCCACCGCGGGGGCAAGGCTCACTTCCACGGAATACACGGCGCCCGTACCCGCCAAATACAACCCCCGCGTAGCTCCAATCACATAGAGCGGCGCCTCGAGGTCAAAGCGCTCGATGCGGCTATCCACCTCGCGCTCTGTCTTCCGCATCACGGCCAAGTCAAAGGGGGTATTGTCAGCAGAGACGGTCTGGGCGTCGCTCAGCCATACTCCGGCCACCAGAACCAGCGCTATCCACCGCCAAACGATGCGACGGGCGCTGTTCATTGGACCTCACTCACCAGGGCAGCGTTGGCCACCAACTGCCGGCCGAACTGCTTCTTCATGAAGTACATGGCTTCACGCACTTCGATCATTTCCTCTTCGTACTGGCCGCGCAGACGCTCTTCGGTCGCTGCTACCAACCGAACAGTATCCTGCTGATGCTGCATGGCGAGGTCCGCGCGCACCGCCTGTACTGCTTCCGCCACGCGTGCATCCACCAGGGAGCGCAAACGCGGGTCGAGCTCGCCGGTGGGAGCTTCGTTCCCGCGGGGGTCGCCTGTGTTGGATTCAGCCTCCGCCAGCGAAACCGGGGTTTCGATCCGCGCCATTTGCGTATCCGCCGCGGTTTGCTTATTCGATGCGGCTTGCTCGGCCACCAGCATGGGTTGAGCCAGCGGGTTCATCGTCACGGCCGCATGAAACACAATCGCCGCCGCCAGCGCGCAGGCACCCGCGAAGCCCCAGCCGGGGTTCCCAAACCACTGGCGCCACCAGCCTTGAGAGGCGGGGACGGCTGGCGCCACCAACACCGTTCGCCGTGGCGGCTCCTCTTCGCCCACGCTCAGAAGCGCTTCCCGCAAGCGCAGCAAATGGCTGAGTTCATCGCGGCGCGCCGGGTTATTGCTGATTGCCTGCAGTTCCGCCTCCGGCGTGGCGCTCAACGCGTCGCCGAATACCAATTCCCGCAAGTCCTGTTCCTGCTTATCCATCACCCGTCTCGCTCTCCGCCTTCCGCCGTTGCCTAGTCGGCGGGAGGCTTTTCCGCCAAGGGTTCCAGAACTTGCCGTAGCAGTTCCAACCCAGTGTAGAGGCGGCTCTTGATGGTGGATACCGGAGTCCCCAGGATCTCGCCGATCTCCTCGAACTTGAATCCCTGGTACACCTTCAGCACCACCGCCTCACGCTGCTCCGGACTCAACCTTGCCAGGGCTGCTTCCACTGCGAGCGCCACTTCCACGGGCGCCATGCGACGGCTCCATTCCGGGCCGTCTCCCTGCCCTACCCACTCTTCCTCGGGCCGCCCTTTGCGCACCAGCGAGAAGGCCTCGTTGTGTGCAATGCGGAACAGCCAGTAGGAAAAGCGGCTGGCCTCCTGCAGGCTGCCCAGCTTCTGGTAGGCCTTCAGGAAGACTTCCTGGCTTACGTCCATCGCGTCCTCGCGGTCGCCGAGTATGCGCAGCAGGTAGTTATAGATGCGCTTCTCCCAGCGGCCAATCAGCCGGTTGAACGCTTCCACATCTCCACGTTGCGCGGCGAGGACCAGATCACTGTCTTCGGCGACGCGAGGAATCAATTGTCTGGCTCCTTTGGATAAGACGGGCTGGGCCGCCAAAAAGTTGGATCTTTGAAAGGCACGGCGGCCCGCCATCGGGTTCCTTTGAGTCTACTCCGAAACAGTTTGGGGAAGGAATGGTTAACCGGCTTCGGGAATTCAGCCTGCCGCTAGCGCGGATCCACCGTGGCGCGCACAATCTCCAGGCGTCGCTTCGGGGTCTCCCCCTCCACTTCCTGCTGCTCGAACACGTCTAGCGTTTCCATGCCTTCCACAATTCGGCCAAAGGCGGAGTACTTCCCGTCCAGGTAGGACGCTTCACCCAGCATCAGGAAGAACGACGTGGTGGCCGAATTGGGGTCGTCGTCACGCGCCATCGACACCACCCCCCGCTCGTGCTTCACATCGGTGCGAAACTCGCCCGGAAGGGTACGTACCCAGCGATCAGCGCGGTGGGTCTTGGATGGTTCGCGATAGTAGCCCATTCCGCCTTGCACCACGAAGGCGGGGACAATACGATGAAATCCTACGCCGTCGTACCAGCCCTCCGCCGTAAGATTCAGAAACTGCCGCGCGTGCTCGGGAGCCCAATCCGGCTCCAGTTGAATGCGCACGGTGCCCAGCGTGGTTTCCATGGTCACCGTGCGACGCAGTTCTTCCAGCCCGGCCTCTGCGAAAGGCGCCGTACGACGCTTTTCGATGCGGATGCGCTCTATGCGCACCGGCTTCTCGGTGAAGCCGTCCTCTGCCTGGGGCACCTGCGAGATGGCTTCCACCACATCCATCCCCTCCGTCACCCGCCCGAACGCGCTGAACTGGCCATCAAGTGGAGGCTGCGGCGAAACACATACAAAGAACTGCGCCCCATCGGAATCCACCTGATCTGGGATGCGCACCGTGGACACCACACCGCGCTCGTGCTTCAGATCACTGAAGGCGCTCTTGAGCAGCTTCAACCCGCCCGTGCCCCAGAGCTTGCGAGGCGTGTTTGCTTCCTTCAGCGAGGGGTCACCACCCTGGATAATGCCGTTCAGCACCACGCGGAAGAAGGCGCTGCCATCGTAATAGCCCGCCTCCGCCCGCTGAATGAACTGCCGCACATGCTCCGGCGCCTTATCCGGCGCGAATTCGAAGCGGAATTCGCCCAGACTCGTGGCCACGACGGCCTCGACCTCCGCGGGAGGAAGCGCTGGCGCCTGCGCATTGGCACTCACTGTGGCAGCCAGCAGCAGGGCATGCAGAAGGAATCTCATCGTCATTACCCCGCCCAGGCAAAATCCGCCGGCTTCCGCCCCGGCACATACTTCTTGAATCCAAACTCCGTGGGGAGAAACTCGCCCACCAGCCGCACATCAGCCTTGGCTGGAATTCGCTTCTCCATGCCTAGCGCCCAATAGACGCCATTCACCAACAGCCGGCGCATCCCCTCACTTTCAAGGTCAGTGGCCGCGCCCATCGTGGTGGTGAACACGCGCGACGCCTCGCCGCTGCGACCGGTAAAACTGCGTGTCCAGGCCACTGGCATCATCGGCTCGTTGGGAGTCTTCACCACCGTGCGCTGGCCCTGCTTGGTGGCGTACGGCCCCACCACCGGCTTATCGGTGGGCTTCATGCCTTCCAGCACTTGGCCCAGCACCAGAACCGTGGCATCGGCGGGAAGGTGGACTTCGTACACGTCGGTGGGCCCCCAGATGTCCCTGCAGCCCCGCACAACGGGGTGCCTTTCCTGCCCAGGAGCCACCAGCCCGCGCGTGCTCTGCACCGCGTGATGGCCATGATGGGACACCCAGGTCTCACCCAGCACCTGTTTGCCAAAGCCGCCGGGCCAGGTATCCTTATCGTTCCAACTCCAGTGCTTGTACGGACTGGTGGATTCCTTTGGATAGGCAAAGGCGTGCGTGGCCGTGCGCAGCGCCACAATCGGCCGCCCGGAGTGGACATACTCATCCACCCAACGCATCTGCTCGTCCGGCAGGGCGCGAAATCTGGTGGCGATCACCAGCAGATCGGCGTCCCGCAGCGATTCTAGCCCAGGGATGTTGGTCTGGAAATCTGGCTTGATGAGGCCGTCCGCGGGGTCAATCGCATAGAGTACCGTGCAGGTAAATCCGTGCCGGGCAGCCAGGATGCGCCCCAACTGCGGAAGCGCCTCCTCACTGCGGTACTCGTCATCGCCCGACACCAGCACTACCCGCTTCCCTGCTCCAGGACCCTTCTTGCTCGAATACCGGGTAACGAACTCGTCTGGAGTCGTGGCAGGCTGTCCGCGCAGCAATCCCGCCCCTGCCATCGCCGCCATCGCCATCCGCCGCGTGAAAGTTCTCTGTGTCCACATAGCTGATTTCCAGTTTCCAACTCAATCTCGAACCACCATTAGCTGCACAACGCCCCCTGGAACCCAAACGCATGGGACCCAGCGTACAGAAGCGCCGCTGCGCTCCCAGCATATTTGCCGGTCGCCCGGCATTCAACCCGTCGCGCCCCGCTGCAAGCACCACCAGCCTTAGCCGCCAGCCTCCGCAACCAACGATTGGAGCGTCTCCAGTTTCATCACCCCAGGGTGATAGGCGCAGACCGCGCCGTGCCGGTCAATCAGCGCCAGCGTGGGAACGGTGCTTGCGCCATAACGCTCGAAGTTAGCTCTGCCGAACGGCACGCATGCCCGCGGTATGTCGCGTAACCAGGGATAATCGGCGTCCAGCACCGTGACGATATGGGCGGTTTCTTCCGCTTCTTCCGCCGGAGTGCCCTTGGTAATGTAGCCGAACAATCGGGTCGGGGCCACCAACACCAGTTCCGAACCTTGTAGGCTCTCGAAGAACCGGCTTAGCGTTCTGCCTTGGGCCCGCGAATCGGAACACCAATGTGCCCAGAAGAACAGGAGCACCGGGCGCTGGCCTATCGGATCCTCCATCGTGCGGGAACCTGGCAGAGGATCGAAGACCAGCGGCAACGAACGTTCCCCCACCAGTGTGAGTTGCAGCAGGTTCTTGCGAATGCGAGCCGTAAAGGCCTGTCCCTGGTGACGTTCCTCCATCTCCCGCAGGTACCGAACCGCCTCATCGGCTCGCCCTGCTCCAGCCGCAATCTGGGCCGTCACTTCGATTGCCGCACCCTGGGCAGTCGTCAGCGCCGCCTGGCCGGCGGACGTATCGAGCCCGGCATTGCCGCTTCGCACGAGCGCCTCACTAAGCGCGTAGGCATCAGAGGCGCGCTGCGCAGCAGGCTCCACATGCCCTTTTGAAAAGTACGCCCGCGCTGCCCAGGAAAGCGCTTCCGCATAAACCGCACCACGCCCCCAGTGGGATTCACATTCCCTAAGCAAGCGCGTTACTTCGTCGTGATTGGCCTTACGGGCGGCGGACTTCAAATCACGGATCAGCAGTTCAGGCGCAGGATCGTCGGACGCAAGATCGTCAGGCGTATAGGGTGCAGGCTGCATTCATCTAGAATAGCGACCCTGGGCGCGGTAATTCCAAGTTCCCCGATACTGCAAGAGCCCGCCATCCGGCTCAGCGCGAAGGCGGCAGGATCTCCGCGAACAGGCTCTCGTAGCGGCCGACAATTTCGCCGAGTGAGTAGTTTTCCACCACCCGTTGGCGGGCGGCCTTGCCCATTCGCCCCTGTCCCTCAGAATCAGAAAGTAGTCGCTGGATTGCCGAAGCCGTCGCCGCTGCATCCCCCGGTGGCGCAGTGTAGCCATGCACCCCATCGTCAATCAACTGCACGTTGGCCGGAATCGCACTCACCACCGCTGGTAGTCCTACGGACATGGCTTCGGCCAGGGCGCAGGAAAACCCTTCGTTTGGAGACACCAAGGCAAAGGCATCCGCAGCGCGGAGCCAATCAGGCACCTCCGCCGCCGCCACTCTGCCCGCGAACCGCAGAGAACCGGGGCCAAGCCCGCGCTCCTTCGCTTGTTGCTCCAGGGCTTCGCGCATGGGGCCATCGCCCACCAACACCAGCATGGCTTCGGGAAGCTTTTCTGCAGCAAGGGCAAACGCATCCATCAGCCATACCAGGCCCTTCTCGTGGCTCAACCGGCCGGTGTAAAGCAGCACCTGTGCCGATTGAGGGATGCGCAGCCGTGCGCGCAGTTCCTGGCGCATTTCAGAGCTGACAGGAGAAAAGGCATCCACATCAATTGGGTTCGGCATGTGCATCAGCTTTGTTGCAGGAATGCCCGCGTCGAGAGCTTCCTGCACCATTTCATCGTTCAGCACCATCACCCGCGCCGCCCATTTCGCGAGCATGCGCAGTTCCAGCCTGCCGATAAAGGACCGCGCCATGGAGGGAATCACCGTGCTTCCATGCATCTTGGAAAGGATGGCTTTCCCAAGGAGCCGGGAAGCCATCAGGCCGGTAGCCAGATAAAGGCCCGACATGGAAAAGAACACGATGTCGAAGGCCGCCCGGGTGCGCCAAAGCTCCCAAGCGGCGCGCAGCGCAAGTGCCAAATGCTGCAGTCGCCCATGGCGGTTCGCCGTAAGTATGCGCACCGGAACGCCTTCGCTATCTAGCCAATCTCGGACCCGAGGCATCGGGCTTCCGCCGCTGCAAAAGACGGTAACCTGATGCCCGCGCCGGATCAACTCGGCGCTCACCCGCTGAGTATCCATCTCCGCTCCGCCGACGACAGGTGGATAGGTATCGCTGATTGCCACCAGCCGATATTGGCGCCTGGTGCCGGAGAATGGTGTCAAAGACTCGGTCATGTACCAGGACTCCAGGCAAGCGCCAGCGCTTCAAGTTCTGACCCATCACCGACGCGGGTAAGGAGTTCCCACCCGTCTTCATTCCTCCTCAGCAAGCTCGCATTATTGCGGAAATCATCCTCCATCGTGCGTCCCACCACCCAGACACCGCCCGGTCGCACACTATGCCAGGCAGCCGAGACTCCCGAAGAAAGCTGCTCCTCCGAGAAATAGCCCCAGTTGAGGATATTCATCGTCCGTAGCACGTCGCAACTGGCTGCCTCTATGTCAAATACAGAACGCTTCCGCACCACAAAGCGGCTGTCGGACGCTGCCAGCGCGCGAGCTTCCGGGTGGACCAGCGAGATCGTCTTGGTATTGAGGTTCGCCTGGCTATCCTTGTCCGCCCAACCTGAGGGGAGATTCCGCTTCTCGATGCGGCGACGTTCCCTCAGCGCCACAAGTCTGTGCAACGGGAAGCGTCGTCCTTCTGGATGATGAACAGACACTACGAAAGGCTCCCTCACCGCCTGCAGGATTGTGCCATCTGGCTCCGCGATATAGATACCGCCGTCCGGTTCGGTGAGCTGAACCAGGTGCAGGAGCAGATCCGAGGCTTCAAAATGAGCCTGCGGGAAACGGCGGAACAGGTCACCGGCCCACTCGGCGGACGTCAGAGCATGCGAGACAGCCCGGTCCTGTATGGACAGAGCAGTATCCGCCTCAAATCGGCTCGCGAGCACCCCATCGACAGCTGCGTTCACATCGGCGAACCGGTTGCGAAAGGACGTGCGGAAGGTACCACTGGCGAGTCGCAAGGTGAAGCAGATGTCCTCGAACACTCGTATCTGCTCAGCGCTGGGTTGCTCTCCCACATCCAGCAGGCTGTATGCGACGCGGTGCCCCATATAGCGACGCCGCTCATCCAAAGCCATGTACTGGCCAGGGCTGGCTACTCCAAAATACGTACGAATACTCACATTTCCTGCCTTACTTTGGTCTCCTAGTGGAGGCCGAGCAGTGGATCCGCTGTCAGTTTTCCGCAGGCGCCAGCGGAGCCTCCGGCAGTTCCCGGGCCGGATTGCCCACAGCCACCACTCCTGGCGGCAAAGGCTTCACGACCACCGCACCGGCGCCCACCGTACTCCCCTCACCCACGTCGGCCATCAAAATCACGCCTGCTCCAATCCAGCAGTCGGCGCCAATCCGCACGGTCTGGAACTTCTCGATCCTTGCTCCCTCGATCTTGCCATCCTCGCCACGGCCATGCTGCCGCCGCCCGCTGAGCACCTGCACCCCGGAAGCGATCTGGGTTCGGTCGCCGATTTCTGTGCGTCCCAGGATGCAATAGGACCCGATGTAGACGCTATCGCCAACCCGGGCCTCAGCATGCGCGAAGTAGGAACCGAACTGAATCCGGCTATCTGCACCGAACGATTGCAGCGTCCAGCGGTAGTAACCCGTGCGCACGTAGTCTCCAGGGATTCCGGGAAGGAGGGAAACCACCTGCGTGCCCACATGGTAAAGTGCCTCCACACGGCCAAACCCGCTCAATAGGCCCAGCGGAAAGGCGACGATGGATGCGGTTAGCCGACCAAGAAATTTGAGTGCCCGTTTCACGCTCTGCGGTCCCAGCTTTCCAACACTTCATGGTACCTGTCCGCCAAGCGGCTTGCCCGCGACGCAGGATGGTGGCGCTCCTGTACGATCACTGACGCGCTAGATGCCAGGGCTGCACCGAGTGTGGGCTCGTCCAGCAGCCTCTGCATCGCCGCGCGCAGTGCGTCGGCGTCGCCTGGTGGTACCAGCAAGGCTGTTACCCCGTCCTCCACAATCTCCGGGATGCCCCCCACTCGGGTGGCTACCGCGGGCACACCAGCCGACATCGCCTCCAGCAGAGCGTTCGGCGATCCCTCCGTGCGCGAGGAAAGCACCGCGATGTCGGCAATCCCGTAGAAGGGTTCCGCAGTCGGCTGCTGCCCGGCAAAATGGACCCTCTCGTTGATGCCGAGGTCCGCGGCAAGCGATTCCAGCGAAGTCCGCTCCGGCCCGTCACCGACGATCACCAGGTGCAACGGCTGGCTGCAGGCAAGTCCGGCAACGGCCCTGAGCAGCGCCACATGGTCCTTTTCGAGCGACAGCCGCCCGACGATCAGGAGCACCTTTGCCTCCGCGGGAATCCGCCAAGTGGCGCGCAGTTGCGCCGCATGCATGGGATCCCTTCCGCCGAGGCCCCACCCGGCGGCGATCGCGTTGTGAACCACCTCAATCCGCTCCAGCGGCACTCCCTTCGCCGCCAATTCATCGCGGAAGGGCTTGCTCACCGTCAACACCGTTCGCGCTGCCCGCAAACTCCATCGGTCGAGTTCGTTGTAGGCCCGGGTCTTCCTCGATGTCCAGGTGTAGCCGTGGTGAAAGGCGACCCACGGATAGCGCTTCGTGAGGCCCGCCAGCCTGGCCAAAAAATGCGACTTCACGGCGTGGGTCTGCAGGATATCCGGTTGTACCTCGGCGGCGACCTCCAGCAAACGCCTTAGAACCGCTGGGTCAAACGCGCGTTGTTCCGGAATCCGGTGGAGCGGGATTCCCATCTCTTCCACTCGTTTCGTGAACAGGTTATCCGCGCCTCGCACGAAGGTGGCGATATGGGTATCCACCCCGGAACTGGCCCCAAACTCGGCAAACTGCAGGAGGTTTTTGGCCGGCCCAGTGATCGAGGTAGCTTCCAGAATCGCCAGAAGCCGCAAGCGTTGTGGCTGCCCAGCTTCCGCCCGGTGCGCGGGATTCGATTCTCTAGATTGCGATGGTACGCTCATGCCCGGGAACGGCGCACAATCCGCGCGCCTTAACCAGCTTAGAGCAGTGCGAGCCAGGTTATGCCAACCGGAATTACGCGCCAGAAGGATCGCGCCAAACCACCCTGCAAGGTTCAGCCCGACTACATGATCCCTCTGTACTAATCTGAGGTGTTCGCCGCCGCTTTCTCCGTTGTTCGCCTGGTCCACCCGGAACCCTTGAGCCGCAAGTCTTTGGGGGAATCCGTCGATAGACAGTCTGATGGATGCTCGCGAACCACTCCCTGGACGTTGTGCCCCAGCCCGCCACGCTGCGGGAATGCACTTGCTCTCCTTGGCATGCGCGCTGGTGGCGCTCCTGTTGGTTACGGGGCTTTGCTCTGCACATGCCGCCATACCAGCAGCACTCCCCCACCCTCTGCAGTTCGTCCCCAACCGTGGTCAATTTGCCCCGGATATCCAGTTTGGCGCCGTGCGGGGAGGCGTGGCCCTGGCCGTAGGGCCGGGCTTCCTGCGTGTGCTCACCCATGGCGGGGATGACGGCCGGGAGGTCCTTCGGGCGGAAGTGCGCTGGCTCGGCGCCAATCCGGACGCGTCGATTGCCGCGACCACCGAAACGGCCACCCGGCACTCGTTCTTTCTCGGTCGCGATTCCAGCCGGTGGCAGGCAGACCTGCCTTCCTTCGCACAGCTTAAGGTGCAAGGCCTATACCCGGGTATTGACCTGCTGATCTACGAGCACGACGAACTCCTTGAGTTTGACTACATCGTGCATCCAGGTGCTCACCCTTCGCAGATCCGCTGGCGCATGGAGGGAGAAGTGTCGGCCTCCCGCCATAGCCAGGGCCATCTTGCGATGGATTTCGCGCGCGGGGCGTTCCTGATGCGCGAACCTGTTGCCTACCAGGAAACCCTATCGGTACGCCAGCCCGTCAATGCCTCCTACATCCGAACGGAGGATGGCGGCTGGACGTTCTCTCTTGGGGAATACGATTCCGCACTGCCACTGGTGATCGACCCCATTCTCAGCTATTCCACATACTATGGCGGCACGCAGTTTGACCAAGCCAACGCGATTGTTACCGACGCCGCTGGCAATACCTTCATCGTGGGCGAAACCTGGTCCGTCGGCCTGCTGCTCGCCTACGACGTGCAGAATTTTCGTAAAGCGGGCAAGGACGCGTTCGTCCTGCGAATGAACGTACCGCTAACTGCCTTCGCTGCCGCCACTTACTTCGGCGGCAATGGCGACGACATTGCCACCAGCGCCACCATCGTGGGCTCTGACCTTTTGATGGCTGGAGAGACCGCATCGACGGACCTGCCCGGCACAACGGGCCGCTACCAACCTACCAGCGGCGGTGGTAAAGATGGCTTCATCACCCGCCTGCGCCTGATCCTCAACCCCGCCATCATTGCCACCACCTACCTGGGAGGCTTCGGCACGGATCGCATCAACGCCGTTACGCGCGACGCTACCGGCAATATCTACGCGGCGGGCTCCACCACCTCGTCCAACTTCCCGTTGTCCACGCCTTCGTTTGGACCGCAGTATCTGGGAGGCACCAACGACGCCTTCGTCGCGAAGTTCAATTCCACCCTGACGCAGGTGGCTTGGAGCGGGATCTACGGGGGGCTGGGCGCTGACAACGCCCACGGAATCGCGTTGGGTGCAGGCGGTACCGTTTGGATTACTGGTTCCACATCGTCAGCCTCCATCCCGCTGGTGAACGCCGCGCAAACCGTGCTGCTTGGCAGCTACGACTGCTTCGTGGCGCAGATCGCCGCCAGCGGGCTTTCCCTGCTGCAATCCACTTACCTGGGCGGTGGCAATTCAGATTGGTGCTACGCCATTCAGACGGAGAGCGCGGGACACCCCGTGGTGGCCGGCTCCAGCGCCTCCTCAAGTTTTCCCATCACCAGCGGCGTAGTTCAGCCTCTTCGTTCGGGGGATTACGACAACGTACTGTTCAAGCTCAATGGAAACACGGGCTATCTGATTTTCAGTACGTTCCTTGGCGGCTCTGGAACGGAAGCACCCGCCAGCCTGCACCAGGATGCCCAAGGGAACTGGTGCATGGCGGGATACACGGCTTCCACCAACCTCCCCGTCTTCGACGCCGTCCAGGCCAACCACGGCGGATCGTTGGATGGCTACTTCAGCTGCCTGAACGCAGACGCCACGGCCCTGGTGTTCTCCACCTATCTGGGCGGGACGCAGGAGGACCGGATCACCGGTGCGGCAGAGCGCCCTGGCTCACTTACCATGCTCACGGGGATGACCCACTCGCTGAACTTTCCCATCGCTGGTTCGGCCCTGCAACCCACCAGCAAAGGCAGCGGCGATGCCTTTCTAACGGGCATCAACCGCTCCGCCACCAACGCGCCTCCCGTCAATGTCTCAGTATCGCCACCGAACGGCAACACGGAGACGGCCCAGTTAACCTACACCGTAGACGACGCCAATGGCTGGAGCGACCTCAAGTTCGTGTACGCGAACATCCACAACGTCGTATCGCCGGTGAACGCCTGCTATGTGCAGTTTGATGTCGACAACAACCTCCTGCGCCTGCTGAATGATGCAGGCACAGCGTGGGTTGGGGCGGTCGCACCCGGCGAACGCACCGTCCTACAGAACAGCCAGTGCCGCATCGACGCGGAACGGTCTTCCGTGTGGGCCCACGCAACCCGCCTGCAACTCACCGTTTTCTATGTGTTCCAGCCTGGCTTCGGCGGCGTGAAGTCCTTGCTGATGTACAGCCAGGACCGCGCCAATACTGTCGCAGGCTGGCAGTTACGCGGGGGCTGGGTGGTTCCCGCGCTGGCCGGAAACGTGCAGCCGTCGGTGACTTACTTTGCTCCAAACTCCGGCACCTTCCCACAGAACGCCTTCGTGATGCAGGTGACTGACCTGAACGGCGCCAACGACACGAACGAGGTTCACCTGCTTATCAACGCCACGTTCTCTTACGGTGCCGCCTGCTACATCCGCTACCGCCGCGCGCAGAACCAGCTTCAGTTGCTGAACGACAGCACATCGCAGTTTCTGGGTGCCCTCACGCCGGGTGTGTCCGGCACGGTGGAGAACAGCAAGTGCCTGCTCTCGGGAGCCTACTCATCAGCAAGCATGTCCGGGAATGTGCTGAGCCTTGTCGTCTACCTGAGTTTCAAGACGCTGGCCGGTGGCACGAATCAAGTCTGGACGCTGGTGAATGACCAAAGCTCCGTGTTTCTCGGCTGGAAGTCCCAGGGCTCCTTCACCGTGCCCATCGGCCCCGCGTTTACAAAACCGGTCGCGCACGCGCTCAGCATCACACCACTAAGCAGCACAACCGCCACCATTGCGGCGACGGGCTTTGATGAGAACGGCGCAGGGGACATCCGCGACATCTACCTGCTGGTGAACTCGTCGCTAAGCACGGTGGGGGGCTGCTATCTGCTCTATCGCAGCCCCACCCAGCAGGTCTTCCTGCTGAACGACGCAGGCAGCAATTGGCAGGGCGTCGGCGTCCGAGGCAGCGAGACTATCCTCGAGAACAGCCAGTGTCGCGTGAACCTCGTCCTGGCAGCGAAATCGTCCACCCAGGACACGGAGACCATCAGCTACCGCGTGGAGTTTAAGCCCACCTTCCATGGCGCACGCTCTGCGTATCTCTACGTTGAGGACGCAGCCAAGCTCGTCTCCGGGTGGAAGTTCTTCAGCACGATCGCGCTGCCGTTCCCTTAGCAGCGGCGTAGTTGGCGGCAGCGGCGTAGTTGGCGCGGCGGCTCCCGGTTTGCCCATGTAGGAGAATGGGGCCATGCCATCGTCAGATCTGCCCCGCCTTGGCCGGCGCGATTTCCTTGCGGCGAGCACCGCTGTGCTGCCCACTTTCGTGCGTGGCCAAACGCCAGCAAGCCCTGGTGGCAGCCGTCCGAACATCATTCTGTTGCTGGCCGACGACATGGGATGCCACGACCCCGGTTGCTTCGGCGGCACCGCGGTGAACACCCCTCACCTCGATGCCCTGGCGGCATCCGGCGCGAAGCTTACGAGTTTCTACGCGGCATCGGCCGTTTGCACGCCCTCCCGTGCCGCCATCCTCACCGGCCGGTACCCGCTGCGCCACGACATCCGCCAGCACTTCACCGACGACGAAACGCACCTGCCAGCCCACTTGGACACGATCCCCAAACGGCTGAAGGCTGCGGGATACGCCACGGGTCACGTCGGCAAATGGCACCTGGGCGGGCTGCATGTGGAGCACGCCCAGAACCGCGCCGGCTCTATCCCCGGCCCGGCCCAGCACGGGTTTGACGACTACCTCTGCCAGATTGAACAGTTGGAACCGCGTGCCCGGATGGGGCGCGAACGAACGCTTTTTCGACAGGGAGGCACCTGCCTCTTGCGCAACGACCAGCGGGTGGGCCCCGATGACCCTCTCTACCCCAAGCACCTCACCGAACTGATCGGCGACGAAAGCCTGCGCCTGATGCAGCGCTATCACCAGCAGCGAAGACCCTTCTTCCTGAACGTCTGGTTTCTGGCCCCTCACACCCCTTACGAACCCGCTCCCGAACCCCACTGGAGCCGCTACAAGGACGACCCCGTCAGGGAAGACCAGCGATACTTCCGCTCGATGGTTTCCTGTCTGGATGCCCAAGTGGGCCGCATCGTGGCCAAGCTCGACGAACTGGGCCTCCGTGACAACACTTTGATCCTCTTCACGTCCGACAACGGCGGCGCCTGGGAGGCCGACAATGGCCCCTACAAGGGCGGCAAGACTGACCTGCACGAGGCGGGCATAAGGGTGCCCGCCATTGCCAGTTGGCCGGGCCACATCCGGCCGGGCCAATCCCTATCCGGCTTCGCGCATCACACAGACATTCTGCCCACCATCTGCGCCGCTGCCAGCCTGGTCACTCCCGCAGCCGCTCAGGTAGACGGCCTGAACCTGATTCCGTGGCTGACGGGCCAAGCGGGGCCTCCGCCCCGTGGCACCGTCTTCTGGCAAATGGACCTCTACCGCAGCCTACAACGCCACACGAAGAAGCCGGAACCCTTCGTCACTGAGGTGGCTCGCCGCGGCAATTGGAAACTCACCGCCCGCGACGGCGTGCCATTGGAACTGTTCGACATTGCCGCGGACCCGCTCGAAACCCACAATCAACTGGGACAGCAGGAGGGGCTTGCCAGCGAACTTGTGGGCGAACTCCGCGAGTTTCTGGCCGCCCCGCGCGACCGCAGCGGCAAAGTGCCGGTGCCGTAGCGCGGCGAATGGCCGCACGGGTCTCGCAAGGCCTGCTCCTGCCGAGAATCGGAGAAGGATGTTGGGGTCCACCCGAAGTCCACGCGTCGCCGAACCGTGGCCGCAGTCACCGAGGTTCCCGCCATTCCATTTGCAGTTGCCAGAACAGAAAGGCAAACTCCAGTGAGGCATCTTCCACAGCTTTCGATTGTGGCTTGCCGCCGGAGTGCCCTGCCTGGGTGTCGTAGAGCAGCAGGACCGGGTGCGCTGACGAGGTTGCGGCCTGCAACCGGGCGGTCATCTTACGGGCTTGCAGGGGAGGGACACGGGTATCGGCGTCGCCGGTGGTGAAGAGCACGGCGGGGTAGGCGGCGCCATCCTTCACCGCCTGATAGGGAGAGTACTTCCGCAAAAACGCGAAGTGCTCCGGCTTGGAGGCATCGCCGTACTCCTGCAGGGCCGGCTTGTTGTTGTTTGGAAAGCGATGGTAGCCGATCATGTCGAGGTCAGGATACTGGCAGAGAACGGCGCGGAAGAGGTCCGGACGCTGAGTGAGGGCCGCGCCCACAAGCAAGCCCCCGTTGCTACCGCCGCGTATCGCGAGCCGGCCCGGATTTGTGTAGCCATTTGCAATCAGCCACTCCGCCGCGGCGAGAAAGTCATCGAACACGTTCTGTTTCTTTTCGAGCATGCCGGCGCGGTGCCAGTCGTCACCGAACTCGCTCCCTCCACGCAGATTCGCCAGAGCAAACACACCACCCTGCTCCATCCAGAGCACATGGGCCGCGTTGAAGCTGGGCAGAAGACTCACATTAAAGCCGCCATAGCCGTAGAGAAGCGTGGGCAGGGATTTGCTTGGCGCAAGTCCCTTCTTGTGAACGAGAAACATGGGAACCCGGGTGCCATCTCTTGACGTCACCCACACCTGCTTCGTCTCGAAGTCGCCAGCGCGCACCGGAATATCCGGCTGGTGGAAGACGGTACGTTCCCTCGTAGCCGTGTGGAAGATGTACGTGGTGGTCGGTTGGGCGAAAGAGGTAAAGGAGAGGCGCGCATGGGGCTCTTCCCACTCACCGGAAAGATTGGCGTTGCCGATTCCGGGGAGATCGACATCGCCAAGAACGCGCCCTGCCGTGCTGAAAGCGCGGATTCTGGCGGTGACGTTGTGGATGTATTTCACGTATATGTTTCCTCCCGCGAGGGAAACGGCGTTGACAGGGTCAGGACCTTCGGCAACGATTTCCTCCCAGGAAGAGGCCGTAGGGGTTTCCCAGGCGCCTACCATAAGCCGGCCACGGGGGGCCTTCCAATCAGTCTGGATGACGAATTGGTCTCCCGCGGGATGCACCTGAAAGTGAGCATCCACCCCTTCCACAAGGGCACGGCTCCTGCCGGTTGCTACGTCCAGCAGAATCAGGTCGTTCCTGGTCCAGCCGTGCGCAACCGTAATCAGCAACGAGCGATCCTGATTGCCCAGGGCAGGCCCCAGGAACTTATCGGGCGTGTAACCGTCGCCGAAAACGATTCGGTCTTCCCCGCTACGGAGGTCAAGAAAGTGGATGCGCGGCCCTTGCTCGCGGTCGTGGGCGGTGTAGTAGCACGCGCTGCCGTCCTTGCGTAGCGCGAAGCCACGGTTCAGATGACGGGCGATGCGCGTGGGCAAGTCCGCTCCGGATTGGAGGTCGCGGAAGCGAATCTCCGTTTCGTCCTCGCCTCCCACGCGAACCCAGTAGGCAAGTACATTCCCGTCTTGGGACACGTCCATCATCCCGCCGCTGGTGCTCTTGTCCGCGCTCCATGTATTGGGGTCGAAGATGAGGGTTTCTTTCCCCGCTACCCCCTCCCGCCAGTAGAGGGCAGGCAACTCCGCTTGTTCCGGGCGGAGAGAGAGAAAGTAACGGTCACCGCGAATGGCCTGGAGAGAGACATCCGAGGCTTTGGAAAGAGCGGTGAGGCGGGCGGCGATGGGTTCCCGCACAGGCAGCGGCAGCAGGAGCGAGCGAGTGTAGCTGTTCTGAGCATCAATCCAGGCACGGGTCTCTGGGCTCTGCTGGTCTTCGAGCCAGCGGTAAGGGTCGGCCATTTCGACGCCATGGATGTCCTCGCTGAAATGATCGGTGCGGGTCTCAGGCGGCTTAGGCAAAGACTCCTTGCCACAGGAAGCCCCAAGTGCGAGCACGGCGAGGGCGACGAGGAAAGCAAGTCCGGATTGAGTAATCGTCTTCATTCTACGAAGCCGCCTTTCGCGGAGGACCGCTGCTAAACAAACTAATGGTTATCGCCCGGCGTGTCTACCGGGAAGAGTCAACGATGCCGCCTGGGGTTCCGTAGCCCGCTACCGTTGGCTCTAACCAGTGGGTTGCCGAAATCGGTGCCCTGGTGACACCAGGTGGGATCCCGTGTCGCCAGATCTCATGTGGCAGCCGCCAGGTTTCAACGCATTGGGCGTCCGCGCTGGGCGGCGAGCCACCGCACGCACGCTACAGTAGCACTATGGCCAAAGAACCACGTGGCAAACGACTCGAAGCGGCCATGGAGGCGTTGCGTGCAGCGGCTGGCAGCCTAGCCGACACTGATCTGATGCCCCACTTGTGCGAGGCTCTGCGTTCGGGCAGCGGCCACCTTGCGAAGCAGGCCGCCACCATCGCACAGTCGCGAGCCATTCGCGGGATCCGCGAGGACCTCGAAACCGCGATGACCTGTTTCCTCCGACACCCGGAAAATGACCGCGGCTGCCTTGCCAAGGAAGCCATCGCCCGGTTGCTGATCGAAGAGTTGGAAACCGACGACGAGGTCTGGCTTTCCGCCGCCCGCCATGTGCAGATGGAGGCTTCATTCGGGCCATCCATCGACACCGCCGCAGGCTTGCGCGGAATGGCCGCCATCGGCATCGCTGCCGGCCATCTGCCTCACAAGGTGAATGTGCTGATTGACCTTCTGCTCGATCAGGAATCCGCTGCCAGGGCAGGCGCCGTGCGTGCTCTCGGCTACCTTGGCACCGCCGAGGCCCTCTCCCTCGTCCGCTACAAGACCCTGCTCGGGGATGCGGAGATCGAAGTTGTTGGCGAGTGTTTTCGTGCCCTGCTGCCCGCCGCCGAAGATGCTCCGGCCAACCTTGCTCTGGTGGCGGGGTATCTTTCCCACGGCGCGGATGCGATTGCCGGTGAGGCAGCACTCGCCCTGGGGGAATCTCGCAATCTCCGCGCGCTCGACTTCCTCATGCAGGCGCTCGACCACACAGCCAGCGCCGAACGCCGCGCCACCTTGTTGCGGGCGGTGGCTCTGCTACGGCGCGAGGAAGCTTTCGGTCGGCTAGCACTCTGGCTGAACGATGCGAGCCCCCGGGTGCAGGCAGAGGCCAGAGCCGCCCTGCATGTCTTTCGCGGTGAACCTGCGCTCACCTTCTTCTTCGCCTGATCCCTTTGCACCATCAGGCCCCGCCCCGCGGCGTCACTGATCCCACGCGCGCCAGCCTGCAGGGTCAGGTCGATCCCAACACACCACAGCCTGCGCGCCCTGGCCCCCTAGACCCCGAGCGTCTCACGAACCCTTCAAGAGAGCGCCAGTCACGTTTCCGGGCAACCACATGGCCCATCGTGGCAGGCACGATCGTCAATCATGGGAACACGTGGGAACAACGCAAGCACCTGCAAGGCTGGCGGACTGCCGAAACACATGCGAGTTGTGGGGAGACAAATGCCCCGAACTTCGAAACTCACGGCATTACAATGCGATGAGTGTTAGCTCCGGAGGTGGCGAATACCAACTCACTGTGGAGAACCTGGTCATCATGCACAACTCGTCCAACATAGTTGAGGCCTGACAACAGCGGGGATCTCGGGCCCTCCGCGGACGGAGCACCGATTCAGTCGCGCGTCCTGGGTACGGGAGGCCTGACGATTCCTCTCACGGAAACTTGTCGGTTGGCACTCTGTCCCGGGCCTTCCCACACAGGAACGTTCAGCCTTGCCGCGAATCGGAAGCCGCTGCGTCACCTTGACATGGTAAGCAGGCGCACGCCCGCCAGGGCCGTTAGTCCACCGACAATCGTTGGCCAGGTAATGGGTTCACCCAATAAGAGGTTGCTGGTCAGGACACTGAAGACGGGAACCAGATTGATGAAGATCGACGCCTTGGCAGCGCCGACTTGCTTGATGCCGCGGAGGTAGAGGCAGAATGCCAGAGAGGTACCCAGCAGCCCCAGATAGCCGGAAACCAGCCAGAACGAAGTGTTGGCAAAGTGGGGCAGGCCCACCCCAGTCACGGTACTGAACGCCAGAAGCATCGCGAAGCCCAGCCACACGGCGTAAGCCGTAGCGGGCAAGCTATCCAAGGCCCCAGTCACTCGTCTGCCGATTAGGGTGTAGGCCACCCAGGACACCACAGTGCCGAGGATCCAGAGATCGCCAGTGCCCAGACCGGTGCGGAAAAGCTTCTCCGGACTTGCCTGCGTCAGCACGGTAGAGGCCCCAAGAAGGCTCAACATGAGGCCGCTCAGTTTGCGCAAGGTGGGCTTTTCGTCCCAGAAGACACAGGCATACACGTACACCAGGGACGGCTGCAGCGTAGCCATCAGGGAAGCTCGCCCCGCAGGCACCGTCCGGAGGCCATTGAAGAACGATAGGTTGTAGAGAAAGACGCCAAAGAATCCCATGGCGGCCAACTGGACCCACTGCCGGCCCGACGGTCTGGGCCAAGGCCTCACGCCCACGAGCGCGATCAACAACCCGATTGACCCGAAAGCGAAGCGCCCAAGACTGGCGTGGATGGCCGGCACCCCGTCCTGCGCCAAGGCGCTGGCAGCCACCCAGGATGAGCCCCAAATGGCGGCGATCAGCGTCAGTCGAACGTACGGGTTGCCCAAGATTCCAGTCTAGCGGCAGCTTGCCTTGGCGAGTTGTTCGTCCGGCTCTCGGCGACGGAGCACGAATCCACGCTCGCATCCGGAATACGGCTGGCGATGCAATGCCTCTGAGGGAAGCTTGCCATTTCGTGCTGTCTCCGGTTTCGCTTTCGCTGCGATGCTAATTTGGCTGTTCCCCCCTGTCGCCCCGCTTCTGCCAATCTAGGGGATAGCACCCCCGTCATGTACCAGCCACCGCAGTTTCAGGAGCAGCGCGCCGCCGTACTCCACGCGCTCATCCGCAAACACCCGCTCGGCCTGCTAATCTCCCATGGCCCGAACGGCCTGGAAGCCAACCCAATCCCCTTTCTTGTGGAGGAAGGGGGCCCCCATGGCGTGCTGCGCGCCCATCTTGCGCGCGCCAACCCGCAGTTGGAGACGCTCCGCCAGGCGACCCCCGTGCTCGTTGTCTTCCAAGGACCCCAAGCCTACGTTAGCCCCTCGTGGTACACGTCCAAAGCAGAGCACGGCCGCGTGGTGCCCACCTGGAATTACGTCGTCGTGCAAGCCCGTGGCATCCCGCAAGTGCACGACGATGCGCATTGGCTTCGTGCCCAGGTGGAAGCGCTCACCGCAACGCAGGAAGCCGCGCGCCCACATCCCTGGCAAGTTGCCGACGCCCCCGAAGACTTCGTCTCCGCCCAACTCCGCGCCATCTCAGGAATTGAAATCGTCCTCACTCATCTGGAAGGCAAATGGAAAGTCAGCCAGAACCGCGCTGAGGCAGACCGCGCCGGAGTCGCCACCGCCCTGGCCACCGAAGGCCACCAAGCTCTCGCGAACCTGGTCACCTCGCGCGGCGCAGAGCCTGCGGATTAGTCGCCGTCCGACCTCACCTGCCAGCCCTTCGGTGCTGTGCGGGGCCGTTTGGGCCGTGCGAACAGTCTGTCTCGCCA
>JAHCHD010000077.1 GCA_026129915.1 Bryobacterales bacterium
AGTAAGCATGTAGGGCTGCACGGAAGTACAGCGTATATCGCTGGACTGAACGTGGAAAGCCTGCTCCAGCAAGCTGGTGAGAGCGCTTGCTACTGGCGCATCCTTATGTCTGTGGCTGATAAATACGCGCGGCGTGAGGTTTACGTTGTCGACAATCACCTTGTCGAGTTCATCCACCAGCGCATCCACACTTTCAGGACCCCGCAATCGAAAGCAGTAGATGTCGCTAAGGAACGGCGGGATTCCCATGTCGTCGTAAAGGACGGGAAGCATGATTAGCCCCTTCAGTTGTTCCAGTACACGACCCGCGCCGATCTCGCCCAGTACGTTCTTTGAGTTGAGCGAATCCACAGTCACCAGAACCACCAGTACATCCGCAGCCGCCAGCGCCCTGGCGTACTTGGCACGCCAGGTTCCAGCGACAGCAGCCCCAAGTGGGATCCTGCTCGTGTGACCCTTGTCCAGAAGTTGCTTCTCGATCGCCTGCGCCAGAGGCAAATCTGTGTACGCGTGTGAAATGAAGACGTTCGCCATATTCCCATGAGTATAGGTGGCAAGCGCGTTCGTCCACCACGGCCATTACGTTCGCTTACAATAGCGCTGAGGTAACTAGAACCTGATGGAAGCCGCACCCAATAGCGTAGTGCCCCCGGCAGAGCGCCTGCGCTTTGGGGATGCAGTCTTCGATCCGGCTATGCGCCGGTTAACCATCCGCGACCAGGAACCTAAACTGGGCTGGCGATCCAAGGGTTGCCTCGCCTTGCTGCTTGAAGCACGTGGCGCGGTGGTCTCCAAGGAGGAATTTCAAATGCGCGTTTGGGATGGCGCGCTAATTGAAGATTCCAATGTTTCCCACGCCATCGCGGCTATTCGCAAGGCGCTTGATCCAGCACCCGGTGGGGATAGCTACATTGCCACAGTAGCCCGGTCTGGATACCGGCTGGCCGTGCCGGTGGTGGCGGAAACTGCACCTGCATCAGGCCGTCGTTTGCCATGGCTTCACTTGCGGCTGCGCTGGTCACTAGTAGCTACCACTGTCGGCTGCCTCGTTTTCATGGCAATCACGATGTACAACGACCGGCAAGACCGAAATAGCGCTGAGGAACTTGTCCGTGAGGGACTTCTCTACTCAAGGCGCGGTGTTCCGGCTGAGGGCGATAGGGCTGTCGAACTGTTTGAACGCGCCCTCCTTCTGCACCCTGGCTACCCACCCGCACAGGCAGCCCTTGCCGAGACCGCGGCGCGATTCGCGAAAGCCCCGGTTCCGATTGCCACCGAACTCGCTCGGGATGCGCTGAAGAGCGATCCTCGCTGCGCAGAATGCATGGCGACCCTTGGCTACATTCTGATGAGTCGCGAGTGGGCGTGGGAGGAGGCCGGGAGCTACCTACGCGCAGCTACTCTGCAAAACCCCAATGAAATCCATCACCGCCTCTGGTACAGCCAGTGGCTCTGCCTGCAGGGCAGGCTCGCCGAAGCACAGTTGCAGGCCGAGCATGCCGTTGTCCTGGACCCCAGACGCCCCCAATCCCGGTCGCAGCTTGCTGGGATTCACTATTTCGCTGGACGCAATAGGGAGGCGATCGAGGAGGCCCGAGCCACAGTAGCCCTTAGCAGAAAGTCCTTTCAGGCTTTCCTTTGGATGGAGCGCGCTTTCATGCTGGATCGCTTCGACGCCGACGTGTTGAATGCACGCGCGGCCAGTACCGCTGCCTGGACCGGCTGGACCGATGCGATGGAGTTCGAATATACAGATCGCCTCCGGAGAATCTTCGTTAAGTCGGGGCGACATGGCGTAGCCAATGCCCTCATTGATGACGTCAACGAGGGCATCTCGCTAGAGGTAAACCGCTACAACCGCGCGCTCTGGAACATGTGGATCGACGAACATCAGCGTGCCCTCGATGAGTTGGAAGCGGGGCTCCGATCGAAACCCTTCCAGATGGTGTATACGGCCATCGAAACTGCCTTCGTCCCTCTTCATGACGAGCCACGATTCCAGGAAGTAGTGCGGCAAATTGGCCTCTCGCATGCGGTGGCGGAAGCGAACCGGCAGCGCGGCGCGGGAAGAAGCGTCGGAGGTATCTAGCGGCCCCGGGGAAAGCCGGTAGCCTCCGGAGTGAGGAACGTCTGTTGCATCGTCTGAGTCCCGGCACTCCGCAATGTGACCAGGCGGCTTCGTTCCGCTGCGAAGGGGTATAGTACGCCCGCACCAGCCAAGAGCAGCACAATCGCGATGTACCGCCACGCCCCCTTACTCAGCAAGGGACGCAACAGCGGCGATCGATGCTTATTGCCACACGCGGTTTCCCCGGCAACTCTCGCCGCCAGACAATAGCCTCGCTTCGGAACAGTCAGTATCACCCGTGGACGAACTGGACTATCCCCGAGGACACGGCGCAGTTCCGAGATACCGTGAGTTACGTTCGATTCGTCCATCCGTCGCCCAGACCACGCGCTCTCCAGAAGCGCTTGCCTGGAGATGACTTCCCCATCCGCTCGTACCAAAGCAATCAGCATATCAACGGCCCTGGCTGACACAACGACGCGCTTGCCATCCCGCATCAGTTCCCGTCTGTCGATGCGGAGCGCAAAACTCCCGAACCGGAAGCTCGTCTGGTCCAATTGCGTTCCCCGCTTCTCAACTGCAATCTGCCCCCTTAAATCGAACTTTTCCAGAATCCCGTTTAGCATTCCGCCCATGATCGCTCCTGCAGAAAAGGCAAATCGTTTGTTCATTCCGATCCACCCAGACAATGAGTTGGCCGAAAGTGTGACCGTCCCATTTATCTTGAATTGCGCGAGACGGTATTAGCCGAAATCCCAATGGCAGCCAACTTATCACGGAAAGGACGACGATAAGGCTACAATTCGTTCGATTTACGGGCATTCTGGTAATAGTACTTGGGTTGCGTTGCCGGGAAGGAGAAACACTCTCGTCCACCTTCTGCCGGAAAGTACCCTCCAGGTTCTCAACAGTCTGCAGTTGGGAACCTTTGGCGCGGCACTTGCACAGGAGGTCGCCGTTCGCTTTGCCCTCGAAGCAGATGTATCGGCGGACCCGATCCGCGTCGCCGCCTCCCATTTTTGTCGTATCCGCAACCAGCAACTACCCTAACTGTCCGGCCTTGGGGTAACGATTGACTTCCGCGCACCCCTTGGAAGCGTTTGTCTCCCCATCGTGCCCCACTGGCGGAAGCCTATCGTCGGTGTCATCGGTCACAAGTCCACTGGTCTCGGCTGAAGCGGCTCCCCGGATAGTGAATGCCCCGCCCGACTTGCTTGTGACCTTGGGCGTTTGAATTGGGAACAACCAGGGTCTCGCTCGAGTTGCGATCAGAGTGGCGACAACTGAGTCCTCCTCTGGTTGGCTCTGCGCCAAGTGCGAGTCCGATCCAGCACTGGCATTTGCCGTACGCGCTCGGCCCAAATCAGAGTATTAGCAAGTCAATAGCAGTGTTTTTTGGCCCTCGGCGGATCGCTAGCGATCGCTGCAAAGCGTCACTGAGTGATCGCCAGAGATCGGCGTTCCCGTACCTTTTTCCTTTTCGTTTGTTGGGGTTCCTGGAATTTCCGCAGTTTTCCGGCTAAATTCCTTGATGGAATTGGGACTCCTGCCTAGAGTCGTAAGGACCAATGCTGATGGCGCATCGACGACTAAGCAACCGGATCTAGGTGAAGCGGTCAACAGCGCGGTAGCACATGTCGGTTGTCCGCTACCGATGTCTCTTGGACGCGCACCGGTCCGGGCCGCTTCTCGGTTGTCAATGGATCAGGCAGCATTCACCTTCAGGAGTAAACAGATGAAACGACACCTAATCGTCCTCACTTTGATCGGCGCGATTACTCTGATTGCGGGAGTTCCTGGATTGGCATCCACCCTCGTCTACAGTTCCTTTGAACCCGAGGACACGTTCTCCGGGGGCTGGTCCATCGGTAGGGCTAGTATCACTTTCTCGCAGGATATCGCCGTAAGTTTCACCCCCGGTTTCGACGGATCACTCCACTCTATTCAAGTGCCGATTTGGCACGCTACCGGGCCAAACGAATACGAGATCCGTGTGGCTGAAGATAGCGGTGGAATACCCGGCGCCACGCTGGAGCTGTTCGCAAAATCGTTTCCAGCGTCCTCCACGATGGTTACACTCAATTCGGTGGAAAACCCCATGCTGTCGGCGGGAAGCACCTATTGGATCTGGATGACAGCGGTCAATCTAGAGGAAACCAGAGGTTCGTGGGGTTATGTCGGGAACAAGCAACATGAGTTCTCCTACTGGCTCTCGTCGAATGGTGATTGGCGTGTGTTTGAGGCCGCAGACTATCTGAATTCCCTACCCAACGCTGGTGGCCCCGCCTTCGCCGTATACGCGAACGGCATCCCAGAGCCATCCACGATACTGCTGACACTTGGCGGGCTCGTCGCACTGCTCACCGCTGCCAACCGGCGACGAATAGGCGCCAGCGTGCCGAGTAGCCGCTGACGTCGAGCGGATTGAATTGCAGCGCCGTTGTTGATCAATGCGAATGAGCCGGTTTCTGGCTCAACGCAGGCGCGCGTCATGGCGGCCTGCAAGCGATCTGGTAACATCGACTGATCTATGACCTGTCGCCTGCTCGCCCTGCTTCTTTGCGCAATTGCCGCGTTCGCCCAAATAACGGTGATGGTTCCCATGCGAGATGGGGTGAAACTCGCCACGGACATTTACACGCCGGCGGGCGAAGGCAAGTTTCCGGTGGTGTTGACGCGCACCCCATACAATAAGTCGAGCGCCTCCGCCACGGCCAAGCCGTTCCTCGACGCCGGCTATGCGGTGGTGATCCAGGATGTCCGCGGGCGATACCAGTCAGAGGGTCGCTGGGTCCCCATCCGCGACGACCCGCAGGATGGCTTCGACACCACGAGATGGATTGGCGAACAAGCCTGGTGCGACGGAAACATCGGCAGTATCGGCTCCTCGTACGGCGGAGCCACCCAGCACGCGATGGCCATTGGCGGCGCTCCAAACCTGAAGGCCATGATTCCGCGCAATGCCATGTCGAACTTTGGCCGCTACGGGATGCGGCATAACGGAGCGTTCGAACTGCGCTGGTTTAACTGGATTGCCACCCTGGGCAATCCCACCTTAACTGCAAATGATGAGCCGGCCGCCGCACGCGCCGCCGTGTACCCCAGCGCAACGCCAGCCCTAGTGGACTATGCCAAGCAGGTTCAGCAGTATGTGCGCGCCCTGCCCTTACGTGCTGGCACCACGCCGTTGAAGTTCGCTCCAGAGTACGAGTCCTGGCTGATTCAGGCGATGAGCCACGGCGACCACGATGCGTTCTGGCGCGACCACGGGTCCAGCGTTGTGGATCACCTCAAGGAGTACAAGGACATCCCGGCCTACCACACCACCGGCTGGTACGACTCGTGGGGCACTTCAGTGGCCAATCTCAACTTCGTGGAACTCACCAAGGCCAAGCAGAGCCTGCACCGGCTGATCGTAGGCCCCTGGGTCCATAGCGCCGAGAACTTCAGCCATGCTGGCATGGCACAGTTCACTCCCGACGCCGCGCTGGATCTGTCCGCCTTTCAGGTGCGCTGGTTCGACCGCTGGCTTCGAAACAAAGAGAACGGCGTGGACAAGGAACCCCCTGTCCGTATCTACGTGATGGGAGGCGGCGATGGCCACAAGACGCCCGAAGGCCGCATCTTCGTGGGCGGCTCCTGGCGCAACGAAAACGAGTGGCCACTTGCCCGCACGCAATACACGCCGTACTACCTGAGTACTGGCAACCAGCTAAGCACCACGGTCCCAGGCTTGAACGCTCCCATCTCATTTCAGTTTGATCCGGCCAATCCCGTGCCTACCCTGGGCGGCAATATCTCTTCCGAGGGAACCTTGATGTTCCAAGGCGCGGCGGACCAACGATGCCACCCGGACTTCTGGCTGTGTAACGATTCCACGCCGCTTTCTGCACGCAATGTCGTGGTGGTATTCCAAACCCCTCCGCTCGCGGAAGACCTTGAGGTCACCGGGCGGCTCGTTGTAAAGCTCTGGGCGGCTTCCGATGGGCCGGACACTGACTTCACCGCCAAGCTTGTCGACGTCTATCCACCCAGCAACGATTTTCCGAACGGCGTGGACCTAATCATTGGAGACAGCATCGTCAGAGGGCGCTACCGCGAAGGACTCTCGCAGCAGGTACCCATGCAGCCCGGCCAACCCTATGAATTCACCATCGAGATGTATCCAACCTCACTGGTGTTCAAGAAGGGCCATCGCATGCGCCTGGATATTTCGAGCAGCAATTTCCCCCGGTTCGATATCAACCCTAACACCGGCGAACCGCTCAACAACCACCGCCGTACCCGCGTGGCCACCAACACGATCTATCTCGACCCCCAGCGCCCCTCTCACATCCTGCTACCCGTGATTCCGGCTACGGCGGGGCGCTAAGGCAACGAATAAGGGCCAACGACATCACGTTGGCCCTTAAGGTGTACCCAAGCCGATTGTCGGCCCATTCGGCCTTACTTCGGCTTCCGCGCAACAAAGAAGGTGCTCATCAGGTCACCTTCAGCGCGGTGTTTCGTGATGTCCTTGAAACCTGCGGCAAGCAGCATACTCTCCGCCAATTCCTCGCCCCACGCGGCACCCAAGCCCATGCCTCCCTGACTGAGCGAGACGCTCATGCAGTGCATGCAGGAAACCGTATAGACGAACGGTGCCATCGGGTGCTCCAGATTGTCATGCACGTGGGTGTGCCCTTGGATCTCCTGGATAAGAAACACACCTCCGGGTTTCAAGGCTCGATAAATGTTCGTCAGCATGCGGTCAGGATGGGCTTGGTCGTGAATCGAATCGAACGCGAAAGCCACATCCAGTTCCTCATCCATCTCCATGGCAGCCACATCGCGCTGCTGAAAGCGAAGGTTCATCAGGCCTTCCATGTTAGCTTCGCGCTGTGCGGTGTTGATGACTTCCTTCGAGATGTCGAAGCCAACGAAGTCGCTCATCAGATAGGCTCCCGCCATCTTTCGCAGTGACCGGCCCATGCCGCAACCAAAGTCCGCGGCGCGTGCTCCAGTTTCCAGTTTCTGCATCACGTCCGGCGCCAGCGGCAGAATGAAGTCGAACAGTTTGCAACCTACTGATTGGGCGCTTTCATCCGCCATCACGGCATGGAATCGCGTGTAGGCTTCGTAGGGCAAACCGCCTCCCTTGTGGAAACAGTCGACAATCCCGTCTTCCACTGCGCCCAATACAGAAACGAACTGCGAGCTGGCAGCAATGTTATTGGGCGCGGCGGCGCGGGTTAGAAATGCCGCGTGCTCCGGAGGCAGCATGTAGGTGCGCACTTCCGGGTCGTACATGACGATTCCGCCGGTGGTCATCGCACCCAGCCACTCGCGCACGTAGCGTTCGTTGAGTCCGGCGGTTTCCGCGATCTCCACACTGGTTGCGGGGTGCATCATCGACATGGTGTCGAACAGCCCGGTGCGATGGCCGATGCTGGTCATCATAGCCAGCGCGGCGCCGTTGAGCATGTCCATCATCTTGCCCGCGAACATCTCTGCGGGATTTGCTTCCATCATCTGGGGGACCATACGTTTCCTTCTCCTTCCGTGGTAACCACCAGGTGGCGGGTAGCGGCTGGTAACCGCCACCATTTCCCATCCACTGCGTGCTTACAGTAGGGAACGCGGAGGTGAACAGTGGGATCGATCACAGAGAGCAACTGAGAACCCCGCCGGCGCTGCCTGACACCGCCTAGCAGGCGAGAACAGGAAGTCCGCTGGGCGACACACGTGATGGTTGCCGCTAATCCACAAGGGGCAGGAACTGGACGGGCAGTTGGTACGTACGTTGCCCCCGAACGGCAACATCAAACATGGCCACGCCGTTGATGTAGACGTCGCGCGGAATGCGTACGTTGATTTGCTGCAGGCCGACGTAATCCTGATGGCGGCCGGCATAGGAGATGGTGAAGCCTGGCTGCCACATCGGTCCCTGATACTCCGCCAGGGTGGCATCGGCCGGGAAGCCTGTTCCGAACAGCACAAGGTGCAGGTTACTGCCCGCGGGACCACGATCCACACGACGCATCGTGCAATTGCCAAGGAAGTCACACTGGTCCAGCGGGGTGAGGCGCACAGTACCGTCAGGCAGAACAAGGTGGGCGTAACCTGCGGCCGTAATCCTGGTCCATAAGGCATCCCTCACCTCGAAGAGAGCGGGTAAGGCGGAGTACACCTCCTGGCTCAGATAGGTATTCGACTCGCGACCAGAAGCCACGATGCTCACCTGCATACGTCCACGGACATCGTCGGGAATCTGAAAATTGATCTGCCTCGGTGACACATAGAGGAGGGGCGCGAAGATTTCACGGCCACCTTCTAACACCAACCTCAACCGCACGCCGCCAAGAGCTGTGGAAAGCGGAATGGATTCTGCGTGGGCCACGGTATGCGCAAGCTGGTTCCCAAAGATACTGGTGAGGCCACCGGCCGCCAGACGGAACGAACTGAACGTTGCGCCGTCGGAAACCGCGCGCACTTCAGCGGGCAGACTTGTATCAAACCCAAACTGACGGAGGCCAATGGCCACGCCGTTCAAGAAGACTTGGGCATCGCGAATGGCCTGGCCGGAGAACGGCTCGACCGAAACTTCGACGGCCCCTGTGCAGGACGAACCGGTCGTGGGTCCGGCAACGGACGCCCAAGGCACGTTCGACGCCGCAGACCAGTTGCACTCCTGGAGTTGGAAAGGAATTGAAACGGTGCCGCCCTGCGGGCCAATCTCGAGAGGGCCCCCGTAGAACTGGACGGCTCCTCCCTGGCCGCTGCCCTGCTGTACGCAAAGCCTGGAACCGCCCCACTGAATCGTTTCGGCACGCGCCACGCCGGTATTGGGCGCGATGGTAACGGTGGCCTGGAAAGGACCCGTACTCCCCGTCTCCGCCGTCACCTCAACCCAACCTGCGCCCCCGGTTACCGGTGCCACCGGCATACGTGGGCAGCCCTCGGGAATGTGGACAACTACCGAGCGGGTGCCGCCCAAGGGCCCTGTGGAAATTGCTGGTGGTGATAGGGTCGGAAGTTGGCAACGGCTGGTTAACTGCAACCGTGAGAACGAACCCATTGAGCCTTCCACCCGCAGGTTGAGATTCCATTCAGCATCCAGCGCCGGGTAGGAGTAGGCCACCGTTCCGTTGCCAATGCCCGCCGCAGGCTCAGTGAGTGGCAGCAATAGCGATCCAACTGTGGGAAGCCGGCGCATTGTGGATTCAAAATGCCAAGGGCATCCCGGCGGGGCGCTAATTGTAAGTACTCCGCTACCCCCCGCGGTAGCGAATGTATCGGGCAGGCCCGCCACGTCAGGCCGACATCGGGATGTGGCGTCAGTACGCAGGGTGAACAGGTAGGCGCTGCGCAACGACGCCGGATTGGTGGCCCTAGGGCTGGTGGCGGTTGCAGGTCCTAACAATACCCGCGTTGATTCCCGCGTGTATCCGGCGAAGTGGATCAAGTCCTCTGCGCCTGGGATCACCGTGCGAACGTGCGTCGAGAAGCCCGACGGAGCACGCGTAACAAAACGGACATCTGTGGCATTGGGTGAAAGCATCATGCCATAGGTCCAGGGTCCCCACAAAAAGGCTTCAGGGTTAGAAACGAGGTCAGTAGCGGGCGTCGACAAATTGCGGAACTCACGGGCGCTGTCCGCCACCACCATCGCCAAACTGCCGTCTGGTGCAAGTTCAAAATCTTCAAGATGACCGCTCAATTCGCGCGGAAGACGCGAGTAAAGAACCTGTGCACCGTCGGCGGAAATCGCGGTGATGAAGGTGGCCAAGCGACGGTAGAAGACAGGCGGTAAGGAAGGGTCCGGCGCAGGCACGGAAGGGTAAAACACCTGAGGGGTTATTGGCGCGTCTGTAGTAAACACTGAGAACGTATTTCCGGCTACCAGGAAGTGCCCTTCTGTAGTCAACCGAACCCGTAGCGCCTCGTCGTGCTCGCTCCCACCCAGGTATCCGCCAAAGACAACCGACGTTCCTGCGGGGGAGAATTTGAAGAGAAACCCATCGGCCTTTCCCTGGTAACGGGTGGAAAATGAGCCATTGGTCACTGGCAAGCCAGCGTCCAGCGCGACCGGGGCTGCGAAACGCGCATTGGTAGCGCCCACCAGTGCGGGCGCTCCATCCGCGCCGATCACCACCGAAGTCGCAACATCTGGGGTAGGGCCTCCGAAATAGGTTGACCACTCGAGCGATCTCCGGTCCGCGCCAAGCTTTGCCACAAACGCATCGCCATCCCCGGCATAGGCGGCTTGCAGAACGCCAGTGGTTACGGGGAACGCCGTGGACGTAGTATTCCCCACCAGAACAACCGCGCCATCCGCGGCCAGCGCCAGGGCAGTAGCCTCGTCGTCTCCGGAGCCACCTAAGCGCACACTCTTCTCGAAAGCAGAACCCGACGGTGAGAGCACGAGTAGCAATGCGTCGCGGCCACCACCGGAACCGTGAGCGGCGTGACTGGCGGCCTCAGGGAAGTTGTTGGATTCCGTCCAGCCGGCTATGATCGCGCGCCCTGAAGCATCCACCACTAATTCGGTCGGCTGGTCGTTGCCAGCCCCACCGATTACGGCAAGGTAGTCCAATGTGGAACCATCTGCACGGAAGCGCGCTTCGAAGATATCCTGATTCCCGCCACCAAGCGAAATCGTAGCTGTTGGGATTGTTGAAGGCTGCGACGGTACGGTCCCCGCCTGTGGCTCGATGTAGCCGGTGACATAGAAGTTTCCTGTGGTATCAACAGCGCTGTCCACCACCACAGCATGCGCCCCCTCTGCGTGCAGGACATTGCCTGCCACCATACGGGCCTGGGCGGGGACATGATCGTCAGTAACTGGCTGGCCGGGGAGCAGCGGCAGGCCGGAAGCGGCCAAGGCAACAGTAAGCAGACGGCGAAGCCACGGCACGGATTCTACACACCATTTTTGACAGGAATCTCCTGCAATACGTAACCGTCCTCGCTAGTGGGATACGGTCTTCAGTGGATACCGAGAATCTAACATACGTCAGACCCTATTGAGACTGTCGCATCCGCTTCTTTGCTTGTCGTGCAAGTCGACAGGTTCAACATTTGCAGCTGATTTCACTTCCCACAGATTCATCATCCGGCGGGGCCCATGCGTTTCAAGTTTTGGCGATCCGCTTCGATCCCGTGTTATTCTAGAGAACGGACTGGTGGATGTAGCTCAGCTGGTAGAGCTCCAGATTGTGGTTCTGGCTGTCGCGGGTTCGAGCCCCGTCATCCACCCCAGCCCCTCCTCCTTTTTTCCTTGCGCTTTACCCTGTTTTCTCCCCGCGATTGTTCGTGGAATCACTTCCGATGCAGTCGATTCTCAACTCCCGTCAGTTCCGCTCGAAAAATAGAGGACTAAAGTGTCTTTTTTATTGATTTTCACCTTGCGCGGAGGTAGGATGAATCAGGAGGAAACAAGATGAAACGGTCTCTTGGTCTGTTACTACTTCTCGTGCTGGCTCTGCCCCTGATGCTTCTTGCCGCGTCCGGAGTACCCATGATGCGCGCCCTCGATAAGGAAGAAGCCAAGCGCGGCGATGTGGTGATGATCTCCGGCGACAACCTTGGAAAGGCGAACGTTGCCGAACTGTATCTCACGAACGGCAAGGACGACTTCAAAGTCGAAATCACTGAGCAGACAACAGCCACGCTGAAATTCAAGGTCGGCAAAGAAATCCGTTTTGGACGCTACAGCCTGATGATTCTGACGGGTGGCGAGACACCTATGTTCATCGAACAGCCCGTGAAGCTTAACATCGTGGAGCAGTACTCGCCTAAGCCCGAAGTGGAGCAACCGGCTGTACCGAGCGAAAGCACCAGTTCGCCCACGCAATAGGCAGCTAGGGACTCCAGTGAGGCAGGCGGATAGGTGGCAATCGTGTGCCCCAGGGTGCCGCTAATTGAAAGCGGTGATCCTGTGAGCGACTTGTGAGCGCACACTGAACCAACGATACTCAGGGCGGCAGGCTTCCACCTGCCGCCCGAACTGTCTGTGCCGTGCACCCTTAACGATGTCAGCCAGAAACCTAACCTGGACCCCGGATTGGTTGCAGCCCAAATCCAGTACATCCTTCCATTTCTCTCTCTAGTCATACTAGTGACAAGTGCACATTTCAGTCCCGTCTGAGTCTCCTTCCAGCCGGTGCCTGCCTCTCGTTTCAAGGGACACCGGCAAAATCACTCGCACCAAAATCTAACATCGATCCCTTTTTCAACACTTTAAGCCCTTCTCCTCGCTGCTTGCACTTTGCCACGCGCGTCGCTTGTTCACCTTGGTACGCTGCCCGGTCCACGGGGTGGCCGGTACGATGCCCCGCCACCTGGTTCATCAGATAAAGCATGTAGCAATCGGCGAAGCGTTCGCCCGGCCCGCCGGTGGCGCCTTCGTGCCCGGTAGAGGCAAGCAACCGGAGTAGCTGCTATAGTTAAACAGTACCTTTTTGGTCCGATATAGCATTTCCGTGAACACACCGTCCGCGAACCCATGCCCAATAACCGCTTGATTTCAGAGAAAAGCCCCTACCTGTTGCAGCACGCCCACAATCCCGTGGATTGGTTTCCGTGGGGCGAGGAAGCCTTTGCCAAGGCGCGCGCTGAAGACAAGCCCATCTTCCTTTCGGTGGGTTACTCCACTTGCCACTGGTGCCATGTGATGGAGCGCGAATCCTTCGAGACCGAAGAACTGGCCGCACTGCTGAATGCTTCCTTCGTACCGGTGAAGCTTGACCGGGAAGAGCGCCCCGACATCGACCGCGTCTACATGACCTTCGTCCAGGCGACCACCGGCGGCGGCGGCTGGCCTATGTCTGTATTCCTGACGCCCGACCTCAAGCCCTTCTTTGGAGGCACCTATTTCCCACCGGAGGACCGCTGGGGCCGCCCCGGTTTCCGCACGGTGCTCAACCACATCGCCACCCACTGGAAGCAGGAGCGTGCGCGCATCCTCAGCTCCAGTGAGCAGGTAATGGATCAGCTTAAAGAGTATGCCAGCGTAGGCAGCAGCTACCTGGCTGACCCTAAGGTGGTGGATAGCTGCTTCCATTCCTTCCGGCGTGGTTTTGACCGCGAGCTTGGCGGCTTTGGCGGCGCACCCAAGTTTCCCCGGCCCAGCGTACTGAACTTCCTGTTGCGCTACAGCGTGCTTCATCGCGACGAGGAGGCCCTGGAGATGGTCACAAAGACCCTGGAAGCCATGGCCGCGGGCGGCATGAACGACCAACTGGCTGGCGGCTTCCATCGCTACTCCGTAGACGAGCACTGGTTTGTGCCGCACTTCGAGAAGATGCTCTACGATCAGGCACAGCTAGCCATTGCGTATCTGGAAGCCTTCCAGGCCACGGGCCGCGAGGATTTCGCCCAAGAGGCGCGCCGGATCTTCCGCTACGTGCAACGCGACATGACCGACGCCAGCGGCGCCTTCCATTCCGCCGAAGACGCCGATAGCGTCATCCACCCTGCTAGCCCTCACGAAAAGGGCGAAGGCGCCTTTTACATCTATTCCTACGAGGCCGAACTCGTCACACTGCTCGGTGAGGAAACCGCGGGCATGTTTGCCTACTGTTTTGGGGCATCACCCGATGGCAACGTGGCGCATGACCCTCACAGCGAATTCACGGGCCGCAACATCCTGTTCCGCGCCCGAACCCTCGAAGAATGCGCCGCCCGCTTCGAGAAGCCACTCGACGAAGTGCGCACCATCCTCGCCGAAGCCGAGCAAGCCGTGCTGGCGATGCGCAACAAGCGCCCTCGTCCCCACCTGGACGATAAGGTCCTTAGCAGTTGGAACGGGCTAATGATTTCTGCCTTCGCGGCGGGCGCACGCATTCTTGGAGAACCCGCGCTGCTAACATCCGCGCAGCGGGCGGCCGCCGCTATCCTCACTCATCTTTACGACTCCACGCACGGCATCCTGCTGCGTCGCATGCGCGACGGCGAGGCAGCCATCGACGGCTTCCTCGACGACTATGCATGTGTCGCCCAAGGCCTGCTGGACCTTTACGAAGCGGATTTCGACCCCAACCACATCGTCATGGCGCTCCACCTCACCGAACGCATGATTCATCTTTTTGAAGACACAGAACGTGGTGCATTTTACAGCGCCACTGCAGGCGACGAATCGCTTATCCTGCGCATGAAGGAAGACTACGATGGAGCTGAACCTTCCGGCAATTCCGTTGCTGTACTGAACCTGCTGCGCCTATCCGCCATTACCGGCCGCGACGACCTGCGCGCTACCGCGGAACGCGCCCTGAAAAGCTTTGGCCAGCGACTTTCAGACGCGCCGTCTTCACTGCCCCAGTTGATGGTGGCCTATCTATTCTACCGGGCTACACCGAAACAGATTGTCGTCAGCGGCGGCCGCGACAACCCGGCCACGGAGGCACTTCTGCGCGAGGTGAACGCGCGCTTTCTGCCTAACCGGGTGCTACTGCTGGCCGACGAGCGCAACCGGCAGCAGCTGGCTTCGGTGGCGCCAGCCCTGCTCGCCATGCAGTCTGATAGCGGTACACCCGCCGCCTTCGTTTGTGAACACTTCACCTGCCAGTTGCCGGTGAGCGATTCCGCCCAACTGCGGGCGTTGCTACAATAGCGATTCGCTCGCCACTCAAAGCCCAGTAATGTAAGGAGACATGATGAAACGACCTGAAGCCGTAACCCTGAAAGGCAAACCGCTCACTCTAGTGGGCCCCGAGCTGAAAGCGGGCGACAAAGCCCCGGATTTCGAAATGGTTGACCAGACGCTAAGCGCAGTTAATCTTGCCGACACAAGTGGCCGCCCTCGCCTTTTCAGCGTGGTACCCTCGCTCGACACACCTGTCTGCGACGCCCAAACCAAACGCTTCAACGATGCTGCCGCCCAACTCGAGGGTCTGGATATTTACACCATCAGCATGGACTTGCCTTTTGCCCAGAAGCGCTGGTGCAGCAGCTTTGGGGTGGACCGCATCAAGATGCTAAGCGACCACAAAGCGGGCTCCTTTGGCGGTGCATACGGCACACTGATCGACGAACTCCGCATCGAGAGCCGCGCCATCTTCGTAATTGACGCAAACGACGTCATTCAACATGTTGAGTACGTCGGCGAGGTTTCTGAAGCGCCAAACTACGACGCTGCCCTCGAAGCAGCACAAAAAGTACTAGCCTAGCCTGAGACTTCAAGCGACCTTAGGGGCGTCAATACGGCGCCCCTTTCCCGTTTTCACTCCAACCACACCACCCTCCGGTTAATCTGCCAATTTTTGTCACATGAATCTACTTTCATCCTTCTAGACCTTCACTCATTCTTCGTTTACTGACTAGTAGATTATTGCATTACAAAACGATTCAGTACAGTTTAGCTGCATCTTTAGTTAACCAATTTATTTTCAGTTGCTTGTCTTATCACCATTTAAGAACACCCTACTCCTCTCATAGCCGACATTTCGGCCAGCGCTTTAGGGATACATCACTCAGCGGAAACTCATCGCCCTACAGCAAGATATACAAAAGTACATAAGCTGGCGACAGCTATGAAGTTCGTGGTAACCCACGATACCTATCGAGCCACTTCATTACAAACTAAGTATTGATTCCATCTCGGAAGTCAGATACAATCGGGCTGCTTTCAGGAGGTTGTCTGTGAAGACACTAATAGTAGTTTTTCGTCTTTTTCTCCCTTTAATACTCGTTTCCGCCATCACCTTTGGGCAGGCTGTTACGGGAACTCTGCTGGGAACGGTGACTGACCAAACCGGCGCAACCGTACCCGCCGCAAGGGTCACCCTTCTCTCACAAACCACGGGCATCAGCCGCGCTTCCGACACCACCACGGCTGGATACTTTGCCTTTCCGGATCTCGCGCCCGGCACATACTCCGTGAGTGTAGAACTTACCGGGTTCAAGCGTACCGTTCGCCAGGACGTCCAAGTTCTTGTGAACACAACCGTGCGCGTCGATGTGCAGTTGCAGACCGGCGATGTCACCGAGAGTATCGAGGTCTCCGCGGAAGCGGCCATCCTCCAGACCGACCGTACAGATACCGGTCGCAAGATCGAAGTAAAGCAACTGGCAGATATGCCACTTGGCACGAACCGGAACTTTCAGAACTTGCTCAATCTGGTTCCTGGTACCACCAGAGCCTTCCGCCCGCACTCTGTATTCTTTAATGCGCAGGACAGCCTGTCCACGCAGGTCAATGGCCAATCGCGCCTAGCCAACAACGTCCAGTTGGAGGGCATCGACAATAACCACCGCACTGGATTGCTTACGGCACTCATTCCTCCGATCGAGGCGCTGGAAACAGTGGACATTACAACTAGCAACTACGAAGCCTCGCTGGGGCGCGCCGGCGGCGCGGTAACCAACGTGCTTCTGAAATCGGGAACTAATGAGTTTCACGGTAGCGCGTTTCTCTTCAACCGCGTGAGCGCACTGGCAGCCCAAGCCTTCCTCACCACTGCGAAACCCCGCACTGTCTACAACTACTTTGGCGGCACCTTCGGCGGACCCATTATCCGCAACAAGACTTTCTTTTTCGGCGATTACCTCCGCGTGACGGACCGTCGTGGGCAAACCGACCGGCTCACCATTCCCACCCCGGCCTTCCGTTCGGGCGACTTTTCGGGAATGGCAACCCTGATCTACGACCCCACCACCGGCACTGGCACTGGCTCAGGTCGCGTACCCTTCACTGGAAACCGAATCCCGAACGCGCGGATCAGCCCGGTCTCCAGCCGGATTCTGGGGTTGCTGCCCGGGCCCACATTGCCTGGCACTGGCATCAACTACGAATACAACTCCACCCTTGTGAAAGATACCGACAGCTTCGACGTAAAGGTGGACCATAACGCCTCAGACAACGACCGTTTGAGCGTGCGCTACAGTTTTCAGCGTCCCACGGTGTTCGACCCGCCTTCCTTCGGTGCGGCCGGCGGACCCCACGGTGGCGGCTTCAGCGGCAGTGGCGTCCAGAAAGCCCAGAACGGCGCACTCAACTACAACCGCACCTTCAGCCCCACCCTGCTTGCAGACTTCCGGCTGGGTGTAAATCGTTATCGCAACGATGCGCAGCAGGTGGACTACGGTACCAATGCCAGTGACGCGATTGGCATTCCAGGTGTCAATCTCGATGCGTGGACGAGCGGACTTGCCAACATCGACATCACTGGATTCTCCAATCCCGTTGTTGGCTACTCAGCTTCGCTGCCCTGGATCCGCTCAGAAACCAACTTCAACCTGGTGAACACCTGGACGAAGACCTGGCGTTCGCACACCACCAAGTTCGGCGCGGATGTCCGTCGCCTGCGCGACGATCTGCTCCAGACCCAAACCCAGAACCCGCGCGGCATCTTTCGCTTCCGCCAAGGCCAAACCAGTTGCACCAGCAACTGTGGCGAAGGCAACTCCACCGCCGCTGGCTTCGCCAATGCGTTTGCATCGTTCCTGCTGGACTTGCCGAACGATACCGGCCGCGACCTGGCCGTAATCTTCCCCGCATGGCGTCAGACGCAGTACTTCCTGTTCTTCCATGACAAGTGGCAACTCAGTCCCAAACTCACCCTCGACCTTGGGGTGCGCTGGGAGCACTACCAACCCGCCACCCCGCGGCTAAAGGGCGGGTTCTCCAACTACGATGCCGATCGTAACGAGCTTTCCGTTGCTGGCTATGGCAACGTTCCAATGAACCTCGGGATGAAGCCCAACTATCGGAACTTCGGCCCGCGCCTTGGCATCGCTTATCGCTTCTCCGAAAAGGACGTCTTCCGTATGGGCTTCGGCATGAGCTTCCTGCCCTTTGCCGACAATACCTATGCCTACAACTTCCCGGTGAAGCAGAACAACACCTTCAACGGCCTGAATTCTTTCTCGCCCGCGATTCTGCCGGACGGTCGTATCGCCTCCATGGCAAACGGCTTCCCGGCGCCGATTGCTGCCACCATTCCTGACTCGGGAATCATTACCAACCCGCAGAACCAGGTGTATGACGGTATCGACACGAATTTCAAGGAAGGCTACGTGCAATCCTGGAACCTGGCTTACCAGCGCGCACTTCCCAAGAACTTCATGTTTGAGCTAGCTTACGTTGGCAACAAGGGCGTTCATGTGCCCATGCCACGGGACCTCAACCCTGGCTACATCCTGGGTGCGGGAGCCGCCGGACGTCCCTACTTCGTGAAGTATGGGCGCAACGTGAACAACAACTTCCGATTCGCCGCCGGTGACAACGAATACAACGCCATGCAGGTGAAGCTGGATAAGCGTTATTCCAACGGCTTCATGATCACCACGGCTTACACCTGGGGCCGGGCCATGGCAAATATGGGAGATGACAACGGCGGACCGTCCTGGTACATCAACCCCGAACGCAATTGGGCACGTGCCGGCTTCGACCGGCGCCACACCTTCGTGCAGAGCTACATCTACGAACTGCCCTTCGGCAAGGGCAGGCGTTATTTGCAATCGGGCGCGGGCGCGTGGGCCCTGGGAGGCTGGCAACTGAACGGCCTTCTGACAATGATGAGCGGTAGCGCCATCAACTTCAGTTCCACCGCACCCAACAACGCTCCGGGCAACGCGCAGACACCCAACGTCAACGGCGCATTCCGGGTTGTTGGCGGCATCAACGACAGCCCCTGGTTCGATACCAGCGTGTTCTCAGCTCCCGCGGCCAATACCTTTGGCAACGTGGGCCGGAACGCCGCATCCGGACCGAACTTCTATAATCTGGACGCCTCGCTTTTCCGCAACGTCCAGGTGACGGAGCGCTTCAAGCTGGAAATTCGCGCGGAGGCCTTTGCCTTGCCAAATTCACCGCGCTGGCAGCTTAACAACCCCAACACCAACGTCAACGACCCTAACTTCGGCTTGGTTCGCGGCGCTGGCGGCAACCGATCGATGCAGCTTGGATTGCGGCTGATGTTCTAACAACCAACAACCATCCTCAATCTGATGGCCCAGGGGTGAGAGCCTCTGGGCCATTGCCGTGAGATGGCCACGCTTTACTTTGCTGTCAGTCACAGTGCCGTGGAGCTTCACCGCCCTCCCAGCCAGTCGCATCAAACGGAATTGGCGGCAAAGATACAATGGCTGCGAACCCTGAGCAAGGAGCCCGCACTACCATGTCCACATCATTCACTCGCCGTCAGCTAGGCCTCAGCGCCATCGCCGGAGCCGCACTGCCAGTGTCGGCTCCCAACGCATCCGCCACTCAGACAGCCACAGGTCAGAGGCCAAACCTGGTCCTGATCCTCTCCGACGATCACTCGGCCGAGTTCACCGGCTGTTACGGCAATGCCGTCATCCGCACCCCCAATCTCGATCGTTTTGCCGCAGAGGGCATGCGGCTCGACCGGTTCTTCTGCGCCGCTCCGCAGTGTGTGCCGTCCCGCGCCGCCTTCCTGAGTGGGCTCTCGCCTGTTGCCGCCAATATGGGACGCTTCTCCGCACCCCTGCCCGCGCGCATCCGCACCATTCCGGACTTTCTGAAACCAGCCGGCTATTTCACCGGTGTCGTGGGCCGCAACCATCACCTTGACGGCTCCCCAACTGGCCCGGTAAGTGGACCCATCTATGCGCGGCAGAACCTCAGCAATTTTGGGAAGCCTCTCGACTTCGTAGATATCTCCAACGACATCCCCCACACCTTGGGGAAGATCAGTGAGTTTTTCGACAGGAAGCCCGCCACTGCGCCGTACTTCCTGTGGGTGAATTTCCGCGATCCTCACCACGAGTGGGATGACGGAGCGCTTACTCCAGGCCACGACGCGTCCAAGCTGCCCGTCCCCCGCTACCTGCCTGACCTTCCTGGCGTACGAGAAGACCTGCGCCGCTACTACGACGAAGTTGGCCGCTGCGATCAGGACTTCCAGAAAGTGCTGGATGTGATTGCCCGCCGTGCCGGTGAGGACAACACCCTTATCGTGTTCCTTGGCGACAACGGCGTGCCGCTGCCACATGGTAAGGGCTCACTCTACGATCCTGGTTTGCATGTCCCCGCTCTGGCTCGATGGAAGGGTCGCATCCGGCCCGGTTCCACCTCGCGCGCTCTGGTCTCGGGCGAAGATGTGATGCCCACTTTCCTTGAGGCCGCCGGTGTGCAGACGCCACCAGAAGTTTCCGGCAAGAGCTTCCTTCCCCTGCTCACCGGGCGCACCCAGCTCCACCGCGATCTGGTGTTCGCGCAGCGGCTTACCCACGGAAATCGCCCCATGCAGGAGGCCACCACCACGCATACCTTTGACTTCTCGCGCTGCGTCCGTAACGAACGCTACAAACTCATCTACAACTGCACGCCACTAGTGCCCTATGCGCCGGTAGACAGCTACACCGAGCGCAGTTGGCTGGAGATGACCGACGAACATCTCTGGGGACGCCTCGATCCGAAGTTCGACCATGCCTACTACAGCAAGCGTCGCGTGCTGGAACTCTACGACCTGGATGCTGACCCTGAGGAGTTCCAGAACCTAGCCGGCAAGCCCGAACTCCGCGAGGTGCAGCGCATGCTCACAGTAGCGTTGCAGGAGAAAATGATTCTCGACCAGGATTTCCTCCCGCTACCCCTGAATGAGTAGCGGATACGGAATCTAGAGGTTCACGCTCTTTAGGAAATCCACGCTCTGCTTCACGCTCACCAACGGGTCGCCCGGCGTCATGTCCTGCTCGATCAAGTAGTAATCGGTACCGGCATCTGCTGCGGCCCGCAGCAGTTTGGGCCAGTCGAGGATGCCAGCGCCCAATTCCTTGAATGCAGCAGGCGGCATATCGCTTTCGTTCTTCTGGCGGGGCGCCGCTTTGTCGACATCTTTCACGTGCAAAGAGGCCACGCGGCCCTTCCACTTGCCTAGCAATGATGCAGCGTCCTCGCCGCCGATGGTGGCCCAGAAGACGTCCAGCTCAATGGTGAGTTTTGGGTGTCCATCCGCCAGCAGACGGTCAAAAAAGCTCCTGCCCTGCGAGGCGTCAAACTCAAAGGCATGGTTGTGATAGTAGAATCCCATTCCCTGTTTGTCCAGGGCCTCCACCGCCTCGTTGATCTTGGCGATGGCCTGGGGCCGTTCGTTCGGGCTCAAGTAACTTAGGCCGAGACGCTTGATGCCGAATTCCTTGGCCAGGGAGGCCATCTCCGTCAGTGTGGGGCGGGGGCCATCGGCGGGAGGCTCCGGCCGGTTCGCGCGGCGCGCCATTGCCCGCTGCTGAGCCAGAGCAGCTTCCCAATCTCCGGTAATCACGGGGTTGTCAACAAACATGTGCACAGGCTGAAGTTTGGCTGCGCGGATGAACTTTGCATGTTCACGCAGTTGCACCGCGCGCACCTCAATCTGGGTGATTCCGAGATCGGCCAATCCCTTGTAGGTCGCCTCCGGATCCTTGGCCAGCGACGTCCGTACCGTATAAAGATTGATGCCAATGGGCTTGCTAAACGGGGCCGCACGCAGAAGTGGGGCAGCAGCCGAGGCAAGAAAGAGCCGGCGTGAGATGGCGGAAGTTTGCATGGTGTAGCAATGACCTTTCGTGAGGCAGACGTTACGGGAAGTATAGCGAGTCTCAGTGGATCCAGCTCCCGGCTTTGATAGGATCAAAAGTCGATTCAAGTGCGAGGAGAGTCCGTCCCCAATGCGACGCCGTGATCTGCTTACACTTTCCACCCTTGCCTTTGGTGGGATATCCCGAGCCCAAAGCCCGGACACCCGCCCCAACTTCGTGTTCCTGATGGCCGACGACATGGGAATGTACGAGTTGGGTTGCTACGGCCAGAAGCACATCCTCACACCAAACATGGACAAGCTGGCGACTGAGGGCATGCGCTTCACCGATTGCTACGCAGGCGCCTCCGTCTGCGCACCCTCGCGGAGCGTACTGATGACAGGCCAGCACACAGGCCACACGCGCATCCGGGCGAATATGTCGTTTCTCAATGGCGGGCGCGTGCCGTTGCGTGCCGAGGATCACACCGTCGCGTCCATGCTAAAGGGTCCGGAATGGCGTGGTGCGTTCGACGAAACCCGCGCCTATGCCACCGGCATTTTCGGCAAGTGGGGCCTCGGCGAGCCAGGCACCACCGGCCTGCCCAACGATCACGGTTTCGATGAATTCTACGGCTTCCTGAACCAGCAGCATGCACACAGCCACTACGTGCAGTATCTCTGGCGTAACAAGACCAGGGAACCCCTCAAAGGCAACCGCAACGGGCAGAAACGCGAGTATGCGTCTGACCTCATGGCACGGGAGGCACTGCATTTCATCGACCGCCACCGCTACGAGCCCTTTTTCCTCTACTTCACGCCCACTGTGCCCCATGCCGCTTTTGAAGCGCCTGAGCTTGGTCCCTATGCTGACAAGCCCTGGCCGGAAGAGGCCAAGCATTACGCTGCCATGGTGACGCGCTTCGACAGGTATGTTGGCCAGATCATGGCCAAACTGAAGGAATGCGGGCTGGACGAGAATACGCTTGTCTTTGTCACCAGCGACAACGGCGGCGCAGTCTCCGGTTTCGATGAGTTTCGCTCCATGGGACCCTATCGCGACAAGAAGGGCTCACCGTATGAAGGCGGCCTCCGTGTGCCGATGCTGGCTCGCTGGCCCGGCAAGGTGCAGGCTGGAAGCGTGAGTGACATGCCCTGGAGTTTCCAGGATGTCTTCCCCACCTTGGCTGACCTTGCGGAGTTGCGCGGCATCCCGCCCAACGTGGATGGCATCTCAATCGCACCCACGCTGCTGGGCAAGGCAAAACAGAACTACGACCGGCCGCTCTACTGGGAGCAGTTCTCCGCCCGTACCATCGAACAGTCCGTGCGGATGGGTCGCTGGAAGGGAATTCGCAGTGGACTCGGCGGGAAGCTGGCGGTCTACGACTTGCAGGCGGATCCCGGAGAATCCAAGGACGTGGCCGGGCAAAACCCCGAAGTGGTGCGCAAGATGACGGA